>CAXTMK010000050.1:0-24108 GCA_964245315.1 uncultured Acidobacteriaceae bacterium | reverse complement strand
CTTGTGTGCCCTGTCCGCGTTCGCTCAGGACGCGCCCAACGCAAAATATCCTCTGCGCCTGCATGTGCTGGTAATTGATGATACGCATCGCAACTCGCATCTACAGCCGAACTGGTGCTCTACATCCATTCCCGACATGGGCAGCGCCAGCGCGGACAGCGGCGGCCAGGGCAGTCCTTGCGGCGGCGGCGGAGGTCCCGTCTACCTCGGCGGCGCGGACGACGACTTTGCCGGCGGCGGACGCGCCGATCTGGTCACTCCGCCCTCCGTAACCCAGGCGCTCAGTTTTACCTACGAAGGCTGCGACCGCATGCGGGTGCCACCCGGCTTTCAGTCCCTGCAGGCACGCTGGAAGAAGCGCGGCAAGCTCGAGGTCCTGATGCCTTCCGACGCGATTGCAGCGGGGAACCACGACCTGCCGGTGCAGAAATGCACCTTGACCGTGGCCTTGCAGGAGTTCGTCTATCTCCGCATGCGCAACGGATCGCTGATCAAGGTCTCGCAGGACGCCTATTACCAAAAGCCGTCGCTGAGACGTTTTCTGAGCGGCGGCACGGAGACTCTCCAGTATCGCGTTCCGGCTACAGTCTCAGTCAAACAGCTAATGCCAGCCAAACCGGCACCAACTTCACCGAACTGATTCGCGGGGCAGGCTTTTCACTGCGTTGCACCCATAAAACCCACTGCACCAAAACAGGTCAACTCTGCGGAAACCGAGGTCCGGACTTAAGTCTTTTCGTATGAATATTTTAGGTATTTTCGGTAGGGGGGAGGGTACCGGAGTTCATCAGGTACAAAACTGCATCCATCCCGCGCCCATAGAAGTCCTCCCTCAAGCTGATTCGTTTGTATCCGCGGCTCTCATAGAAGCGAATCGCGGCTTCATTACCCGCGTAGACATGCAGTCGAATATGGTTGATCCCGTGCAGGATGGCAAGACGATCCGCCTCATCCATCAGTGTCTTGGCGATCCTGAGGCGGCGATGCTCCGGATGCACATCGAGCGTCGCCACATATGCCGAGCGGAACTTCGCGCCGTGGTCCACCTCATAAATCACAAACCCGAGCATCTCGCCGTCGTGCTCCGCGATGACGACCAGCGCGTCTCGCCGTAGCGCAAGCCGCCGCATCGTACGAAGGTTGAAGCGAAACGGCGGCGCGAAGCACAGGCAATCCAGCCTATACATCTCAGCCACATCCTCGGCTCTTCCACGGCGCAGCTGCAACCGCTTACGCCGACACCGTAAAGGTATCTTCCGACCGCGTCACCGCCCGATACAGCGTGTCGCGCTCGAACGGCACGCGTCCCGCCTCTGTAATCAACCGGATCAGGTCCGCCCGCCGCATGCCCTGCGGCGTGGTCGCGCCGGCATCGTGATAGATCTTCTCTTCGACGACCGTTCCATCGATATCGTCGGCGCCGAACCGCAACGAAATCTGCGCCATCTGCGGCGTCACCATCTGCCAGTAGCTCTTGATGTGCGCGAAGTTGTCGAGCATCAGCCGGCCTACCGCGATCTGGCGGATATCAGTCATGCCAGTCGACTTCGGGATGTGCGCCAGCGCAGTGTTGTCGGGATGAAACGACAGGGGAATAAACGTCTGAAAGCCGCCGGTATCGTCCTGCACCTCGCGCAGCCGTAGCAGGTGGTCGACGCGGTCTTCGATCTCCTCCACATGCCCGTAAAGCATCGTCGCGTTCGAGCGGAAGCCCATCTTGTGCGCCATCCGCGCGGTCTCCAGCCACTCGCCGCCATCGATCTTGTGGTCGCAGATGATGTGCCTCACGCGATCGGCGAAGATCTCCGCGCCGCCGCCGGGCATCGAGTCGACGCCCGCGTCCTTCATCTGCTGCAGCGCCTCCGGGATCGACATCTTGCCGCGCCTGGCGAGAAACGCAATCTCGACCATCGTAAACGCCTTGATGTGCACCCTCGGATAGCGGTCCTTCAGCCCGCGCACAAGGTCCATGAAGTAGGAGAACGGCAGGTCGGGATGCAGACCGCCTACGATGTGGAACTCCGTAACCGCTTCAATGTAGCCTTGGCCCGCCGTCGCCCACGCCTCTTCGAGCGCCATGGTGTAGGTATCGGCCTCGCCCTTCTTGCGGCCGAACGCGCACAGCCTGCACGACGCCACACATACGTTCGTCGGGTTGATGTGGCGGTTGACGTTGAAGTAGGCCAGATCGCCGTGCATGCGCTCGCGCACCAGGTTCGCCAGCCAACCCACGGCCAGGATGTCGCCCGAGCCATATAGCGCGACGCCATCGTCGAAGTTCAGCCGCTCTCCCGCCATCACCTTGGCTGCGATCGGTTCAAGCGCGGGATCATCGGTCTGGAAGGAGTGGCGCGGCCTAAAGGCGGAGATCATGATTTCAATTCTAATCCTGTGTAGTCCTGTTAGTCCTGCTTGACTGTCGCGCCCGCAACCGGCTTTGCAGTCACGGCTGCCTCGCCCAATCCAGGCGCTTTGACTGCCGGCCCCGGCCCGCGCGGCTGCACCACGATGCCGTCGAATAGCGTAGCCGCCACGATGTGGTCCCCTATTGGGCGCGCGAAGCGAAGATTCCAACCGGTGTCGGTCCAGTTCAGAATCTTGCTCGGCAGCAGCACGGTGAAAACATAGCTGCTGTTCGCGCCCGTTGTAATGGTGACGCGGTTGGTGGCCTCATCATAGAAGATGTTCTTAATCGAGTTAAGATCGACGTTTTTGGGAATCGCCCATGTATTTCCGGCGTCCGACGAGACAAACACGCCCTCGCGTCCTCCGATCCACACCTCGCCTGTCGGTTCGACTGCAACTGTCGTGATCTGCGTCAGCATCTCCGGCAGTTTCATTCGCGACCACTGCGTGCCGCCATCGGACGACAGCAGGACCGTCCGCAGCGTCGCGGCCGCCACGTACTTCTTTGCCGCAGCGATAAATCGCCAGTCCGAGCTATCCGGCGGCCCGGTCGCAGCCCAGCTTACGCCGTCGTCCTGGCTGGTGAGCAATCCGACCGAGGTGGTCGCCAACAATGTGTTTCCCGACGTGACTATGCCATAGACGCTACCATCGAACAGCGCTGCATCCGTAGCAACAACGGGCGCCTTGGCCTGCTTCACGGGCGGGCGACTCACCGGCGTATGATTCACTGCCGTAGTGCGCCTCGCCGCAAGCCCCTTCTCTTTGAGCTGAGCCGGCGTCAGCTTCACAGGCTTCTTCCGCAGTTTCGGCGGGGTCTTAGACGTGGGCACAGGCGTCAGATTGCTGCTGCTTTCCGCCGTAGGCGTAGTCCCAGCCACAATCGGAGGCCGTGTCAGAATCCCCTGCACGGTCTCGTGCGTCGTGACAGAACCGGGAGCCGCGACGACCCGTGTCCATGTTTCCGCCGACGTGTCGAGCCGAAACAAACCGTGCGATGTGCCGGCGATCATCGTGCCATCCGGCGCCTGACCGAGCGCGAAGACATCGCGACCCTCCAAACCATCGCTGCGCTGCGTCCAGTTCTGCCCGCCGTTGTCGCTCTCAAAGACGCCGCCCCAACCCTTGTCGTTCACCACCCCGACGAACAACGTATCGGCGCGCCTAACGTCGCGTTTCAAGGCGGATATCTGCCGTGCGGAGAAGCCTGTGTTCGACGGGTGGAAGCTGTCTCCGCCATCCTCCGATGCGAACACTCCGCCGCGGTCCGTGGCGATCAGCACCTTGCGCGGATCGGCGAGATTAACCTCAATGTCGTTTACGATGATTTCAGGCCCGGTAAGGCGCTGCCATGTCTTGCCCGCGTCGTCCGAGCGGTAGAGCCCTTCCGTCGTACCCGCGAAGACGGTCGCCAAATGGCTCGGATCCTGCAGCAGTCGCCGTGTCCGTCGCGCGGTGTTGGGAATTCCCTCGATCTTCGTGAACCTGGCGCCCGCCGTTTCGCTCTTGTAGATACCTGAACAGGCGCTCGCAAAGACGGTATTCGGCTTGACTGGGTCGATGATGATCGAAAACACATCGGAGTCGTCGATGATTCCCTGCGGCTTACCGAAGTTTTCCCACGTCTCGCCGCCGTCGCTTGTCTTCCAAGGCAGATGCCAGGTACCCGCGTAAACAATCTTCGGATCACGCGGGTCGATGGCCACCGACTGCACGTTGTGGATCTCCTTGTTTCCCGGAGGGCTCATCAGCCGCCAGTGCATGCCGCCATCGATCGAGCGGAAAACACCTTGGAGCGTACCGGCCACCAGCGTCTTCGGATCGGAGACGGACTGCGTCAGTGACAGCACCGACTGCCCGCGCATCTCGGCCTGGTTCGTCCACGTCTCGCCGGCATCGAAGCTGAAGTAAATGCCGCCATCCGGATGGTCGATCACCTTGGCGCCAACCACCACATGCCTGGGATTGGACGGATCGACCAGAATGGAGTCCAGCACCAGGTCGTCGCGCTTGCCCACCTGCGCCAACCGTCGCCAGCTATCGCCGGCGTTGCTAGATTCATAGATCCAGCCGTTAATGGTACCCAGGTACAGGTGACTTGGATCATGCGGATCGGGCGCAATCCGGCGCGCATCGCCGCCATCGGGGCCGAACGCGGCCCACCGAGTCGAGGCAGGACCGGAAGCCCATGCCGACACGGTGGCGAGCGCAAGCGCTACCGGCAGAAACGTTCCGCGGATTACAGCCTTACAGTCCATCAAAATCGTTCCATCCCGTTCCTATTCTAGAAACCGCGAACACGCACCTAAATTTGATCTTTGCTCTTAGACGCAAAATCTTCACAATCATTCGCCTGCAACACAAAGGCTGACTGAGCATAACGCCCAGCCAGCCCTTGCGATGCGGTGCAGCGGACTTACTTCTTTCTGTGCTTCCGGGTTGCAACCGGGGTGCGAGGCTGAGCCTTGACCGTGCCCTCATCCACCGGGGTTCCGGTGATGGAGGAGGTATCGGCGCCGGCCGGGACCAGGGTCGTGGTTACTGTCTTGTCGCCAGCGGATCCGGTCATAACCTTGACACGAGAAGCATCAATCCCCTTCTCTTTGACGAGGTACTCCTTGACGTTGACGGCGCGCTCGGCGGCATCCTTCGTGGAGGCAGGTGCAGCCTTCCGACCGCGGTGTGGCGGGTTCATCTCTTCCGCAGTTTCGTTTCCGATCAGGTCGAGCGTTGCATCGGAGCTGCGCTGCAGAGCGAGTGCCAGGTCATCGAGGCAGGCCTTGCCCTCGTTGTCCACACGGGTCGGGCGGCGCTTATCGCGATCGAAGCTGATCGTGCAAAGGTTGCTGGGTGTGGGCTTCGCAACGACGGGCTGCGGAGCTGGTGGTCTGTTCACCGAAACCGTCGTGTTTGCGCTGGCAGACTTGCCGGTGTCATCGACAACCTGGCAGGTGACCGTGATGGTCGTTCCGCCCTGGACACCCGAGGTCGACAGCGTTCCCGTGCTCGAAGTTCCGGTCACGCTTCCAGCCGTCGCGTTATAGCTGTAGGTGAGCGAACGATTCTGCGGGCTCATGCCCATCGCGGTGATGGTCGAGGAACCGCCAGGATCCACGCTGGACGGGCTCGCCGAGCAGCTAACCGTCGGAGGATCGAATGGCTTGACCATGAAGTCGGCCGAGCAATCCGCGAATTGACCGATCTTTGGACCTTCGGAGACATTGCCCTTCACCGTATAGGTGCCCGGCGCCAGACCCTTGGTGTCGACATTCGCCGTGCTGCTGGTACCGGAGACCGTACCGCCGGTCGAAGTCCACTTGTACGCCGCTGCCTTTTTCGGGTTCAGGTTGACCGCTGTTCCGGTAACCGTGACGGGATCGCCAGCGTAAATCGAGGTCGGCGCAACCGTGCAGGCATAGGTAACCGGCGGCGGCGGGATGATGTGGCCGAAGTGCATCAAAATGCCCGTGCTCAGGTCGACGCCAGACAGGTTTGCGCGACCACCCAGAATGCCGGGGGTCGGCTGCGTCACCGCCGGACCAAAGTCGGCGTGCCAGTAACGGTAGTCGGCCTGGAACAGACGCAGCGAGAACTTGCCATTCAAGAAGGGCAGGTCGTAGTCCATGCCGCCTCCGGCGGTCAGGGTCGGACCCCACCGATAGGGCTCGTGCTCGAGCGTCGCGGGCACTTCGCTGTTAGGTCCGCCGAGCTGTCCGCCGCCCACGAGGCCATGCGCAAAGAGCGTGAAGTTTTGCATCGGTGCGCGCACAATCAGACCGGCGCTGGAGCTGTACATGCCGTCGTTCACGCCATCCGGATGGGACACAAAGTTGATTTCGGCACCGACGTACTTGTTAAAGTAGTACGCGCCTGAACCGATCGCTCCCTCGTTTACCGAGGAGTAGTTGATTCCGGCCGGCTTCACCTGACCGTGGGCGCCAAAGTACGAATAGCCGAGGAACAGGTCGAAGCGTGAAGGGTTAGGCCCCGTGGGGGCGGCAGTGCTGGGCGCGGTCTGCGCACTCAGGCTCGCAACTCCAAGGCTGACTGCACATGCAGCCAGTACGAACCGGCCAAAATGACGTAACGGGCGATAAACCATTCGACTTCCTCCGCAAAAATAAATCTTTGAAAATTGACGAACTCTCGAACTCACAAGATTCTTTGTCATGGTCCAACAAAGTTTACCGCAGTTAACTCAACCAGCTACAACAAAATGAGACTCTTTCGAAACTTCTCCACAATACCAGCGATTAGTCCGCGCCGCGCACCGGAATCGCTTTTTGGAACCTCTCCAGTAACAGGCTTCGCACGTCAACTTAGGTTCAGTGTGCGCCGCATTGAGCCCCGTTCACTCTGAATCTTCTCCTGCAACAATGTGATCGCGTACAAAAGCTGCTCTGGACGCGGCGGGCATCCGGGAACGTAAATGTCCACGGGAATAATCTGGTTGACGCCCTGCAGCAGCGCATAATTGTTAAAAACGCCGCCTGACGTAGCGCAGGCGCCCATCGAGATGACCCACTTCGGCTCGGGCATCTGTTCGTACAGCCGCCGGATCACCGGCGCCATCTTCTGCGAGACGCGGCCGGCGATAATCATAAGGTCGCTCTGCCGCGGCGACGGCCGAAACACCTCGGCCCCAAAGCGCGCGATGTCGTAGCGCGAACCGCCCATCGACATCATCTCGATGGCGCAGCAAGCCAGACCAAATGTCATCGGCCATACCGAGTTCTTGCGCACCCAGTTGATCGCCGCGTCCAGCGACGCCAGCACGATGCCCTCCGGCTGATCGTACCCCCAGCTCACCTCCCGCAGCTTTTCGCGGTTATCCACCGAGCTGTCGAGCGCACCGAAGAAATACCGGTCGCGTTCGCCCTGCGCCTCAACCGGGCGTCCGTTGCTTGTCGTCTGCTGTGCTGGAGTTGTCATGTATTGATAATAAGTCGGTTTCACGCACAAAGGCAGGCACAACGATGTAGAAAAATCGAAAGATGCACGGCACTGTCGCGCGGAACCCAATTGCATTGATGCGGCGTCGGTGCAGCAGGTTGGTCCGGATCGTCTATCAGGTTGCGCAAACAGCCGGCTGAGTGTGCACCGCAGGACTAACCGCAAACCCCGCGGGCAGATCCAATTCGATGCGAAAGCGCAGCCACAGCAGCCGTCCCAGGGGCGTCGGCTCGATGCCCGGCTGCTGCACCAGCGTATGTGCAGTCTCGCTGAAGTGCGAAGCCACTGCGGCCGCCATTCGCCATTGATCCGCCGTGCCCGCCTCCAGGCGCGAATCCAAAATCGTGAGCGCCCCGGAAGACGTTTGTGCAATCTGGTGCGCAAGCTCCGCCTGCATGGCATCCGTTGCCGCAGCGCCTGCTGCCTCGAACTTCGTGTAAGCCTGTCGGAGCTGCTGGAACTCCGCGGTCGAAGTCGCAAAATGAAAACGCCGCGGATTCCACCCGATCGCATCCTGTGCCCGGAAGGCAAAGTCGGTCGAAATGGAAAGCGGAGTCACCGAGTTGTACGGCGGCGTCGCCAGCTCCGCATAGTCATGCTCCGGCATGGGTCCGGCGACCGGCAGAACCCGCAAAATCCAGCCCGAATGAATTGGCTGCAGATACACCTTCAAACCATTGCCGATCGCCTGCGAGAACGGCTTGCCCGCATCCACTTCCCCGTCGATCGCCGCACGTCGGCAAGCCGCGGCAGGCTTTTGAGCGACGCCAGCCCAACAAAACGACCCCAACACCACACCGGCGATCATCTCCCTAACGTGCATTCGCGGCAATCGCCTCCAGCAATAATCGGCGAAGCGTCTCCTGCTGCGCGGCCTCCAGTTTAGCCGATGCCTGCGTCAGATAAAACACGTCGATCGCCATCTCACCCTCGGTATCGATCAACGCCACCTCAACATTGCATCCCCGCTCCGCCAGCGTGATCGACAGCGCACGCAGCAGCCCCGGCGTATCCTGCGCCACCACCTGCAGCAGCGTGCTTTGGCTCGACGCCGTATCGTCGAAGTCGATCTTCGTCTCCACCATCACCTTGCGGGATCCCGTTCGACTGCGCCGGCGCCCCGCCAGCATCGCTTCCACGTCCACGCGGCCGGCCGCCACATCAAGGATGTTCTCGAGAAACCGCCCCCGCTCCGACTCGTTCAACTCCAGCGTGCGGAATGTATCCGTAAAGCGGAAACTGTCCACCACCAGCCCCTGCGCATTCGAGAATGCATCCGCCGTCACGATATTCATCCCCCAGGCCGCCAGCGCACCCGACATCGACGCGAAGATCAGGGGGCGGTCGCGTGTGATCAGCGTCAACTCGCTCAACCCCGGCGCATAGCGCAGCTCGACCTGATTTTCGTCCGCAATATCCCTGGCCAGAAACGCCGCCATAGCCACATGCGCCCGCACCTGGTCGGGCGTACGGGTCAGCAGATAGCGCCTCGGCAGACCCTCCAGAAACGCGGCAACATCGGCCTCGCGGCCCGGCAGCAGCGCATGCACGCGATGCATCACCTCGCGCAGTTCCGTCGCCGCGACCGAGGCCACGCGCTCATCGTCCACGCTGCGATCCAGGTAGTTCGCGGTCGCAATGTACAGCCGCCACAGGTTCTCGGCCTTCCACGGCGTCAAGGCATCCGGATGCACTGCCGCGATATCGGCATAGGTAAACAGCGTTAGCATGCGCAACGCTTCGGGCGTTGGAACGCGCGTGGCAAACGAGCGAATCGTCTCCTGGTCGAACACATCCCGGCGCAGCGCCGACGACATCTCCAGATGGTTGCGGATAATCTCCAGCACCAGCCCGGCCTCATACGCATCGATTTCGAGCCGAGCCATCACGTTCTGCGCCATCCGCGCCGATTCCTGCGCGTGCGCGGCCGTCGCATGGCCTTTGCCGGTGTCGTGCAGCAGCGCCGCCAGGTATAGCAATTCCGGGTGCGGAAGATCGCGCAGCACACCCGCAAAGCGCGCCGCCCACGGGGCTATCGGCTTAGGCGGCGGCGGCAGCGGAGGCTGTAGCGCATGCAGCGTGTCGATCACCACAAACGTATGCTCGTCGACTGTGTAGCGATGGTAGGCGTCGCGAATTACCAGCGCATCGATGCCATGGAACTCCGGAGTCACCAGCTCCAGAATCCCAATAGCGTGCATCGCCCGCAGCGCGCGGCCCGCATGCGGCCCCGTCAAAATAGCCTGCAATTGCCGCCACAGACCAGGCCCATCTTCCAGGTGCGCGGACAAGATCGGCAGCGCATCTTCCAGCCGAGCCTCGGTCGTCCGCGGCAGCTTAGCTCCTGTTCGGGCCATCGCCGCGAAGATCGCCAGCACCACATCCGGGTCGTGCGCCGCATCCTCCGCAGGGCGCGCATTCGCACCCGCGGCTACAAACGAGATGCGGCTCTGCCGGATCTCGAACGCTGCGTTCGCCGGCCTGGTCGCACCGCGATTTCCGCTCGGCGAAGGCAGCGGCGCGTCGAGCCTGGAGGGCGAAAGCTCTTCGATATACTGCGAGATTCTCCGCTCCACGGCTCGCGCATGCCTGAAATAAACCCGCATCCAGAACGCCGGATCGCCCGTCCGCTCGGCTCTTCCATCCCGCTGCGCCGTTCCCAGCCCCACCGCCGCGGCCTCATCCTGCGTCTGCCAGTCCAGCTGGTTGTCGTCGCGGCCGTTGCGAAAGTGCAGAAATGCCCGCACCAGCAACAGGAACTCGCGCGCCTCCACAAACTCGTCCGCGGGCGGGTTCTCTGCTGTAGCGTTTATCAGCGCCAGCCAGGCGCACACATGCGTGTCGCGCAGACCGCCCGGACACTCCTTTACATTCGGCTCCAGGTGAAACAGCGTCCCGCCGTAGCGCGTGTGCCGGACCTGCGTCACCTCCAACAGCCGCGATGCGATACGTTCACGCTCGCGCGCGATCACCGCCGGCAAGATCGTCCGCGTCAGCTCCGCCGTCACCGACTCATCGCCCGAGACATGCCGTGCATCCAGCAGCGCCAGCGTAAACTCGACATTCTGCGGCTGGAACCGCCCACACTCCGCGAGCATCCTGGTCATCGGCGAGACGCGCACCCCGCAGTCCCACAGCGCCTGGCTTAGCCGCCGGATCGTCTCCTTCGCCGCGCGCTCCGGCACCCGCGCATCCAGCAAAAACATCAGGTCGACATCCGACGCCGGAAAGAGTTCGCGCCGCCCGTAGCCACCTATCGCGACAACCGCCACGCCCGCCGCCAGCCCGGAGTCGCCCGCGTCGCCCGCGATCATCGGAATCCACAGAGCCTGAATCAGCGCATCGACCGCGCCCGCCCGCTCGGCAATCGCAATCGCGCCCGACGCAAGCCGGTGCGGATTCGCTATGAACTCAGCACGAATCTCCTCCATGCGCGCCTCGTACTGACGCCGTGGAGCGGTGAGCAGTTCATCCCGGAGGCTGCCGTCGATCTGCATGGGCTGAGGCGTCCTCCTGTGGTTCGGTTCAGTTACAGCGCAATCTCCCCGCGTTCGTCGTTGCGTATCCGAATCGCATCGTCTATGCGCGAGACGAATATTTTTCCGTCGCCGATCTTGCCCGTCCGGGCGGCGCCGATAATCGCCTGAATCGCCCGCTCCAGCATCGCATCCGCAACTACCAATTCCAGCTTCACCTTCGGCAGCAGGTCCACCGCATACTCGCGTCCGCGATAGAACTCGGTGTGGCCTTTCTGACGCCCATGCCCGCGCGCCTCCAGCACCGTAATGCCCTGCACGCCGATTTCAATCAGCGCGTCCTTGACCTCGTCGAGCTTCGATGGCTGGATGATGGCTTCAATCTTCTGCATATGAAAAGTTGTAACGCAAAAAGCTGTGTCATCGTAATGCTGCGCTTGTTTCGCTTACTCTACACAAGGGGGATGTGCATTACAAAGCAGTTCCCTGAGGGATGTTGAACATATGACCATAGGAACCGATATCGCAGGCGCAAAGCTCTTTCGCTGGAGCGACGTCCTGCTCGAACAGATGAACCCGCTCTTCACCCGGCAGTTCGTCACCGGCGAGAAGGCTATGCTCGCGAAGATCGCGCTGAAACAGGGCTGCGTCGTGCCCACCCACCAGCACGACAACGAGCAGATCTCGCTCATCGTGAGCGGGTCGCTGGAGTTCATCGTCAACGGCGTGTCACAGGTCGTCCACGCCGGCGAAATCCTCATCATCCCGGGCGGCGTGCCCCACTCCGCCACCGCCCACGAGGACGTGGAAGGCCTCGACATCTTCACGCCGCCGCGCCAGGACTGGCTCGACCAGACCGACACCTACCTCCGCTGACGGGCGCCCCATGTTCGGGGCGCCCTTCGCGTCGACCGTTGGGTTATCCCCGTTCCCTAACCCGGCCCCATCATCCCCTTCGACCGCATCCAGGTCGCCAGCAAATCCGGCCATCCCTTTAGATCCGGATACTGCTGCGCCAGCCCCGTGCCATGCGGCCCATGCTGGTACAGATGCATCTCAACCGGCACCTTCGCCGCCACCAGCGCCGCATAGAACATGACGCTGTTCATAATCGGCACGGTCCCGTCGTCGGTCGTCGAATAAATAAACGTTGGCGGAGTCTGAGCCGTGACATGCTTCTCCGGCGAGAGCAGATCCACCTGCGCCGGATCGGGCGTTTCGCCCAGCAGATTTTTGACGGAACCCTTGTGCGCATACTGCGGCGTCATCGTGATGACCGGATACGCCAGAATCAGGAAATCCGGCCGCGCCGACTCTTTATCGATGGCGTCCCCATCTGCCGCCGGGCCCAGATCGTAGAGCGTTCCCGCTGAAGCCGTAAGGTGTCCGCCCGCTGAAAATCCGCACATCCCAATGTGGTCCGACGCAAGGCCATACTGCGCTGCCCGCGCCCGCACCGTCCGGATCGCGCGCTGCGCATCGCCCAGTTCGATCGGGTGATGATACTTCATGCCCAGCCGATATTTCAGCACAAAGCCCGCGACGCCACGGTCGTTCAGCCACTTCGCAATGGCAGAGCCTTCCTTGTCCATGGAGAGGTTCGCGTAGCCACCGCCCGGCGCAATAATCACCGCCGTCTTCGTAGGATTCTGCGCCGGCAGATACGCCGTCAGGGTCGGAATATCGATGTCGGCCGTGCCGCCGGCGCCCGGTGCGCCCTTCGGCCAAAGCGGCTCGGCGATTGCGGCGCTCTGCGCCGGTACAGCTATCGCCAGCCCTGACATCGCCGATGCAACCAAGACATACCTTAGCCATTTCCGGTTCATTGAATCCTCATTCTTGCGAGTCAATCCCACTCCATCGTCTGCACGGGATTTTACCTGATGGCTGTGTTGACGCGCTTTGTGAGTCACGCTATTCTGTTGTGACAGGTCCCTGCCCAAATTCAAAGAAACAGGTAAATCAATGAATACACGCGAACGCAAGATGCTCGAGTTGCTGAAGACCGGCAGAGACAATTTCGGTTATACCGCCGTCAAGGCAGAGTTCGAAGCCGAAGGAACCCGTGTCGACGAACTCCTGCGTCTGGTCGAGATCTGTCGTAAGGCCGATTTGAAGCTGGGGCTCAAAATCGGCGGCTGCGAAGCCATGCGCGACCTCATCGAGAGCAAGCAGATCGGTGTCGATTACATCATCGCGCCTATGATCGAAAGCACATACGCCCTCACCAAGTTCGCCGAAGCCGTCGGCAAGATCTACTCCGCCCAGGAGCAGGAAGAGACCGACTTCCTCTTCAACCTTGAAACCATTACAGCCTTTCAGCAACTCGAAGCACTTGCGATGGAAACCCAGCGCGCGCCCGAGCTCGCCGGCATTGTCTTTGGACGCGTCGATTTCTCCCTCTCCGCGGGTTTAGGCCGTGAAGCGATCAACGGCAAAGAGGTTACCGACTACATCCTCGCCACGGCTGCGACCTGCAAGGAAAAGGGGTTGGATTTGGTAGTCGGCGGCGGAGTCTCGTCGGATTCCATCACTGTCCTGCGCCAACTGGCTGATATTCACCTCACCCGTTTTGAAACCCGTAAGGTGATCTTCAATGCCAGCGCAGTCCAGGAGAAGAATATTGAGCAGGGCCTGCTGAACGCCGTTCACTTCGAGCTGCTCTGGCTGTTGAACAAGCGCGACTATTACGGCGCCATCCAGCACGAAGACTCGAAGCGCATCGACATGCTGGAACAACGCTGGGCCGTAATGAATAACTAGCGATCCTGACTTGCTCGCCATCGCGGCTCGTCATGGCCCAGTGCGGCGCCTTGCGAATGCTCATGCTTCTTTGAGCAGGCCATTAGGCGTCAGCATCTCCACGCAAGTGAAAAAGTTGGCTCTCGAGCCATGCTCTGTTTGGAGCCGCATCGGACGCCCGTCCTGCTTATGGCCATTCTCTCACTCAGCCCGACGCACCTCCTCCTCTTCGGAGCCAGCGGCGCCATCGGCTCCGCCATCTCGACCGCCGCCCTCGACAAAGGCTGGCGGGTAACCGCCGCCTCTCGCGCCACGCTCGACCTCGCCAATGCGGCCGAATCCCTGCGCACCGGCACGCCTTACACCGCCGTATGTTGGGCCCAGGGCGCCAACTGCAACGACTCCATCTACGACGTTGACCTCAATCGCCACATGGAGATCTACCAGGCCAACGTAGCATTCATCCTCATCACGCTCAAGGCGCTGCTAACCGAAAGGCTGCTCGCCCCCGCCACCCGCATGTGCCTCATCAGCAGCATCTGGCAGAACCTCGCACGCCAGTCCAAGCTCTCCTACTCCGTTTCGAAAGCTGCGCTGCAAGGCCTCGTGCTATCTGCGTCGGCGGATCTCGCAAAGGACGGCCACCTCATCAACGCCGTCCTGCCCGGCGCGCTCGAAACCCCCATGACGCGACGCAACCTCACCCCAGATCAGATCGAAAACCTCAGCCGCGCTACAGCCTTCAATCGCCTGCCCGCACTCGACGACGTAGCCTCGCTTGTCCTTTATCTCTGCTCGCCTGAGAACTCAGGCATCACCGGCCAGTTCATCGCCGCCGACCTGGGGTTCAGCCATGTCCGCATCGTTTAGCGTCAACTCATCGACAGGCAGCTACGACGTGAACATCCGCACTGGTGTCTACGCCGAGACGCAGTGGACCGAGCAGGTCACCATCGCGGACGCATTCTTCCGCGATAAGAACAGCTTAGTCGATGAACGAGACGACACAATCTTCGTCGAGGCTGTCGAGACTGAAAAGTCGCTCGACCGCATCTCTCCTCTGATTGAAAGATTACGCGCCGCCGGCGTCACCAGACAGACGAAGGTACAAGCCCTGGGTGGCGGAATCATTCAGGATATCACCGCCTTCGTCGCGTCCATCTACATGCGGGGTCTTTCCTGGGACTATATGCCGACCACTGTCCTCGCCATGGTCGACTCCTGTATCGGTGGCAAATCCAGCATCAATGTCGGACCTTACAAGAATCTCGTCGGCACCTTCCATCCTCCGCAACGCATCTTCATCGACCCATCCCTCGCCGAGAGCTTGCCTCGCGACCAGTTCGCCTCCGGCCTCATCGAAGCCGCAAAGATCACCTTCGTCCGCGGCCCCGAAGCCTTCGCCAGGCACCTCGCGTGCGAGCCCTCCACCTCCATGAGCACTTCGGCGCTTGAAGCCCTGATCGTCAACTCGCTCCTCGCGAAAAAACACTTCATTGAGATCGACGAGTTCGACAAGAAGGAACGCCTGCTCCTCAACTTCGGCCACACCTTCGGCCACGCCATCGAGGGTGCATCGCACTACGCCATTCCGCACGGCATCGCGGTAGGCCTCGGCATCCTGTGTTCGCTCGCCTTTCAGCGCGAGCGCGGCATACGCTTCACCGGCTCCGTCCTCGAACTCGAACGGCATCTCGAAGCCATGATCCGCACCCTGCCCGCGCTCACCGATCACGTCAGCGCCCTGCAACTCCCCGACGTTCTCAACCGCTTCGCCTCTGACAAAAAACACACCTCCACCCACTACACCCTTATCCTGATCGCACCCAGCGGTGAAGTCGTTCTCGAACAGATCCCGCGCACCCAGGAACTCGACGCCGGCATCGGCAAAGCCATCGAAGTTGCTATGGGCGCTTGTCTACAATAAAAGCTGTCATTCCGGCAAAGCAGAATCTCAGTAGTCGTCCTTTTACAGACCAGCACACACTATGACCAAGTACTCCGACCTTCTCGCCGACTGGCTCGTCTCCCTCGGCTACACACACTGCTTCTTCGTCGCGGGCGGCAACATCATGCACCTGCTCGAGTCCTGCAGTCACAAGCTCACCTGCATCCCCGTCATCCACGAGGTCGCCGCCGGCATCGCCGCCGAATACTTCAACGAAGTCCATCTGCCCTCGGAACGGCCGGCCAAGGCCTTCGCGCTCGTAACCGCCGGCCCCGGCCTCACCAATCTCGTCACGGCCATCGCCGGCGCCTGGCTCGAATCGCGCGAGCTCCTCGTCATCGGTGGCCAGGTCAAGGTTGCCGACCTCGCCCGCGGAGCAGTCCGGCAGCGCGGCATCCAGGAGATCGACGGCATCGCAATCGCAACCCCCATTACCGAACGCTCCGAACTCATCGACCGCGTGCTCGACCGCAACACCTTCGCCAATCTGACCTACTCGGGCGGGCAGGGCCGCAAAGGTCCCGTCTTCCTCGAGATACCGCTCGACATCCAGGGTGCGCAGGTCGATGAGCAAGCCCTCAATACGCCCATCAGCCGCCTCTCACCTCTGCTCGCAGCAATGCACGAAGACAGTGTCGCCAAGGTCGACGCCCTCATCACGCGGATTGAGGCGGCGAAGCGCCCCATCCTCCTGCTCGGCGCAGGCATTGATCGCGAAACCACAGCCGGGCTTCAGCAGCAACTCGCCGATGCTGGCATCCCGGTCATGCTCACCTGGAACGCCATGGACCGCCTTGGCGCGGATCACCCCATGTTCTTTGGACGTCCCAACACCTGGGGCATGCGCTACTCGAACATCCTGCTGCAGCAGTGCGATCTGCTCGTCGCGCTCGGCACCCGCCTCTCGCTGCAGCAGACCGGCTTTAACTGGCAGCAGTTCATTCCGGTCGGCGAGATCGTCCACGTCGACTGCGATTCCGCCGAACTCCACAAGGGCCATCCCGCGATCGCCGAGTCGATCTGCACCGACGCCAACTCTGTCCTGCGCCAGATCGCCTCCCAGGCGGGCGTCCGGCCGCTCGGCGACCACGGCGAATGGGTCGCGTTCTGCCGCGGCGTACGCGCTGAACTCCCGCTGGTGGAGCCCCTCAATATCCCCGAACCCGGCTATCTCAGTCCCTACGTCTTCGCCCAGGCGCTCTCCCACCTCACCACTCCTGACGATCTCGTCATCCCCTGTTCTTCAGGCTCTGCCTTCACCGTCATGATGCAGACCTTCGCCCAGAAGTACGGCCAGCGCATCGTCACGAACAAGGGCCTTGCCAGCATGGGTTATGGCCTCAGCGGAGCCATCGGGGCAGCCTTCGCCGGACGCGAAGCAGGCGGAGAACATGCCCGGCGCACCATTCTGGTCGAAGGCGACGGCGGCTTCACCCAGAACCTGCAGGAGCTCGGCACCGTCCGCGCCAACAACCTCAATCTCAAAATCTTCATCTTTGACGACAACGGCTACGCCTCCATCCGCATGACGCAAAGCAACTACTTTGGCGGACGCTACATCGGCTGCGACACCGCGACCGGGCTTGGCATGCCCAACTGGGACTTGCTCTTCCGCGCCTACTCCATCCCTGTCCTGCGCATCGGCCCGGGGTTCGAGACCGATCCCGCGTTCCTCGAAGCCTTCAACCAACCCGGAGCCCACGGCTTCCTCGTCCACATCGACCCCAGGCAGACCTACTTTCCAAAGATCACCTCGCGCATCACCGACTCCGGCTCCATGGAGTCCAACCCCCTGCACCGCATGACGCCCGACCTCGACGAAGCCACCGCAGCAAAGGTCTTCCGTTACCTATGACACCAGCGCCCCGAGCACCGATTCTTCCGCTGACCTCGGTCCGCATCTTCGCCGCGCTCTATGTCGTGCTACTGCATTGCTTCTTCTGGACGCAGACGCTCTGGACCTCCAACTGGCTCGGCCGCTTCATCCGCAACGGCTACACGGCGGTCGGCTTCTTCTTTACCCTCTCCGGCTTCATCCTTGCGGAAGTCTACCTCGCAAGCGGCCGAACCTTCGATCGCCGATCCTTCTGGACCAGCCGCTTCGCGCGCGCCTACCCGCTGCTCTTCGCATCGCTGCTGCTCGACTTCCCGCGCTACGTCAGGTTCCGCGGTCTTCTCCACGGCCTGGCCTCGCTCCTCTCCGAAGCCCTCCTGCTCCAGTCGCTGTCGCGCCATTTTCGCTCGCTCAACGCACCTTCGTGGTCGCTCTCCGCCGAAGCCTTCTTCTATCTTCTCTTCCCCGCGCTTGCCTTTGTGATTTGGCGCTTTAAACGACCGAAATCCCTCTTGCTCGCACTCTGGCTCTGCGCCATGCTCATCCCGTTCCTCGTCACCCTGTACCATCCCGACCTCTTCATCGAAAAGCCCTCGTCAAACCTTCAGCTCTCGGTCGAGCTCATGCCCTTCTTCCGCATCTTCGAGTTCCTGGCGGGCATTGCTCTCTGCGCACTCCACCACTCAGTTCCGCCCGCCACCCGTACGCGCATTGCGTGGCCCTGTCTCATCTCTGCCGCCGCATTCTTCTTCGTCGCAATCCAATTCGCCAATCACATCCCCCTGCTCGTTATGAGCGACGGCTTTCTCCTGCCCGTCTACGCCCTCACGATCCTCGGCCTGGTCAACGTGCGCGGCTGGCTCCAGCAGTTGCTTTCACGCAAATCCTTCGTCCTCCTCGGTGAGTCCAGCTACGCCGTCTACCTTCTCCACGGGCCAATCTTCGATTACTGCACCATGCTGCATCCGGCCAAAACGACAAGCTTCTGGGCATCCTACCCAATCCTCGTTTTTGGCCTGAGCATTGCCAGCTTCCTCTGGCTTGAACGTCCCGTGCGCAAGCTCATCCTCGCTCGAGCCACCATCCGCCCCGCCATCACTCTTCAACAGGAATCCTTGGCCAACTAATTCGGCAGCCGTGCCCCACTCCTCGCGTTCTGGTCTAACGCAATGATTGGGAGTATCTCCATTCACAGACTCACCGAGGTTCCCATGCACCCCATCGTCGTCGAAGACCTGACCAATATCGCCGCAGCCCCGCTTCCCTGGCAGGAGTTCTCCGGCGCAAACGTCCTCATCACGGGAGCCGCCGGTTTCCTGCCCGCCTACATGGTCGAAGCCCTCCTCCACCTCAATCGCGAGGTCCTGACCAGACCTGCCCGGGTTATCGCCCTCGTCCGCAACGCAGACCGCGCCTGCAAAACATTTGCCCAACATCTCGACCGTCCCGACTTTCAGATCGTCGAACAGGATGTCTCGCATCCCCTTACCATCGCCGAACCGCTCGACTACATCATCCACGCCGCCTCGCAGGCCAGTCCTGTCTTCTACCGCACCGACCCGGTGGGTACTCTCGCCCCCAACGTGCTGGGGACGCACCACCTTCTCACGGCTGCGCACCAAAGCGGTTCCCGCGGCTTCCTCTACTTCTCCAGCGGCGAGATCTACGGCATCATCCCGCCCAACTCCTCCGGCGCCAAAGACATCTCCGAATCGATGGGCGGCTGGCTCGACCCTACCGACCTCCGCTCCTGCTACGGCGAAAGCAAGCGCATGGGTGAGACCCTGTGCGTCGCCTTCGCGCGCCAGTTCGGCGTACCGGCCCGCATCGCGCGGCCCTTCCACACCTACGGACCCGGCATGCGGCTCGACGACGGACGCGTCTTCGCCGACTTCGTCCGCGACATTCTCGCCGGCGGCCCCATCGTGCTGAACAGCGACGGTCTCGCCCGCCGCAGCTTCTGTTACCTCGCCGACGCCACCCTCGGCTTCTTTACCGTGCTGCTCCAGGGCGCGTCCGGCGAGGCTTACAACATCGCGAACCCCGGCGGCGAAACCAGCATTGCCGATCTCGCCGATCGTCTCGCGGCCTCTAATGGCCTCACGGTCGAGCGCCGCCCCCGCACCGACGCCGCCTACATGCCCAGTCCCATCCTCTCCACCAAACCCGACATCGCCAAAGCCAACGCCCTCGGCTGGCACCCACCCATCGGAATCGAAGAAGGCTTTGCCCGCACCGTCGCCAGTTACCGCTAGATCAGCACAAAATTGGGTACTCCATCTCTTTCTGGGACATGGGAAGTATTGCCACAAACGTGCATCCCGCACCTCATCGGCCAATTTCCTGCCAGGCCCTGTAGGTGTATAAATCGCTCAGGCTGCTCCGATCGCATCTCCGAGGACACATGAAGCTCATCAGCATCGTCACCGCCTGCTACAACGAAGAAGAGAATGTCGAGCTCCTCTACCATCGCGTCCGTGCCATCATGGCCGCCGAGACCGCCTACGCATACGAGCATCTCTTCATCGACAACGCTTCCACGGACACCACCGTCACCATCCTGAAGCGTCTGGCTGCCGCCGACCCCAACGTCAAAATCATCGTCAACGCCCGCAACTTCGGCCAGATTCGCTCCCCCACGCATGCGCTCTTCACCGCCTCGGGCGACGCCATCATCTCGCTCGTCGCCGACTTCCAGGATCCGCCCGAGATGATCCCGCAGCTCCTGCGAGAGTGGGAGCAAGGCTTCTCCATGGTCCTCTGCATCAAGCGCACCAGCGAAGAAAATAGCCTTATGTTCTGGCTTCGCACCCGCTACTACAAACTTAACGAGCGCCTCTCCTCCATCCAGACCATCCAGAACTTCACGGGCTTCGGCCTCTTCGACCGCCGCGTCATGGAGATCGCCAAATCCTTCGCTGACCCTTACCCGTTCTTTCGCGGCCTGCTGGCCGAGATCGCCCTGCCCTCGAAAAAGCTCTTCTACGACCAGCCCCGCCGGGCCGGCGGCATCACCAAGAACAACTGGTACACCCTCTACGATATCGGTATCCTCGGTATCATCAACTACTCCAAGGTTCCGCTGCGCCTGACCGTATTTGCCGGAGCTATCGGCGCAACCATCAGCTTCATGGTGGCGCTCGGCTACCTGTTCGCCAAGCTTTTTTTCTGGAATACCTTTGTGATCGGCGAGGCGCCCACCCTCATCGGGATCTACTTCATCGCGTCGCTGCAACTGGTCTTCCTCGGCGTTCTGGGCGAGTATGTCGGGGCCATCTTTACCCAGGTGCAGGCGCGGCCTTACGTCATCGAGCTCGAACGTATCAACTTCCCGGTAGCTGCCGGAACAAAGAATCCCGCCGACGCGCCATAATGTGCGGCGTTTCGGCTCGGCATGATCTAGAATATGAGAACCCGCTTTGGAAATTCTCCCCCATACTGAGAACCCTGCAGCATCAACCGACATCGGCCCGCTCGCAACGATGCGCCGCTTTATGCCTCGCGGTGAAGCCGTCCGCTTTCTCATGGTCGGCGCCTGCAACACGGTCTTTGGGCTGATTATCTTCTGGACCTTCGGCGCTCTCTTCACCCGCCTCTTCCCGCACCTGAGCCCAATCTGGGTCGCCGACGCGGCGCAAATCTGCTCCACGCCCATCTCCATCACGTTTTCGTTCCTCGGCTTCAAACACTTCGTCTTCAAGACCAAGGGCAACTACATCAAGGAGTGGCTGCGCTGCTTCGCCGTCTACAGCGTCACTATCCCGGCCTCTCTGGTCATTATCGCGCTCGCCACCAAGCTCTTCCTGCTGACACCGCTGCCGCCCCCATACGTCAAATACCCGGCCGGCATCATGAACGCGGGCATTCTCGCGATCTACAGCTACTTCGGCCACAAGAAATTCTCCTTCAAGCGCTGATGCGCAGGAATGTAAACTCTCCGTATGACTCAAGTCGATGTGGTCTATAGATACGGCGCCACTCCCACCGAATCCGCCGCTCTGGGGATCGCCCGCCTGCGCGAGGTGTACGGCATCCGCGCCCTGCACTTCAGCCAGGCCGAAAAGACCGTCCGCGTCGAGTACGACTCCACCCGCCTCACCGAGCCAGTCATCCACCAGCTCCTGCGCCGCGGCGGTCTGGACGTCATCGAGCGCGTCCAGCTCTACACCATACCGCCACCGCCCGAACCGCCCGCCCCCGCTGCTTAGGCCACTCCACGAGCGCCGTCTTTCTGACCTGAGCGCACAACGGGCAATCTCCGTGTTGCTTTAGTCTAGGACCACCACAAAGCTGGGTGCCCCATGTCTCGCTTCTGAGACATGGGGCCTTCCAGCACTACTTGCCCGCGCAACTCTGCCCGCGCTCGCCATGCGCGCCCTTTGCCTTCGCATCGGCTTCGCTCATATAGAAGCCGGCCTTCGTCTTCCCGTAGTAAGGGTCGTCGCTGCAGTGATAGACGTTGCTCGCCGTATTCACCCAAACCAGCCCCTTGCCTCCGCCCGGAGCCGCCGGCCTGGCGGCCGCAGCCTGCGCCGGACTCAGCTTTTTGGCCGGCGCCGAAGCAGCAGCCGGAGCAGCGGCAGGAGCGCTCGCCGCTGGTCCCGGTGTCGAGGCGGGCATCGCGGCCGGCTTTGCAGCCGCAGGCGTCGGAGCCGGCGCGGGTGCAGCCGCATACCATGTCTGCACGCCCTTGTGTCCCGCGCAAGCCCCGCTCTTGCTCGCCGCCGTCGAATACGTTCCATCCTTGCATATCCCGGTCGCCCCAGCCGGCGCACCTGCCGGAGCCTGCGCCAACGCACTTACACCCATCGCCAGCACGATTGCCAGCATTCCATGCACTCTCGTCATCTACCACCTCCGTGTCTTAAGTTATCAGCTTAAAACTCCTGAGTTATCAGCTCAAACTGTAAAGCTTGTAGCTCCTGAACCAAGTCTCGCCCTTTCCTCTATCGGCAAGCCGCGTAAACTACCCAGAATGCCGCGCATCTACTGGATCGCCTTCCACCTCGCGCTCCTCGTCCTCCTGATCTCCGAACTGATCTTCTCCCGCTGGGGTCTAGCCGCCCTCGCGCCAGAGCCACGCGCCCGCCGTCAACATCGCAATGCTGTCGCCGCCACTGTCATGTGGATCGCCGCCGCGCTCGCCTTCGCGGCCTTCATCTTTCACACCCTGGGCTCTGCCGCCGCGACCCAGTTCCTCGCCGGCTACTCTATCGAAGAGTCGCTCTCGATCGACAATCTCTTCGTCTTCCTGCTGCTCTTCCGCGTCTTCGCCATCCCGCCACCGGCGCAGCCGCGCGTCCTCTTCTGGGGAGTCCTGGGCGCCATCCTCCTTCGCGGAATCTTCATCGCCGGCGGAGTCCAGTTGCTCGCCCGCTTCGACTGGGTCAGTTACGTCTTCGCTTTGATCCTGCTCGCCGCCGCCGTTCGCCTCGTCATCCCCAGCGAGCACGGCGACCCCGACTGCGCCGCGCCAAAACCGCCAACCTGGACCCGCTGGGTCACCCGCATCCACCCCGTCTCGCCCCGCACCGACATCTTCTTCACTCGGGAAAACGGTGCCGCGCGCGTCACCATGCTCTTCCTCGCGCTCATCGCCATCGAGACCGCCGACATCGTATTCGCGCTCGACTCCATTCCCGCCGTGCTCTCGATCACGCGCCAGCCGTTCCTCGCCTACACCTCGAACATCCTCGCCGTCATGGGCCTGCGTTCGCTCTTCTTCCTGCTCGCGCACATGCTGCGCAAACTGCGCTTCCTGCACTTCGGCCTGGCCGCGATCCTCGCCTTCGCCGCGCTGCGAATGCTCGCCGCCCGCTGGATCGAGGTCGGCCCGCTGACCTCGCTCGCCGTTATCCTCGGCATGCTCGCCGTCACGGTCGCAATCTCGCTGGTCCGCCCCGCCGCCGCACCATAGGGCCGTCATTCCCGCGCAGCCAGAATCTCAGTCATGTTTTTGCGCTCCCTCTGCGACCCTTTTTTCCTTGTCGTTCAATAAGTGCCGTAAACTACTTCCAACCATGGCCAATCCATCCACCCTCAAGGCAATTCGCCTGACCCACCACTACCTGGGCATCTTTATCGCGCCGGCAGTTCTCTTCTTCGCCTTCACTGGCTTCATCCAGACCTTCTCGCTGCATGAGACCACGCGCGGCAGCAGCTACACTCCGCCAGCAATCCTGGTCCACCTCGCTCAACTGCACAAAAAGGCTACGCTGACAACCCCCGTCCGGAAGCCAGGACCCGCACCCGACCCTGCGCTCACACCCAGGCAGACGGCGCCACCGCCCACCCCGGCCCCAGCCGCAAGCTTTCACTGGCCCATGAAGATATTCTTCGGAGTCGTCGCCGTCGGCCTCTTCACCAGCACCCTCACCGGCCTGATGATGGCGTGGCAGTACACTCGCAGCAAACCCACTGTAGCCGCAGTCTTTCTCGCCGGCGTCGTCCTCCCGCTACTGCTGCTTCTCTTCTAACGGGCGCCGGATTACGAAGATTCAGAGGACAAGAACATGGCCTTCACGTCGCAACTTATGTATATGTAGAAATCGACTGGATGGCCTGCGAACTGATCCGAGAGCGTTCCAGGCAAAGCCTCAGGCGATCAGCAACAGCTTCGAGTAAGGCGACAGCATCTGGGATATCCACGAAGGCGTTCCTTCACTGTCGCAGGAGCAGATTGAGCGCCTGATTGGCTTTGCGCACGAGCAACGTTCAGCCGTAAAGAGCCTTGGCGATCCGTCCTGATC
>CAXTMK010000049.1:0-30107 GCA_964245315.1 uncultured Acidobacteriaceae bacterium | reverse complement strand
AACCACCAGTGGCCGAAGAGCTCGGCGTCAAAGGGCGCGCAGAGGATGGGCGGGCTGGACTCGCTGAAGCCGGATTTGAGCGCCTCGTAGACGGTGTGGACGAAGTGTGAGGCGTGGCTCTGGATGCGGGCCTGGGCTTCGTTTGGGTAGTACGGCTCCTTGTCGCCCATGTCAACATGCGGGCCGGTGACGCGCCAGTAGCGATGTCCGCCGGGCCAGCGCTTCTTGTGGAAGTCGCAGTAGTTGCCGTCGCCGGGGTAGCCCAGTTCTCCGGACCACACCTGCAGGCCGGTGCGCGGGTCGCGCGGGAAGACGCTGATAGGGTCGAGCTTCTCGGCAGGCGCTCCGTATCGGCCTTCGACATACCATGCCCGGTAGAGCGAGCGGTCGTCCTGCTCGCCGGCGCGCGGGGAACTGGCGCGGCCGTAGGGTGAGTTGGCGGGCTGAGATTCTTCGACCAGGTGCGTGTCGACAAAGAAGAAGTCCAGTTCGGCTTCAGCGAGTGCCTGCTCGACGCCGATGCGCTCGAAGGCCGGGCCGACGGGCGAGCCGTCGGGTCTGGCGACGGAGTAGCTCCACAGGCCGGCGGGACGGTAGCCGCATTCGGGGCTCCAGATGCCTTTGGGAGGAGCGCCAAAATGGCGTGTGTGAGTCTGGACGGCGGTGCCGATCTGGGCGCGAACGCTCTCGTCGGTGCCGAGCAGCGGCAGATACCCGTGGGTCGCGCAGCAGGTGATGATCTCGATCAGGCCGGCGTCGTGAAAGTGTTTGAATCCGGCGACGATGTTGCCTTCAAGCGCGTTGAAGTCATCGAGCGCCTGAGTGAAGAAGCGATGCCAGAAGCGGGCCGTCTCCGCGTAGTGGTGCTCGCCGGATTGGATAAAGAAGGCCTCATCCTCGCGGGCCGAGACGATCTTACGGGTGACGTACTTCGGGAATTCGGCGCGGAAGACGGGATGTGTGAGCTGTTCGAGCAGAACCGGCGAAAGGCTGAGATTGCAGTGCAGCGCTATACCGTCTTTTTCCAGGCGAGCCAGTACCCGGAGCAGAGGGAGATAGGTTTCGGCGGCGGCCTCGTGCAGCCACTCCATGCCGTGTGGCCAGGTGCCGTGGTTGACGACGTAGGGCAGATGCGCGTGAAGCGTAAAGGTCAGGAAGCCGGTTGGCTTTTGCGCCGTCAACGTAGTAACGCCTCCTTGCCTGCACGCCAATATCTGGGTACCGGTTCCCGGCTACTTGGGTATTAGAGGCGTACCAAGCAAGAAAGATGCTTCCTCTGGTGCAGTACATCGATGAATGAGCACAGGTTCTCTCCACCCTGCTTCCTATTCCCTCACTTGCAGTGGATGCTGCTGTAACCCGTTGTCCTCGCGGCGATCGCCGCCGTCGGTACGGACCTTGACCGTGATGGGCGAGCTCAGGTGGAAGCGGACCACGCTTTCCGACTCGATCTGCACCTGCTGGCCGCGGGTTACCGCGTTCGAACCCGCGCCTACGCCGCCTCCGGCCGCGGCTCCGATAGCCGCGCCCTTGCCGCCGCCGAAGATGCCTCCGAGGATGGCTCCGACAGCCGCTCCGCCGCCGGTCTTCTCGGCGGTATTGGCGCCGCGGCCCTTGCCCTGCACGCTGTATGGATCGGTGGTGATGGCGATGTGTTCGCCGCGCCGGTTGATGGAGGTGAGCGAGACGGTCAGCAGCGACGAACCCTTGAAGTGAGCGGCGTCCCGCACGGCATCGACGTGGCCCGAGACTGCGGCGCCGGCGGGAATGGCGACCACGCCGTTGACGATGATGTCCGAGGCGACGACGCCCGAGAAGGTGGTGTCAGGCTGGGTGCTGGCGCTGTCGAGCGTCTGCGTCACGCGCACGGGGATGCTGTCGCCCGAAGCGATGGTGACGACCTTGAAGGACGGCGGCGGCGGTGCCGGCGCGGGTTGAGGCTCGGGCTGTGGTTGCGGCGGAGGCGGCGGGTTGTAATAGGCCTGCTGCTGCGGGCGCTCGATGGGTGCGGCCTGATGTGCGGGCGGCGGCGGCGATTGCCTGAGAACCTCGCGCTGCTTCAATGCGGGCAACGGCTCCGGCGCGGGTGGCGGAGGCGTCGTGACAACGGCCGTCGCGGCTCCGGCAAGGGTGATGGAGTTGACGACCTTGCTCACGCCCTGGACCGCGGCCGCGTCACGCGCGGCCAGTGAGCGCGATGCGCTATTGTCCACCGAACCGGTCAGGGTGGCGACACCGCCCTGGACCGCGACCTGGATCGGCTGGCCGGTGAGCGCGGTGTCGCCGGAGATAGCGCTCCCGACCTGTTCGGCGAGCGCGGCATCGCTGATCGGGGGCGTGGATTTGCAGCCTGCGAAGGCAACTGTCAGGCCGGTGCACAGCAGAAGAGCGCGGGTCGTGCGGTTTACAGTCATGGTGTTTCCTTTCCAACGAAGCTTGTACTGGTTATGACGCTGTACGCCTGGATTGCGCTTCGCCTGTTGTGGGTTTTCGGAGATGGAAGACCGTTTCACTAATATCGCCCAAGATTCGCAACGCGATTCGCGAGCGAGGCGCAACCCAGCCGGAGACGAAGGCATCTTGGTACACAGCGGTCTTCCGGCGTGAACGCAGGTTGGGACCGCGCGTATTCAGGATGTACCAGTGGCAAAGGGTAGTATTTCGTTGTGGGACTCGTGAGTGTAAGCTCTCGAAAATAAGTACATTCAAGAAAAAATGAGGAGAGTGTAATGTCTGAAGATAACGGGACGAGCGGATTTGGATGGTTTCTGGCGGGCCTTGGGATTGGCGCGATCGCAGGTGTTCTGTACGCGCCAAAGTCGGGCCGCGAAACCCGTGAAGACATTATGAGCGGCGCACTGGACGCGAAGGAAAAAGCAGCCGCGCTGGCTCAACAGGGCATGGACAAAGCCAACACCTACGTCGAGCAGGGCAAGCAGGTTGCCGGCGATTACGTGGACAAGGGCAAGGAGTATTACGACAAGGGCCGCTCGCAGTGGACGGAGTATGTCGAAAAGGGCAAGAGCCTGGTTCAGGATCAGCAGGACAAGGTGCAGGCTGCGTATGAGGCCGGCAAGGACGCCTATGTGTCCAAATCGACCGAAGAGCCCGCGGTTACCAGTTAGATAGAGTTGTAACGCGTTTGGTAATGGGGGTGGGCCGGTCGACTCCGATCGCTGGCTCACCCTTTTCACGGTAGATAAGCTAACTGGTTACAGGAATGGTGATTATGAAAATCGTCATGTTGGCTGGCGCTATGTGGCAAGGCCAGAATTCGATGAGCAGTAATGACGGTCACCTTCTGACGATCTTCGCAGGGATCGCGGCTTTTTCGCTTTTGATTCTGACCTTGATCGTAGTGGGTGCGTTGATCGCAATCGCCGTGACGGCGATGAGGGCGAAGAAGGAAGTCCAAAGCTATGCGAAGACGCTTGAGGCTAAGATCATGCCGATCATCAACGACAAGGTCGTGCCGCTGATCGGTAAGACCAACGAACTGGTCACCGAGATGAAGCCCAAGATACTGGAAATTACGGGCAAGGTGGCTCCGCTGGTCGAAAAGACCACTGAGATCGTGACCGAATTGAAGCCGAAGATTCTGCTGATCGCCGACAAGATACCGCCGTTGGTCGATCAGGCAACCGGCACTGTGGCAGAACTGAAGCCTAAGGTGATGGAGATTACCGAGAAAATCACGGTAATAACAGGCCATGTCGAAGGCATGTCCGAGATAGTGCACAAGAAGCTTGTGGAGTTTGAACCGACGATCAGCGCCGCTAAAGAGACGTTCGACGAGACCAACCAGACGGTCAGGGACGCCAACAAGAGGACGCATGAGCAGGTGGAGCGCGTCAACGATATGGTTTCGGGCGTCCTGGATACCACGGTGACGGTGGGCAAAAACATCCGCCGCGCGGTGACCCAGCCTGGCCGCGAGGTTGCCGGAGTCGTCGAGGGTGTGAAGGTGGCTTTTGCGACCTTTATGAACAGCAGATCGAAGCCGAAGGCGCCGGTCTATCGAGCTCCCACAGGCACGTATGAGCCGGGGACCTCTACGGTGAACGATACGGACCCGCGGCCTTAGATGATCCAGCCGCCGCCGACCACTTCGTCATCCTGATAGAAGATGGCGGCCTGTCCCGGCGTGATGGCGCGTTGCGGCTCATCGAAGAGTGCGACGGCCGTTCCGTCGGGGCCGGGCGAGAGTGTCGCCGGCCGGGGCTCGTGGCGGTGGCGCACCTTGGCCAGCACGCGGATAGGCTCGGTCAGTTCGGGAATCGAAATCCAGTTGAGGCGGTCGGCGTGCAGCTCGCGCGTCAGCAGATCGCCCTCGCCGCCGACGGTCACCTGGTGCGAGTCGGGATGGATGGCGAGGACATAGAGCGGCTTCGGGCTGGTGAGGCCGAGCCCTTTGCGCTGGCCCACCGTGAAGTTCTGGATGCCGGCATGTCTGCCCAGAACTTCTCCGGACGTGGTGACGAGTTCACCGGAACTATCGGGCAACGGCTCGCCCTGTTCGTCGAGATAAGCCTGCAGGAACGCCTGATAATCGCCGCCGGGGATGAAGCAGATTTCCTGCGAGTCGGGCTTGGCGGCGACCTCCAGGCCGGCGTCGGAGGCGAGCACGCGCACATCAGGCTTGCGCATCTCGCCGAGCGGGAAGAGAGTGTGGGCCAGTTGATCCTGAGTCAAGCCGAAGAGGAAGTAGGTTTGGTCCTTGGAGCGATCGGCGGGCCGGCTTAGAATCCAGCGATTGCGCGCGGGGTCGTAGTGGTTGCGGGCGTAGTGTCCGGTGGCGATGCGCGTCGCGCCGATCTGGCGGGCGGTCAGCAGCAGCTGGTCGAACTTGAGGTGGTTGTTGCACAGCGTGCAGGGGATGGGCGTGCGCCCGGCGAGGTACTCGCTGACGAACGGCCGGACGACATCGGCCT
Source organism: uncultured Acidobacteriaceae bacterium (assembly GCA_964245315.1). Classification (GTDB taxonomy): domain Bacteria; phylum Acidobacteriota; class Terriglobia; order Terriglobales; family Acidobacteriaceae; genus Edaphobacter. Next base: position 25,176 of record CAXTMK010000049.1, on the reverse strand, counting down.
CGAAGCGGTCCTGCTGGTTGACCATGTAGTAGGGAATGCCGAGCTTGTCGGCCACGCGGCGCGCGTCGTAGACGTCGTCGATGGAGCAGCAGCGGCCCTGCACTGCCTCGGGCATGCCGTCGTGCCCCGCGAGACGACGCTGGTTCCAGAGCTGGAGGGTGAGGCCGACGAGGGTGTGGCCCTCGGCGCGCAGCAGCGCCGCGACGGCGGAGGAGTCGACTCCTCCGGACATGGCTACGGCGATGGTCTCCTGCTCCATCTGTCTATGATACGTGTAACTTTCCTGGATACGCCTGAGGGACGCCTAACTCTCCTGCTCGGCGGCGTGATCCAGAATGGACGCAGCCCTGGTCAACGGCGTGCGCGGACCTATGTCGGTGAGCGTCAGCTCGCGGCTTTGAGTCAGATCGTCCCGGAAGTCGGCTTCGATGACCTGCGCGAGCGCGGTGTCGCGCACCGCGAGGTTGACCTCGTCGTTCAGGGCAAAGGATCGGTGATCGAAGTTGGTCGAGCCCAGCACGCACCACTGCTCATCGACCGTCATCAGCTTGGCGTGGATCATGGAGGGCTGGAACTCGAAGATCTTCGCTCCGGCCTCGAGCAGCCGGCGGCTGGAGTGGCGGCTGAGGTTGCGCACGAACTGGTGGTCGATCTTCGGGCCGGCCACGAGGATTTCGACGGCGACGCCGCGCTTGCGGATTGCCTCGATGAGCGCGCTCCGAGCGCTACGGTCGGGCAGGAAGTATGGCGTCGTGATGCGGATGCATTTGCGCGCCGACTGAATCAGTGTCTGGAAGAGGATGTGGGCCTGGGTTCCGCCGCCGTGGGGTGTGCTCAGCACGACAAAGCCTTTGGATCCATCGGACGGCGGATACGCGTTGAACTGCTTCGGTCCGCCAAGGATCTCGCCCGAGGCTTCGAGCCAGTTTTCGCTGAAGGTAGAGATAAGCCCCGCAACGGCCTCGCCTTCCACGCGGAACATGGTGTCGCGCCACGCCGGCTCGCTGGGACTGGAGTAGAGCCAATGGTCGGCGATTCCCGCTCCGCCCATGAAGCCGACCTGCGCGTCGACGATCAGCAGCTTGCGATGGGTGCGGTTGTCCAGATGCTGCCATGTATTCCAGCGCAGGGGATGATACCAGTGCATGCGTCCGCCGGCTGCGCGAAGAGGCGCGAAGAAGGAGTCGGGTGTGGAGAGCGAGCCGAGGGCATCCACGATCACTCTCACCTCGACGCCTTCACGCGCTCTGGCTGCGAGCGCTTCGACGATCTCGCTGGCCACGCGGCCGGGTATGAACTCGTAGAATTCGAGGTTGACGCTCTCTTTGGCGTTGCGGATGGCGGCCAGCTCAGCAGCATAGAACTCGGAGCCGTTGCGCAGTCGCTGGATGACCGTGTCGCGGATGGCTCCATTGGTGATGAGGCTGAGGAAGCTGAGGAAGTCGTCGGAGTCCAGCGGGAGGTCGGGGTCGACTTCGAGTCCGTACGGCTCCGACGGACCGAAGTAGTTGAGCAGCATGCGGGAACCGTAAAGCAGGAGCGCGGCGGCTCCGACGGTGGCGAGGGCAGTGGTTGCGGCGTGGCGCGCGGGACGCATCTGGGGTTGGATGCCGACTTCGGGATGAAGCGGGTTGTAGCCCCCGGCGCGCACTACGCCTGAAGGGACCCAATTCTTATGTTTCTCTTATGTCTGCGCGCTGTTTAATGGAAGAGATGTTTGAAATTGCAGAGGGCCGCCCAGATGACCGCCGTTGATTCGACTTCCGCCGCGGTCGAACCCGATATTCAACTGGCGCTGGGGGCTCTCGACCGCCAGCCGCGCCGGCTGGTTCGTCCTGCCACTGCCGCGGACATGGCCGAACTAACCGCGATCTACAGCCGCTTCGTCGAGACCAGCACCGCTACCTTCGAGATCGTGCCGCCGGATGCACTGGAGATGAGCCGTCGCCGCGAAGTCACGCTGGAGCGCGGCCTGCCGTATCTTGTGGCGGAGCTTGAAGGCTTCGTCGTCGGCTTCTGTTACGCCTCGCAGTTTCGCCCGCGCGAAGGCTATCGCTACACGGTGGAAGACTCGATCTATGTGCGCCCCGATTGCGTTGGCCATGGCGTGGGCAAGCTGATGCTTAGCGAGCTGATCGAGCAGTGCCGGGCATGCGGCTGCCACTCGATGGTCGCCTGCATCTGCGGGGTCAACGTCCCTTCCGCCGCGCTGCATGCTTCGCTCGGCTTCGAGCAGGTGGGGCTGCTGCCGGAGGCCGGCTACAAGTTTGGAGAGTGGCTGCGGCTATCCATCATGCAGCGCGTGCTATAACGCTGGGTATTTTCAGTCTGCGATCATCGTCTCGCCGGACCACGGCTACGGCGATGGTTTCGGTCTGCGGCATGCTGATTTGATGATACGTGGGTGCGTCGGCCCGGGCAAAGCCGAGTCAGCAGCAGTAGTCGATGCCGTTCTGTACAATTCTCTTGGGATCGGGTTTTCCGCTTGCGCCTATGGTCCCGTCGGGTTTCAGGAACTGGTGAACGACGAGCACCAGCATTCCTGAATCGTCATAGCACTTGATGACCTGACTGAGGGTGCCGTGCACTTGGCCAGAATGCGGTTTGGCTGGCTGATTGTGTGACAGGATGCACTTCAAGTTGGGAAGCCATGAGAGGCAATTGCACTCGCGGCAGAGACGCTGAACTTCAGTACAAGCTACGCGGACTGTTGGAGCTTTGATCATGATGAATGAACTGCTTAGACAGATCGAAGCGTGCGCGCATGGCAAGATCAGCCGACAGGAATTTGAGACTTGGTTTTATGAATTGTCGTTCGACGTGGAGAAGAAGCAGCCAGAACCGGTTGTAGCGTTGGTGCATGAGGTTGAGGGTCTGCTGGCTGAAGCTTCCAGTGCTGGGTGGAGTGCGGGAAGCTTACGGGATGAGTTGAGGGCATCGATCGCTCCCTACCACGCCATCCTGGTGGCGTAATCCGTTAGATGTCGTGATTTGAACGCCATATTTCTCTCAATTCTTCAATCGATAACACACCTGTAGGCTGGTGAAGCATGGCATGGCAGTTGCACAGACCGGGCGCAAGTCCAAGACCGGATCAATTTCATAAGTTTTTGCCTACATGCGAGAGGGGTGTGAGGTGGTGGACGTGAATATAGCCATCTCCTATCTCGCCATAGGTCGCAATAAAGGTCATCTCACAGACAGAGCATGCTAGTCCCCATTTGGCAAGGCAGAGAGAACGCGCAACTTGCGATCTCTCAAAGGCATTGACCGAGATCGTCTTCCGTGCCCCTTCGAACAAAACAGACCCAAGGGCGATCTCATCGGGCAACGTAAATGCACCGATGGTGCGGTTGCGAAATTCACGCACTAAGCCGTACATATAGTTTTCACGCCAAGTATCGTCGGCGATGCCGTATTTACGAAAAACAGTCTGGATACTTTTGTTGACACTCTTGGGGTTGATTGCTTCGAAGCTCCTGTGTATAGCCTGTAGATATTCCATTTGCAGTTTGCGCGAAGTCTTTGCACCGACTCGCTGAAAATGACAGCATCGCGTGTAATCTTCTCGATTCGCAATTTGGCCTTCTTGCCACCTGAAGCGATTACTTCACCAATTGTAAAGACGAGTTCAAGCGTTTCCTTACTAACATCTTCCCGTTTCATCGCTGTGACTCCTTTAAGAACTGGCTGAGATAATCCTTCCAGATCGCCGCCACCGTATGCGTGCCATGCCCGCGAGTCTGGTCAGTAATAGGCAGCAGAATGAACTTGCCGCGAGGCATCTCCTTCACCTGCTTCTCGGCGATGCTCAACTCCGGCGGGTTGATGAAGTCGTCCGCGGAGTTGATCCACAGCACCGGCACGGTGATCTTCGCGAGGTTGGCCGAGGGGTCGTAGTTGCGGCTGGCGTTCAGGTAATAGATCATGTCGTTCGCGTCGGTGCTGGAGTTGCTGCGGGCGATCGACGAGTCGACGTAGGCCTCTACCTTCTCGCGGGTGGGATAGTTCTTCTGCAGTTGCAGCGGTGCTCCGCCGGCGAGCAGCAGAAGATCGTTGGCGAAGGTCAGCCCCTCGATCGGCTGCGACTTGTACTCTCCGTTGAGGAACGCGGGATCGCTCCTGAGCGCCTGGATGGCCATGTAGCGCCACTCGCGGTTGCGGCCGGCGAGCGCCACGGCCTGGCAGGCGAAGGGCGCCAGCGCGTCCGCGAAGCCGGGGTAGGTCTCGCCCCACACGAACGACTGCATACACCCCATGCTGGTGCCGAGGATGAGGCGCAGGTGGTCGACGTGCAGGCCCTCGACGAGCATCTGGTGCTGCGAGCGGACCATGTCGTCGTAGTCATACTGCGGGAAGCGCATGTGCAGGCCGTCTGAGGGTTTGGACGACTTGCCGTGGCCGATGTCGGCGGGCAGGATGAGGTAGTACTTCGTGATGTCGAGCGGCTGGCCGGGGCCGAAGAGGACATCGGCGAAGATGGGGTTGAGCAGTGTGCTTGCTTGTCCTCCGGTACCGTGCAGCAGCAGCACGGCGTTGGTGGTGCGGCCCTGGGTGTCGCGTTGTGGGGTGCCGAGGGTGATGTAGTTCAGGCGCAGTTCGGGGATGGTTTCGCCGGAGCCGAAGCGGAAGTTGGGGATGGTGTAGTTGGCTTCGGTGGTGGGCCAGGTCTTGCGCTCGGGCTGCTGGGCGAGGGTCGCGGTGGCTAGGAGAAGAGCGATGAGGAGGCGGCGCATGGTGGGAGTATATCGCCCGCTGGGCCCATTCATCGCAGGTGCGCGATGATGGGGCACGGATTCGTGTCGGGTCAGATGCGGCGGAGAAGAGGAAGTTTGGGGGCAAAGACGTAGTTGAGTTGGAAGAGAAGGATGAACGCGATTGAGATGCGCGTGTCGAAGAAGCAGAGCGCCGCGCTGGCCGCATAGAGGGCCTGCGCGATGAGGATGCGGCGTTCGACCGCGCAGCTTAGCTCGTGCGTGGCGTCGGTGCTTAGGAGCTTCCTGCGCACGGCATAACGCCAGCTGACGTAAAGCACAGCGCCCAGGTAGAGGATGTTGAGCCAATAGAACAGCAGCGCGCCGCGATAGAGGATGAACTCCGAGAGCAGGCGCGTCGAGAACGGCAGCGTCGAGATGCCCAGCAGGAAGGCGAGATGGATCCAGGTGAAGTTGCGGTCGCTGGCCTCGACGAAGTTCAATTGCGCCTGCTGGCCGTTCCAGAAGATGCCCAGCGTGAGGAAGCTGACGAAGTAGGTGAAGAACTCAGGCGACATGCCCACCAGGGTATGCATCAGGTCGGCGTTGGAGTGGATGAGCTCGCGCGCCGGGGTCTTCAGATCGAGCACCAGAAGTGTCATCGCGACGGCGAAGATGCCGTCCGAAATGGCCGGGATGCGGTCGAGATTGCGGCCGGCGATGCGGTTGTAGTCGGCGGGCATAAAGCAGGGGGTAGGGAATAGGTGGAGGGAGTGGACCCATGTCTCAGAGGCGAGACATGGGGCACCCAGAGTCACGGTGAGTCAGGGTTTGGCGATTAGAGGCTTGGTGATCTCGTCCAGGTAGTCCGTGGCGCCATCGATGCGCTGTAGCGCGGGGTAGCGCTCGCCGCCATGGTAGTTCAGGTCGAGCGGCGTCAGCTTGCTGTCGGTCAACATCATCAGATGAATCGGCTTGTCATTGCCTTTGGAGTCGGCTATCGCCTGGCGCAGAGCCTCTCCCGAGAAGAGCTGGTCGTTCACTACGGCGATCTTGTCTCCGGGAGTCAGGCCGGCCTTGTCAGCGACACCGTCGTAGTCCACCTGGCTGACGACGCCTTCTCCGCTGACGCGCAGACCGAGCGAGTACCACACGTTGACCGCTCCGGCGCGTCCTCCGCGCGCGCCGGAGAGCAGACGCTCGGCGACGGAGGGCTTGTCGGTGTAGACGAGCTTGTAGCCGCCGCGCTCGATGCCGGCGAGGTCGGTGTGCGGGGTGGGCACGTCGATGTGGTCGTGCAGGAAGCCGGCCCAATCGTAGGGCAGCACTTCGTTGAGGTCGTGGATGAGTTCCTTGCGGTCGTAGGTGACGATGAGCGGGCCGGTGTCGCCGCCCTTGCCGAGGAAGATGTGCAGGAAGTCGGTGAGCGACTTCTTGTCGTCGGTCTTCTGGCGGATGAGGGTGTCGGCGTCGAGCCACATCATCTCGCCTTCCTCGTAGTAGGACTGGCCGCGCGACCAGTTGCCCCAGGGCGCGATGGGCGCGCGGTCGATGGAGCTGGCGATCGAAGTGTCCTCGACCGAGCGCCAGTTGCGGCCCGCTTCGTTGTCCAGCGAGGCTGCGGTCATGGCGAGCATGTCGCGGTACTGCGCCTGATTCTTGAGGCCGGAGCGCGCCGCCAGCACGTTGCCCATGTACTGCGTCATGCCTTCGTACACCCACAGCAGCATGCCCTGCTGCGGCGTGGCGAAGTCTGGCTGGTAGAGCGTCGAGGGCCGGCGGTACTTGCCGTTCCAGGAGTGCGTGAACTCATGCGAGAGCAGGTCGGAGTCGCCGAGCTGGCGGATCTGATCGACGAAGGCCTTCTCGGCGACGCCGTTGTCGCTGGACTGGCCGTGCTCAAGGCCTTCCCCGCCGGCTACGTTCGAAAGCGTCAGCAGGAAGTGGTACTGGTTGTAGTGGTGCGAGGCGTAGGCGGCGCCCGCCTCGCGGACCAGGTTCGAGATCTCTTCGAGCAGGTCGGGGCGCAGGTTGGAGTCGTCCGGTTCGTCCGAGACCACGTCGATGTAGTGCTTAGGCGTAATCTCGGGCGCGAGCGGAAACTCGTGGAAGTACTTGCCCGCGATGATGGGCGAGTCTTCGAGCTGCTCCACGTTGGTGGCGGCGTAGTGGGTGGTCATGGCGCCGGCCGATGGAGTGTGCGCGCCTTCGTCGATGCCGGTTGTCGGGGGCGGCGCGCTCGGGCTGCCGAGGGGCGTAAGCGCGGTGCCGATGCCCCAACCTGTGGGCACCGTGACCGCCGGCTCGATGGGGATGTCCCTGACTGGAATATGCGCGGGATAGAGCATCAGGCGCTCCCACTCCAGACACGCCATCTGCTTCGACACGCGATCCGCGACGATGGCGTCGAGATGCGCATGGACGCTGGTCACGCCGGCGGGAACTTCGAGGTGGAACTCATAAAGGTTCACGTCGTCGCGACGCCAGGGCAGGGTCTTGCCGTCGGGCGTGGTGAAGACGACTCCCGAGATGGCGTTTGCCTGACCGCTCGGTGCGTGATTCCCGGGGATCCACTGCGGCGTGGTGAAGGTAGCGGCGCCGGGCTTCACCGGCAGGTCGATCTCGGCGTGGTAGAGGCGGCGCGGAGCCTCGGTGAGGTCGACGGTGATTTTGATCGGGGCCTTCTGGGCGACTGCGGAGGTGAAGAGCAGGGTTGCGGCGGCGAGGGTGAGGAAGGATCTTTGCATGCGGAGTATGCTCTTTCTCGGTGCGATGTCATACGACTGCATAGAGGATCAACCCCATGGTCGACGATAGAGCCGTCGAACATGGGGCACCCATCAGAGAGGCGGAAGTTCGCGCTCGATCGCTTCGATGACGGCGGGATCGGTCGGCAGCGTATCCGGTGCGAAGCGGGCTACAACCTGGCCCTTGCGGTTGACGAGGAATTTCTCGAAGTTCCAGAGCAGTCCGGGCAGCGGGTTGGTCTTGCCGCCATTCTTCGAGAGAAAGCCGTCGAGGTTGGCGCGGAAGCCGGGGTCGTTGACGCGAGCGACAGGCTGGGCGTCGGTGAGCGTCTGGTAGAGCGGGTGCGTCTCGGGGCCGGTGACGGTGATCTTCTCGAACATGGGGAAGTCGACGCCGAATTTCATCGTGCAGAATTCCTGAATTTCTTCGCTGGTGCCGGGTTCCTGGCCGGCGAAGTCGTTCGCCGGGAAGCCGAGAACGTCGAATCCGCAGTGCTTATAGGTGCTGTAGAGCTTTTCAAGACCCTCGTACTGCGGCGTCAAGCCACACTTAGAGGCGGTGTTGACGATGAGCAGCACGTGACCCTTGTAGGGCTCCAGGGTGGCGGGCTCGCCGGAGAGGGTTTTCAGGGGGATATCGAAGAGAGTGGACATCGTTAGAGGGTAAATCAAGCTCGCATGCAGGACAAAACGGCGCATTGGACAGTTGTCCAGACTACCGACGCGGTATCCCGTGGAACGGAAGGCGTAGATGCGATTCGCAGTCTATGTTGCCGAGCGAACAACGAGCTCCGGTATGCATCGTGTACTTTGCACACTATGACAGTTGATATCAGAGATGTACGTCAGGCGTTAAAGGAGGATCGGCTGGTTCCGCATTTCCAGCCGCTGGTTCAACTCCGCTGCGGCGAGGTGTGTGGATTTGAGGTTCTTGCACGCTGGCAGCATCCGGAGGCTGGGGCGATCCTGCCGCCGCAGTTGATCCCGCTGGCCGAAGAGCACCGCCTTATCGGCGCTCTGACCGAGCAGGTCTTTACGAAGGCATTCAGGATCGCGGCGGGGATAGCCGACACGCCGCGGCTGGCGATGAATATCTCGCCTTTGCAACTGACCGACGCCGATCTCGCCGGCCGTATTCGCGTCTGGGCGGACGGATGCGGATTTCCGCTGGATCATCTGACGCTCGAAGTGACAGAGAGTGCGTTGCTGCAGGATATCGACAGAGCCCGTGCGATTCTGAAAGCGCTGAAGGCTCTGGGCTGCCGGCTGGCGCTGGACGACTTCGGTACCGGGTACTCGAGCCTGGCGCATCTGCAATCGATGCCGTTCGACCAACTGAAGATCGACCGCAGCTTTGTGGCAGGCATGACCCGGAAGCAGAAGAGCCGCAAGATCGTGGCGGCAATCATCGGCCTGGGACACAGCCTTGAGATGGAGACGCTGGCGGAAGGCGTGGAGACCGAGGCACAGGCGGACATGCTGGTGTGGCTGGGCTGCGAGTTGGGCCAGGGCTGGCTGTACGGAAGGCCAGGTCCGGGCAGCGAGCTCTCCGCGCTGCAGCAGGCGGCGCCGCGCTGGGCTGCGATGGCCGTTCCGGGTGTGGTTGCGGACTGGGCCACTTCGAGCCTGGAAGCGCTGCCGACGCTGCGCCTTGCCCAGCTGCAGGCGATTTACGACGGGGCTCCGGTTGGACTGTGTTTCCTGGATCGCAAGCTGCGGTATGTCAGTCTCAATCGTCGGCTGGCGGAGCGCAACGGCAACACGGTCGCGGCGCACATGGGGCGCACGGTCACGGAGATGCTTCCGCACATGGTTGCGGCATTCCAGCCTTATCTGGATCGAGCGCTCGCTGGAGAGTCGGTTTCAGGCGTGGAGTTCAGCCGCGCCGGCATCGATGGCGCGCCGGATTGGGCGAGTCTGGTCTCCTATCAGCCCGCCTTCGACGAGGCGAGCGAAGTAATCGGCATCTCGATTTCGGTGGTCGATATTACCGAACAGAAACGGGCTCAGGAGGCGCTGCACGAGAGCGAGTATGTGCAGCGGCGGATGGAAGAGCTCAGCCGGCAGATACCGTGGGTGATGGATGCGGAAGGGGAAAACCTGCAGATCAGTTCGCAGTGGGTGGAGAGCGTACCCGCGGTCAGGGATCGCATGAAAAACCTGGGCTGGCTGGAAGCCGTTCACGCCGACGACCTCGAACATACCCGGACGTGCATGAAGGATGCCCTGAAGACTGGCCGTGCGATCGACCTCGAATATCGGATTCAGGATACGCAGGGAGTGTGGAGGTGGATGCGCTCGCGAGGCTCGCCGCGGTTCGGAGAAAACGGCCAGATCAAACGCTGGTACGGCAGCGTGGAAGATATCCACGACAGCAAGATCGCGGAGTTCGAGACCCTGCAAAGTTACGCGAAGATCCGCGCGGCGCTCGAGTCTATCCCCGTAGCTATCGTGATGGGGCAGCCCGTGGCCGTAGACGCTTTCGCGCAAAAACCACAGCGCGGAGCGAAAGCGCCGGCGAAGTCGAGCGGCGCGGAAAGGATCGCGTTGCGCCTGATGCTGGGAGACGACGCGCACCACGCCCTGAAGGAAAGGAATCGTATGCTGAGGATGCTGGAGCAGTGCCATCCCAGGCAACGGCCCGTCCGGAATACCTCGATCTCGGACGGGCTGAACTCATAGCGGACGCCTCATAACGAGCGCCCTCATAACGGCCAGGTCCAGTTGCGAATCTCCGGCCGGTCGATGCCATTTTCGTGCGAGTAGTTGATGGAGTCGATGATCTGGTCCTGCAGCCATTGCTTGGTGTGGGCGGCGCTGGCTTGCAGCGACGGCACGCGGTCGATGACGTCGATGGCCAGCGAGAAGCGGTCGGTCTGGTTGAGGATCGCGAGTTCCAGCGGAGTATTGATGTTGCCCTTCTCCTTGTAGCCGCGGACGTGGAAGTTGTCGTGATTTTTGCGTCTGTAGGTGAGCTTGTGGATGAGCGACGCGTAGGCGTGGAAGTTGAAGACCACCGGCTTGTCGAGCGTGAAGAGCGAATCGAACTCGCGGTCGGTCATGCCGTGCGGATGCTCGCGATCCGGCATCAGCCGGAAGAGATCGACGACGTTAATGAAGCGAATTTTCAGGTCCGGGCAGCGCTCGCGCAGGATGGCTACGGCGGCGAGCGACTCCGAGGTGGGGATGTCGCCGGCGCAGGCCATCACCACGTCCGGTTCGTGGCCGGCGTCCGAGGAGGCGAAGTCCCAGATGCCGATGCCTTTGGTGCAGTGGCGGATGGCGTCGTCCATTGAAAGGTATTGCAGGTGCTCGGCTTTATCCGCGACGATGACGTTGACGTAGTTGGTCGAGCGCAGGCAGTGGTCGCCGACCGAGAGCAGGCAGTTGGCGTCCGGAGGAAGGTAGATGCGGGTAATCTCAGGCGATTTGTTGGTGACGATATCGAGGAAGCCGGGATCCTGGTGGGTGAAGCCGTTGTGATCCTGCCGCCACACCAGCGACGTAATCAGGATGTTGATCGACGAGATCGGCATGCGCCAGCGCAGTTCGAGCTTGGATTTTTCGAGCCACTTCGCATGCTGGTTGAACATCGAGTCGATGATGTGCACGAAGGCTTCGTAGGTGGAGAAGAAGCCGTGGCGTCCGGTGAGGACGTAGCCCTCGAACCAGCCTTCGAGCGTGTGTTCGGAGAGCATCTCCATCACGCGTCCGTCGGTCGAGAGGAAGCCGCCATCGGCGTCGGAAGGCAGCGTCTCAGCCATCCAGGCCTTGCCGTGCGAGCCCTCGTAGATGCCGTCGAGCTTGTTGGAGGCGGTCTCGTCGGGGCCGAAGACGCGGAAGCTGGTCATGTTGCGGCGCATGACGTCGCGCAGGAATTTGGCCAGCGCCGCGGTAGGGGAGAGCAGGCTTTGGCCGGGCTTTTCAACGGCGACGGCGTAGTCCGCGAAGTCGGGCATGTGGAGCGGTTTGAGGAGAGTTCCGCCGTTGGCGTGGGGATTGCCGCTGATGCGGCTGGCGCCGGTGGGCGGCAAAGCCTTCAACTCCGGGATCAGGGCACCGGATTCGTCGAAGAGTTCCTCCGGCTTGTAGCTGCGCAGCCAGTGTTCGAGCAGCGCCAGGTGCGCGGGGTTGGTGACGGGATCGAGGATCGGCATCTGGTGGGCGCGCCAGGAGCCTTCGAGGTTGTGGCCGTCTAAGGTTTTGGGGCAGGTCCAGCCCTTGGGCGTGCGCAGGATGATCATGGGCCAGCGCGGACGCTGGGGGATGGCGCTGAGATTGGCGCGGGCCGCGGCTTGTATGTCGCGTATTTCGACAATACATTTCTCCATGGTCTCGGCCATGAGCTGGTGCATGGTTTCGGGCTCGTCGCCTTCGACCACGTAGGGGTTCCAGCCATAGCCGCGGAAGAGCATGTCGAGCTCCTCAGGCGGGATGCGCGCGAGGATAGTCGGGTTGGCGATCTTGTATCCGTTCAGGTGCAGGACCGGAAGAACAGCCCCGTCGTGGATGGGGTTGAGGAATTTGTTTGAGTGCCACGATGTGGCCAGCGGCCCGGTCTCCGATTCACCGTCGCCGACGACGACCGTGACGATGAGGTCGGGGTTGTCGAACGCCGCGCCAAAGCCGTGCGAGAGTGAGTAGCCGAGCTCGCCGCCCTCGTGGATCGAGCCGGGCGTCTCCGGCGTGCAGTGCGAGCCGATGCCGCCGGGAAAGCTGAACTGCTTGAAGAATTTTTGCAGGCCGGCGATGTCCTGGCTCTTGTCCGGGTAGACCTCCGAGTAGACGCCTTCGAGATAGCTGTTCGAGAGCGTGGCCGGCGCGCCGTGGCCGGGGCCGGAGATGTAGATCATGTCCAGCGAATACTTCTTGATAAGGCGATTGAGATGGACCCAGGTGAAGGTCTGGCCGGGGTCCGAACCCCAGTGGCCGAGCAGTCGATTCTTGATGTGCTCGGGTTTCAGCGGCTCGCGCAGCAGCGGGTTGGCGCGGAGATAGAGCATGCCGGCGCAGAGATAGTTGCAGGCGCGCCAGTAAGCATCGGTAAGGCGAAGTTCTTCGGGAGTCAGAGTAGCCATGATTGGAGCCTCGTTCGAAAGGCTTGTTTCTTAGAGTTGAGAGTCCGGAGTTACGAGTCAAGAGTGAAAGACGACTCCTATGTGATGCGCTTGATTATGAAGTGACTGTGACATGGTCAATCTTGCTCACTCATGCGGGCGACGTGCATGGCGATCATCAGGTCTTCCTGCGCGGGCAGAACCTGAACGGTGTGTGGGGGCAGGAAGAGGTTTTGGAGGACTTCTGTGCGGGTTGCCACGTCGTGCTCGCCGATCCCGCCGGTGAAGACGAGCGTGTCGAGACCGTAGACGGCGGCGTAGCCTCCGACGATTTTGCGGATGCTGGCGATGAAGATGGCGATGGCGAGCGCGGCGTCAGGGTTGGCGCGCAGCTTGCGCATATCGTTGACGCCGCCCAGTGCCTTCAGGCCGGCGTCGTGGTTCAGCATGCGCTCAACCGTGTCGATCGTGGCGCCGGGCTGACGCAGCAGGTAGAGCACGAGCCCGGGGTCGAGGTCGCCGGGCCGCGTGCCCATCACCACGCCCCCGGTGGGTGTGAGGCCCATGCTGGTGTCGATGGATTTGCCGTCGCGTATCGCCGTAACGCTGCATCCGCTACCGAGGTGCGCGACGATCATGCGGGTGGGAATGTTGCCGCGAAGCTGGTGGACGATGGACTCGCAGCTCAGGCCGTGGAAGCCGTAGCGGCGCACGCCTTGCTCGCGGAACGAGAGCGGGATGGGGTAGGTGGTCGCGACTTCGGGCATGGTCTGGTGGAAGACCGTGTCGAAGCAGGCGAAGTGCGGCAGATTCGGGAAGCGCTGCATGGCCTCGCGGATCAGCTTGACGGCATCCGGGTCGTGCAGGGGCGCAAAGGCCGCGGCGGCTTCGAGGTCGGCGAGGACCTCATCCGTGATGCGCTGGTGACGATCCAGCTTGGGTCCGGGATGCACGACGCGGTAGCCGATGGCTGCGAACGCGGGCGTGCCGGATTTGGCGAGTGCGTCGAAGACGGTGTGAATGGCTTCGGCAGGTGTTGCCGCTTGTACGGCCGACTCCTCATCGCCCAGGTCCAGCTTCGTGTCATCACTGCCGATGCCGCTGAGCTCGCAGTCCAGCAGAGCTTGCGGGTCGGAGCCGCCGCTCGCTTCAAAGACGGAGAACTTGATGGAGGACGAACCGCTGTTGATGACCAGGATGTTCATAGGGAATTACCGTTGTGTAAGCCACATTACACCCTATGGAACGCAGCGCAGAAAACCGGCTGCGAATTTGCTTGACAGGTGTAATCTTTATATCGACATGGCCATTCAGGACAGGATTTTTGGTAAACCGCTCGCCACCAGCGACGAGCGTGCGGAACACATCGGGGTATCGGCGGGAATCCCGATCTTTGGGTTGGATGCATTGACCAGCGCGGCGTACGGTCCGGAGCAGGCGTTGCTTTACCTGATTCCGCTCGGCTACCTGGGAATTCATTTCCTGATGCCGATCATCTCGTCGATCCTGATCCTGCTGGTGATTGTATTTTTCAGCTATCGCCAGACGATTGAGGCGTATCCGAACGGTGGCGGAAGCTACACCGTAGCCACCGAGAATCTGGGTGAGGGCGCGGGCCTGCTGGCGGCGGCGGCGCTGATGATCGACTACATCCTGACCGCGGCGGTCGGTATTTCGGCCGGCGTTACGGCGGTGACTTCGGTCGAGTCGAGGCTGATTCCCTATACGCTTTGGATGTGTTTGGCGATTCTGGGCATTCTGGCGGTCGTCAACCTTCGCGGCGTAAAGGATACGGGCGCGGCGTTCATCCTGCCGACATTTTTGTTTATCGGTACGCTGCTGATTCTGGTTGGCGTCGGAGTGGCTAAGACGATCGCCGCGGGTGGGCATCCGCACGCCCTGGCAGCCATGCCGCCGCCGAGTGCTCCTGAGGGCACCTATGCAAAATTCGCATTCGTGTGGCTGATCATGAAGGCGTTCTCCAGCGGATGCGCGGCGATGACCGGCGTTGAGGCTGTGTCGAACGGCGTTATGGCCTTCGGCGAGCCGCGCGCCAAGAAGGCGCAGTGGACGCTGACGGTCATCATAGCGATCCTGATCGTGCTGCTCTATGGAACCTCGTGGCTGGCCAACCATTACGGCATCATGGCGATGAAGCCGGACGATCCGCAGTACCAGAGCATGCTGAGTTTGCTGGTCAAAGCGGTCTTCGGGCGCGGCTGGTTTTATCTTCTCACCATGGGCAGCGTCTTTCTGGCGCTGGCGCTGAGCGCGAACACGGCGTTCGCGGACTTTCCGCGCCTGACGCGCGCGATCGCGATGAACGATCACCTGCCGCACGTCTTTATTCTGCGCGGACGCCGTCTACTGTTCTCGCACGGCGTCTACGCCCTCACCGGCTTTACCGCGCTGATCCTGATCGCGTTCGGAGGCGTGACCGACAAGCTGATCCCGCTGTATGCGATCGGCGCGTTCCTGGCGTTTACGCTGTCGCAGGCCGGGATGGTGCAGCACTGGCGCAAGCAGGAAAGCGATCACGCAGGCCGCGGCTGGCACATGTTCGTCAACGGCCTGGGCGCCGTGGCGACCGGCCTGACGACGATCGTGGTGCTGGCCTCGAAGTTCCTTGCCGGCGCCTGGGTGACGGCGCTGCTGGTGCCCACGCTGATCCTGCTGATGTACTCGGTGAAGAAGCACTACACGCGCGTGCACGGCGAAATGGCAGACATGACGCCGCTGAATGTGGAGAACCTGGAGCAGCCGCTGGTGGTGATCCCGGTGGCGGGCTGGAACCGTATTTCGGAGAAGGCGGTTCGCTTCGGGCTGCTGCTCTCGAAGGAGATCAAGGTTGTCCATGTGCATTCCGAGGATGAAGGCCACGGCATCGAAGACGACTGGGAGGAGAAGGTGATCGCGCCAATCCGTTCCAAGGGCATGACCGAGCCTGAACTGGTGACGATTCCATCGAACTTCCGCTTCATTATCTCGCCGCTGATGAACTACATCCTGAACCTCGAGGCCGACAACCCCGGACGCAAGGTTGCGGTGCTTCTGCCGGAGCTGGTGGTGCGCCACTGGTGGGAAAATCTGCTGCATAACCAGCGCGTCCAGTTGCTGAAGTTGTTTTTGCTGTTGAAGGGAAATCAGCGGATCGTCGTGGTGAATATTCCCTGGTATCTCTAGCGCCCTACGCCGTAGCCAGCTCGGGGACTGTGGCGGCTTTCCAGCTGCGGGAGATGGAGCGTAGCTGCGCCACCGCCGCGGAGATGAGGCGGATGGCATCGTCGATCTCTTTGCCCGAGGTCATGCGCGAGAGCGAGATGCGGATGCTCGAACGGGCGCGGGCCGGGCTTAGCCCCATGGCGGTCAGCACGTGCGAAGGCTCCGATGCTCCGGACTGACAGGCGCTGCCGCCGGAGACGGAGACGCCGTTCAGGTCGAGCGTGATGACGAGCGATTCGGCCTCGACGTGATCGAAGTACAGGTTGGTGGTGTTGGCGGTGCGTGGGGCACCGGTCCCGTTTACGCCGGAGGCGGGGATGGCGGCGAGCAGAGCCTGTTCGAGACGGTCGCGGAGCGCGGCCAGGTGTTGCGGGTTTGCCGCTCCATCCCATGTCTCAGAGTCGAGACATGGGGCACCCACGTCCGCGGTGAGCCAGGCGGCGGCGAGTTCGGCGGCTTTGCCGAGGGCTACGATACCGGCTACGTTCTCGGTTCCCGCCCGGCGCTGGCGCTCGTGGGTGCCTCCGTGGAAGAGCGGGGCGACTTTGAGGCCGTGGCGGACGAAGAGCACGCCGGTGCCTTGCGGCGCATACATCTTGTGGCCGGAGAGCGAGAGCAGGTCTACATTCGTCAGGGTTCCGGCGGCGCTAAGGTCGATCGGAAGCTTGCCCGCGCCCTGCACCGCATCGGTATGGAACAGCGCGCCGTGAGCCCTGGCGATGGCGGCAAGCTCGGCGATGGGCTGGATGACGCCGGTCTCGTTGTTCGCGAACATGATGGAGACGAGGCGTGTGTCAGGGCGCAGCGCGGCGGCGAGTGCGGCGGGCGCGATGAGGCCGGCGGCGTCGCAGGCGAGGAACGTGACTTCGACGCCACGCTTTTCAAGCGCCTCGGCGGCGTGCAGGACGGCGTGGTGCTCGATCGCCGACGTAATCAAATGATCTCCGGCGGAGACGACGCCGAAGAGCGCGAGGTTGTCGCTTTCGGTGCCGCCCGAGGTGAAACATATCTCCGATGACTTGCAGTGGAGCAGGCGCGCAACCTGGTCGCGAGCCTTGTCCACGGCGGCGCGGGCGCGCTGGCCCTGCTGATGGATGGAACTGGCGTTGCCGAAGTTTTCGAGCAGGAACGGACGCATCGCGTCGAAGACCTCGGGCAGCAGAGGCGTGGTGGCGTTGGCGTCGAGATAGATGCGGCGTTGGCCTTGCGAAGGCAGCATAATCGTAAGTTTACGCCCTTTTTGCCGGGCTGTTCCGTGGTGGAACTGAGCCTCGGACAAGAAGATAGGGCAATGACAGCTTGATCGGGGGATTAGACCCCACCTCAAACGATAAAACCGTTTGAGATGGGGCCACCCTGGCTTTTGCACAACCAGAAATGCCGCCTATGCGTACATTCCCCTTTGCTTCGTCGTATACGCCACGCGATCGATCGCCAGCATATACGCCGCGATGCGGTTGTTCACCTTGTGCGATTCGGCGTATGCCACCACGTCGCGGAACGACTCCGTCATGATGGCGTCGAGGCGCTGGTTCACCTCGGCTTCGGTCCAGAAGTAGCCCATGCGGTCCT
Organism: uncultured Acidobacteriaceae bacterium; assembly: GCA_964245315.1. Lineage (GTDB taxonomy): Bacteria > Acidobacteriota > Terriglobia > Terriglobales > Acidobacteriaceae > Edaphobacter. The sequence continues at coordinate 7,884 of CAXTMK010000049.1, read as the reverse complement.
GCACCCACTCGAAGTAGCTGGCGGTTACGCCGCCGGCGTTGGCGAGGATGTCCGGCACGACGAAGACGCCCTTGGCTTCGAGGATGTCGTCGGCAACCGTCGTCGTCGGGCCGTTCGCGCCCTCGCAGAGGATGCGGCAGCGCAGCAGCTCGGCGTTCTGGCTGGTGATGACGTTCTCGGTCGCCGCGGGGATCAGGATCTCGCAGCTACGGGTGATGAGCTCGTCTTTATCTACCGGTTCCGCCTTGACGAAGCCGTTGATGGTGCCGGCTTTCTGGCGATGCGCGATCAGCCCGGGGATGTCGATGCCCTCCTCGTTGTAGAGCGCGCCGTCATACTCGGTGATACCGATGATGGTGTAGCCCTTGTTGTAGAGGATATGGGCCGCGTTCGAGCCGACGTTGCCGAAGCCCTGAATGATGACGCGGCAGCCTTCGATGGTCATGCCGAGATACTTCAGCGCCTCGTCGCAGCAGTCGGAGACGCCGCGTCCCGTCGCTTCGCGACGCCCGCGCGAGCCGCCCAGATTTACCGGCTTGCCGGTCACGACGGCGGTCGAGGTCTGCCCCATGTGCATGGAGTAAGTGTCCATAATCCAAGCCATGGTCTGCTCGTTGGTGTTCACGTCGGGCGCGGGAACGTCTTTTTCCGGTCCGATGAACGGGATCAATTCGGCCGTATAGCGCCGGGTCATGCGTTCGAGCTCGCCCTGCGACATATGTTTGGGGTCGCAGATGACGCCGCCCTTGGCGCCGCCGAATGGGATGTTGACGACCGCGCACTTCCACGTCATCCAGCTCGCGAGGGCTCTCACTTCGTCCAGAGAGACATCGGGCGCGTAGCGGATGCCGCCCTTGGCCGGGCCGCGCGACATCGAGTGCTGGACGCGATAGCCGGTAAAGACTTCGATGGAGCCGTTGTCCATCAGGACAGGGATGTGGACGATGATCTCGCGCACGGGATAACGGAGGATCTTCCAGATGCCGTCGTCGAGGTTGAGTTTCTTTGCCGCCAGGTCGAAGCGTGCGGCCTGCGCCTCCCAGGGATTCTTTTCCTGCTCCAGGGTCAATACGGGGGAGATAGTTGCTGCTGCCATGTTCGGGTTCCTTTGCTCTTTCAACTGAGGTACTTTCTTTCGTACCGATTCTGCGGCCATGATGTTTCACCCAAAAGATTTAGATGATGCAATTCAGCGAATTTCTTCGGGATAACAGTCGTCTGGACCGCATGAGCGGACGACCGGAACCCTGCGGAGTATAGACCCGCGGAAATACAAGGGGCAAGCACGCCATTTACCATGTTCGTTACGACTATGAAGCATAAGAGCGACACTACCCCCACGCCGCGCGACTTCGAGAAGCTCGCCAAAACCCACACTCTGATCCCGGTCTTCCGCACCGTCACCGCTGACCTCGAGACGCCGGTCTCGGCCTTCCTGCGCATCGCGGATGAGGCTCCCGAAGCGTTTCTGCTGGAGAGCGTCGAAGGCGGCGAGCATGTGGGGCGCTACACGTTCATCGGCATCGACCCGTATAAGAAGATGACCGCGCACGGGCGTCACGTTACGGAAGAAGAAGGACGCAGGAAGCGGGCGTTCGAGGGAGATATCTTCGACGAGCTGAAGACGGCGCTCGCGGGGCACACGCCTGCCCGGCTGCCGGGACTTCCTCCGTTTACTGCCGGCGCGGTGGGCTTCTTTGCCTACGATTCGGTGCGCCTGATCGAGCGGCTGCCTTCCACGGCAAAGGATGAACTCGGCGTGCCGGATGCCTGCCTGATGTTCTTCGACCAGGTGCTCGTCTTCGACCACGTCAAGAAGGAGATCCTGCTGATCGCGACCGCCGATATGACTCGTGGGGGCAGCTACGCGCAGGCGGAAAAGCGGCTGAACCGAATGGAGAAGCGGCTGGCCTCGGCGCTGCCTGCGTCCGCTACTCGGCGGAAGCCTGTTTCAGGCAAACTCAGGATGATTCCGCGAACGCCAAAGGCTAAGTTCCTGAAGGCCGTCGCGCAGGCTAAGGAGTACATCGCATCGGGCGACGTCTTTCAGTGCGTGCTGTCGCAGCGCTTCGACTGCGTGCCGGGCGTGGCGGCGTTTGATGTCTATCGCGCCCTGCGCATCGTCAATCCGTCGCCTTATATGTTCTTTTTGCGCTTCGGGTTGAAGGGTTCGGACGCACACATCGTCGGTTCGTCACCGGAGTTGCTGGTGCGGGTGCATGACCGTGCAGTTGAGTACAGGCCCATCGCCGGCACGCGCAAACGCTCCGCCGACGAGGTGGAGGATCGCGCGCTCGAGGCCGATCTGCGCGCGGATGAAAAGGAGGTCGCCGAGCACATCATGCTCGTCGACCTGGGCCGCAATGATGTGGGCGGGGTGAGCGAGTTCGGCAGCGTGCGAGTGAAGGACCTGATGTTCGTCGAGCGTTACAGCCATGTCATGCACCTGGTCTCGGCGATCGAAGGCCGGCTGAAGGATTCGTTGGGCGCGATAGATGCGTTCAAGGCGTGTTTTCCCGCCGGCACGCTGAGCGGCGCGCCCAAGATTCGCGCGATGGAGATCATCGAAGAGCTGGAGCCGGCGCGGCGCGGCGTCTACGGCGGCAGCATCTTCTACGCCGATTTCAGCGGCAATCTGGATAGCTGCATTGCGATCCGCACACTGTTTATGCATGGCAAGAACGGGCATGTGCAGGCCGGCGCGGGCATTGTCGCGGACTCGGTGCCGGAGATGGAGTTTGAGGAGTGCGGGAATAAGGCGAGGGCGGTGGTGAGGGCGATCGAGCGGGCGAGAGGGGTCTAACGATGCCAAACTCTCTACAGACAAGTTGGCCGGAGTGGACCAATGGCCCGCTTGAGCTATACCACGGCACACATCTGAAGTTTGCTGAATCAATTATGTCAGGCGGCATCGATGTGTCGCGCAGCCGCCCAAGAACCGCTTTCGGTCGCGGCTTCTACACAACGACCAGCCTTCAAATCGCTCAGTTGTGGTCCAAGCAGGTTAGCTTACGGGCTGGGGAGTCAGCTTCCGCGATCGTGCGCGTACAGATAGATCGTCCAACGCTAAGCCAACTGGCCTCACTTTGTTTCGTTCGCCATTCCATGGAAGCCAAGGAATACTGGAGTTTTGTGCAACATTGCCGGAGAGGACTCCCGCATCATCCGTCGACCCTCGACTTTTATGACATAGTTTATGGACCGATTGCGCGCCTGTGGGCTGGTCCCTCCAAATCTTCGACATTTGTCGATTCCGATCAAATCAGTTTTCACTCTGGTGCGGCTCAGGCTATGCTCAATGATGAGAGTGTTTGTAAGGTGGAGGTATTTGCATGATCGATGTTCAACAACAGGCTTCCGCCCACGTTTACTCTGCCTACAAGTATACGGTTAGGACTTGCCTAATGCGGTTCTACGCGAAAACTGAGACCGAAGCTGAAGAACTTGTACAGGTCTGGTGGGATCGCATGCGCTCACTCGATGACGGGTACGAAGATCTTTTTCTTCATGCAGAAGCGATTACAACTGCGGCAGACCTCGCCAAGTCCGCCGACGTTCCCGTCACGTCTGAAAGTCAGGCGATCTACGACGCGATCCTTGAAGATGCCGACCGTTGGACCTGCGCCAATCGGGCAGAAGAATTCACTTTGCCTCAGCGCGTTGCCTGATCTGCGAAGCACCCGGTCCGCACGCTCCTGATGGACGGCAAGACGACCCGTGCGCAGGCCGGCGCGGGGATCGTCACGAATTCGGTGCCGGAGATGGAGTTGTAGGAGTGCGGGAATGAAACGAAGGCCGTGGTGAGGGCGATCGAAAGAGCGAGACAAGGATGAGCCAACGAGTGCAACGCTTTGGCCATAGCTCGACTGTCTGCGCAATGTTGTGCATCCTGTTCGCGCTTACTGGATGCCATCAGATTGCAGGGCTAAGGGTTTATAGCTTTCAAAGCTCTTCGATGGAAAAGACGATCTACAAAGGTGACACCTTCCTGTGCGACGTGAAGGCGTATCGAAGCAAGCCGCCGGCTCGGGGCGATGTAATTGTCTTTCAGCACAAGGATACGATTTTGATAAAGCGTCTGATCGGCCTGCCCGGTGACCGTGTCGAAGGACGAGACGGCGTTGTCGCGGTAAATGAAAATGCTCTCGTCGAGCCATATGTAGAGCACATTGGACCCGTCACAGACAGATGGAACACCTTTGGCCCGAGAACCGTCGGGCCGGATTTGCTATTCGTTCTTGGCGACAATCGAGATAACAGCTTTGACAGTCGGATGGATGAGTTCGGCGACGTAAAGATGAACGATGTGATTGGAAAAGCGATATCTATCGTGCGTTCGGAGCACGGGACTGACGGACAGCCGATAAAGTAAAAGCGGTGAAGATTGTCGGACTTTACGCTTCCTCTTCTCGCTCCTGGCTAAGCGCCCAAACCACCCCACCCACAATCTGCGCCACGCCGATCGCGCGCGTCAGCGCCGGGCGATCGTGGAGTTCGCGCATCAGCTTGCGCCATGCTTCGGGACCGACGTGCCAGGCCATCGCGTCGCGCTGCGGGTGGACGAGAGCCATGACGCCATCGCCGATGAGAGCCATTGCTGCGAAGTGTTGCCAACGTTTCGGAGCCAGGAACATGTGGGTAGCCTCTGAAGCGTTAGAGGGGCTGCATGCCCGCGGCGTTGCCGAGGCGTAAAATTGAAGATGCCATGGTCTTCGTCCTCGACAACTACGACTCTTTCACCTACAACCTCGTCCAGTACATGGGCGAACTCGGCGCGGAGATGGTCATCCGGCGCAACGACGAGCTGACGCCCGAGGAGGTCGCGGCCTTGAAGCCCGACCGCATCCTCATCTCGCCCGGCCCGTGCACGCCGCAGGAGGCGGGCATCACCATCGCGCTGGTGAAGCACTTCGCCGAAAGCCAGCAGAACGGCGGCCCGCGCGTGCCCATCCTTGGCGTGTGTCTTGGACATCAGGCAATCGGCGCGGCCTTCGGCGGCAATGTCGTGCGCGCGGCCAAACTGATGCATGGCAAGACCAGCGAGGTCGAACACGATGGCCGCACCCTCTTCGAGGGCATTCCTTCGACGATGACGTGCACGCGATATCACTCGCTGATCGTCCAACAGGAGGGACTGCCGGACGAGCTTGAAGTCTCCGCGAAGACGGCAGACGGCGAGACGATCATGGCGCTCAGGCACAAGACGCTGCCCATCGAAGGCGTGCAGTTTCATCCGGAGAGCGTGCTGACCGGCAACGGACGCAAGCTGATCGAGAATTTTCTGAAGATGTAGGAGCGGCGATGAAGGCTGGCTGGGTTGCATTCGGATGCGTCGCGCTGACCGCTTCGAGTTTGGCGCAGAATGCGACGCCGATCGGCAGCGTCGCCTCGGCCGATGCGACCGTCACTCGCCAGGATAAGGCCGCGGTGCAGGTATCCGGCGGTAAGTCCGAGGTGAGCGGCAATGCCACCGTGACTGCCCGGCCTGGACGCAACGCCGATGTAGCGCTCGCGCGCGGCGGCTCCCTGCTTGTATGCCAGACGACGGGCGTTCATCTGACGCCTTCGGCCGAAGACTCCCTGCTGCTGGCGCTCGATCGCGGCGCGATGGAGATTCGCACCAGGGTGAGCACCAAAGACGTTGTCATGACGCCCGATCTGCGCTTCACCATGGCCCAGCCGGGCACGCTCGATCTGCGCATGCGCGTCAGCTTCAACGGCGACACCTGCGTCGAGAATCGCGGACGCAAGTCGCCGCCGCTCAACGTCAGCGATGCCTTCGGCGAGACCGCGTACCTGCTGAAGCCGGGTCAGCATGTGATGTTCGAGCATGGCAATCTGCACACGGTGGAAGACCACGAGACGACGCCGTGCGGCTGTCCGCCGGATGAGACGACGCCGGCGGGGATGTCGCTCGCAGACGCGCTGCTGAGCGGCGGCAAAAGTAAGACAATGACGACGGCTGAAAAGGCCGCTGCCGAGCATCCGTTTCCCGAGGCAGTAAGCGAGGGCCTGGCCGCACCCACGCCGCCGGTCACGCCCGAGACTCCCGGCGAACCGCATGTGCAGGTTTCCACCGCGCTGCAGTTCGACCCGGCGGGCGGTCCTACGGAAAAGACTGCTGATGTGCCAACGCCCGTTGCGGTGACTGCGGCGCCCGTTGCTCCCCCTGCTCCGGAGCAGAAGCCTGGCGCGTTCGCCGCGATTGGGCGCTTCTTCAAGCGCATCTTTGTGCGGTGAGAACGGTGCGGTAGAATCAGAGGGTTGCGGATGCGCTCGCGTCAGCAGCTAAGAACAAACAAAAGCAAAAGATTTTGCTAAAAGGATTTCTTTATATGTCCATTCCCGCCACGCAGATGCGTCCAGGCATGATCATCAAGTTCAAAGACGATCTCCACCTGGTGTTTTCAGTGGAGCATCGCACGCCCGGTAACCTGCGCGCGTTCATCCAGGCCAAGCTGCGCAACGTGCGTACCGGCGGCATGTTCGTCGAGCGTTTCCGCTCGCCCGACCCCATCGATCGCGTCTATGTGGATGAGATCAAAATGGAGTTTCTCTACAACGACGGCGACGACTACTACTTCATGGACGAGAACTTCGAGCAGACCGTGCTGAAGCGCGAGACGCTGGGCGATGCGGTCGAATACCTGACGCCGAACCTGAGCATCAGCGTCAGCTTCCACGACGGCAAGGCGGTCGGCATCGAGCTTCCGACGGCGGTGATCATGACCGTCATGGAGACCGAGCCGGGGATCAAGTCGGCGACCGCGTCCTCGGTCAGCAAGCCCGCGAAGACCGAGACGGGGCTGGTGGTGCAGGTGCCGGCCTTCATCAACGAAGGCGAGAAGATTCGCGTGGATACGGCCGAAGGCGCTTATATGAGCCGCGCGTAACTCACAAAAAGGAGATCCCTACGGGATGACAAACACGCTTGTCATGCCATAGGGATTTTTTGAAATGTGTCACGCCACTCGTTCAAGTGTCGGCTTTAGAACCGCATCCAGGAACCGAACGAAGGTTCTTCGGTCGAAACCCAGGTCTTCGATCCGAATAGAGGGGAGCCGTAGTTGGTGTCGCGATAGATGAGCGACCGGCCCTGTACGCGGAAGCCAAAATGCGGGTTGCTGGTAGGAATGTCGAAGCCAACCTCGACCAGACCGGCGCCGCGCCACTGGCTGGAACCCTGCGTGGGCAGGAAGTCGATTCCGCCGCCGCCGATGTTGAGAAATGGCTGCAGCTTGCGGAAGTGCGGATGGAAGATATAGGCTGCGGTAGCCTCATGCATATTGGTCTTCACGGAGGCAATGTAGGTGGGCCCTACGAAGCGCTCATGGAAGTCGGTGTAGCCGTAGTTGAACTCGATGCCGGCCCAGGCGACGGGATGCTCGCGCATGCTCAAGATGCCGCCGAAGGAGTCGGTTGTGCGCTGGGTGACGCCGGTGTAGGTGGTGGTAAGCGGCGTCGTGAACTGGCCCATCGCGTTGCCGCCCAGATCGACGTTATGCAGCTTATAGAACTGAGCGTTTGCGGCGGACGCTGTCAGGATGAGAGCGCACAAAGGCGCGGCAATGCGGGTAAGCAATTTCATGGTCTACGAGTCTCCGGAAGTAGTGGAGCGAGGACACTGCGACGGTTGCCGGTCAAATCAGGCAGATTGCCGCGCGTGCGGTCCTCACTCGGTTCAACGTCGGTGCAACGCGCGATCTTCGGTCGCGCTGCGAGTCCTGTGATCCTGGTCACTCGTGCACCAGGTTTATAAGGTGAGAGACGCCGTGCGGTATGTGAAGGTTGTGTTTCAGCAACGTTACAAACTTGAGGCTGTAAAGATCAGTGTTGAAGCACATTAGAAGTGTCCCCTGTTGTCCTCGATAGAAGTGTCCCCTC
>CAXTMK010000048.1:726-30133 GCA_964245315.1 uncultured Acidobacteriaceae bacterium | reverse complement strand
ACTCTGCCCTTCGAAAGATCTTTCTGGGCATTACCGACTTCATGCTCAGCGTGCTCGGTCCCGGTCACGAGGACGGGCTACGTTTGGACCCCTACATGGAATTGGCCATCATCGCCGTCGTCCGCGGCATGGTGATAGAAGGTCTGAAGCAATACCCGGCAGACTGGAAGGTGTCTCAGCAAACCTTGGCAAACACGGTGAGTTGGGGTCTGTACGGTGCCGCAAGGGATTGGATTGACTCGCCCGAACGAGGCCCGGCGGAAGAGATTGCCAACGGTGTCACCGGCTTACTGGCCCCTCTCGTGCATCCGGGCTAACCGTAACAAGCTGTCAAGATCTCCCTTCATTCAATGAGGCACCGTTCCGACAGAACGGGGCGATAGCCGCAAGCCAGGCCTCAGACGATACGTTGTACAGGTGAAATTGCGCAGCTATCGACAGCTGCATGATTCTGTTCAAGCCATCCACACGATGACGCCGCGCTTCAGGGTCACGGTTGCGACTTGTCTTGGGGTAGTCGTTTACCGTCCGAAACGATGATAGCGAGTCTGTTGGGAGAATCGGGCACTCGCTCGAATTGCTGCGTCAACGAGACGTGTGCCACCAGTCTGGCCGCTTCCTGGATCAGTAACCCGATTCGCTTCCCACGAGCTTGCGGAACATCACGCTTTGAGTGAGATTGGCTGATCTTGCTGGAACGCAGTGGCTTATGACTGCGCGTCGCAGAGACGTCGAGCAGACTCGATTTATCCCTCGACAAACAGCTCTCCGTTAGCGTTTACTGAAGCTGGCATTTTTCTTGGATCGGAGTTGACATCTTGAGCTCAAAGAATGAACTTACGCGGCGCAACTTTCTAACAACGGCCGCTGTCGCCGGAGTTACGGTTGGAGCCGACGCGCTGCTGTCCACGACCGCCGTCGCTGCCGAGCCGCAATCGTCTTCTGCACCATCCGGGCGCGCTCATCCGGACCCATTGCGCGCGGCGCCGATTACCTTCCCTCGTCGTCACACGGGACGCGCTCTCGCTCGCGTCTCCTGCCCGCTCGGCGGCATTGGTACGGGTGGGATCGGCCTCGGTGGACGGGGAAACCTGCAGGATTGGCAGATCTTCAATCGGCCCGATATCGGCAACTCGCTCGAATACAGCTTCCCCTCCATGTTTGTCAAAGCGCAAGGCAAGGACCCATACAGCGTCGTTCTGGAGCGGCGCATCCTGCCTCCTTACGACCTGCAGCAGGAAGGGCTGGGTTCAGCGAACGTTCCCGGCTTGCCGCGACTGGATGAGGCTGTGTTCCTCGGCTCGTTTCCCATCTCCCGGATCGAGTTCATCGATTCTCACTGTCCCGTCAAAGTAGCCCTCGATGCCTTTTCGCCATTCCAGCCACTTGATGCAGATGCTTCCGGCCTGCCATGTACTGTGTTGACCTACGAGGTCACCAACCCGTCCGCGTTACCGGTAGATGTGGTTATCGCCTGGTCTCTCTCTAACCCGGTCACTCCGTCAGTCGCTCCGGAGAAAGGGGTCGATAACCGCGTGAACGAAGTTCGAACGTCGCCTGCGTTGAGCGGCTTGTTCATGAGCAACTCTGCAATCAATCCCGACGATCCCATGCTGGGTTCCTTCGCGATCGCCTCGCTACCCGCAGCCGGAGCGAAGGCGGAGCAGCTTGCGAGATGGCGTGGCGGCAGCAATTGGCGGGTCGGACCGCAGCACTTCTGGTTCGAGGAGTTTGCTGTCAATGGGGGGCTTGGTACCCAGGTTGAACCATCCTCGCCGGTCGGCAGCATCTCACTGCGGCAGACGATCGCGCCCGGCCAGACTGGAAAGTTCCGCTTTCTCCTGGCGTGGCACTTTCCCAATCGGACACCTGACCGGTGCGGTTGGCAGGCGCCCGCCGGCCAGTTGAAGACAGTCATCGGCAACTGGTATTGCACGCGCTTTCGAGACGCCTGGGAAGTTGCCGAGCATGTGCAGCAAAACCTTGGTGAGTTGGAGAGCCGCACGCGGGCGTTCGTCAGCGCGCTCGCCGCGTCGACGCTCCCCCCGGAGATCAAAGAGGCGGCCAGCGCTAATCTCAGCACGCTGGTATCGAATACCAGCTTCCGCATCGCGGACGGGAGCTTCCAGGGCTTTGAAGGTTGCGGCGACAAGCGAGGCCTGGGCTTCGGCACATGTACTCACGTCTGGAACTATGAGGTCGCAACGCAGTTCCTTTTTCCAACGCTTGCCCGCTCCATGCGGGAGACCAGCTTCAGCTACGCCACGAATGCGGAAGGCCACATGGACTTCCGTCACAAACTGCCACCTTCCACCGAGTACTGGGGCGCAGCGGCTGCGGATGGCCAGATGGGCCAGATCGTCAAGCTTTATTTCGACTGGACGCTCTACGGAGACGACGACTGGCTTCGAAAGCAATGGCCGGGCGCCAGGCGCGCCCTCGCCTATGCCTGGCGCCCCGGCGGCTGGGACGAGCGCAAATTCGGTGTGATGGATGGCGTGCAACACAATACCTACGACATAGAGTTCTACGGGCCGAATCCGATGTGCAGCAGTTGGTATCTCGCGGCGCTGCGAGCCATGTCCCGGATGGCGGAGGCAATGAATGATCCGCATCTTGCTGCGGAGTGCCGGACGATGGCCGACCGCGGCAGCAGGTGGATCGATGCAAACCTGTTCAACGGGGAGTACTACGTCCAGAAGATTCGCCCTATCCCGCAAGACAAGATAGCCTCAGGCCTGCAGGTCGGCATGGGTACCAGGGACACGCTTCATCCCCAGTTTCAGGTCGGCGATGGGTGCCTCGTCGACCAGCTGATCGGGCAATACATGGCGACCGTGGCCGGACTTGGAGACCTGCTGGACTCGGCCCATATTCTCAGGACGCTGAATTCCATCTACAAATACAACTACAAGCGCGACCTGCGTCAACACCGGTCCGTCCAGCGGGTGTACGCGTTGAACGACGAGGCCGCGCTGGTCATCTGCGACTTTACCGTCGGAACGCGCCCTGAGGTGCCGATGCCATACTACGCGGAGATCATGACGGGGTACGAGTACAGCGCCGCTGTCCTCATGCTTGCCAACGGCATGGTCAATGAGGGTGTGGAATGTATCGGAAACATCCGCCGCCGCTACGATGGTGAAAAAGCAAACCCCTACGATGAAACCGAGTACGGGCGTCACTATGCCCGCGCCATGGCAAGCTGGGCTGCCATACCGGTCCTCTCGGGGTTCGCCTATGATGGGCGCATCACAGCGGTCACGCTGGCTCCGAAAACCGCCGCCAGGCCCTTCCAATCCATCTGGTCCGCACCTGCCGGCTGGGGATCGTTCAACCTTTCCGGCCGCACTGTGGAGCTTTCAACAATCGCCGGCAGCCTGACCCTCAAGACCTTGAAAATCGGATCGTGGAGCCATCCCGGCGCCCGGCCCGAGGTGCATCTCGGCGCCCAGTCTGTCCCGTCGACATTTATGGATGAGGGGCAGGAAATCGTCATTACCTTTACGCAGCCAGTTGTTGTCAGACCGGGTATAAGTCTGCGCCTCTCATAAGAATAGACAGCCAGGCGCAGGCCTGGCGCATGGAAAGGTTGAATGGATGCGTCGTATCTTGCTTCTCATCATGTTCTCGGCGGCCCTCTGCTCCGCACAAACAGCCCAGCCCTGGAAGGCGAGGCTGAATCGCGAGATGCCTCTTCTCGGCCATCGCAACTGGATCCTGGTGGTTGACTCGGCCTATCCTTTGCAGACTGCGCCCGGCGTCGAGACTGTCGAAACCAATGCGTCCCAGGAGGAGGTCGTCGCGGCGGTCCTCGCTACAGTCAGGAATTCGATCCAGGTCCGGCCTTTGGTCTATCTCGACTCCGAACTGCCGCTCGTTCCCGACGCCGACGCTCCGGGAGCCACCGCGTACCGCACCCGTCTCGAGGCACTGCTGAAGGGATATCCGGTAACCTCCCGGCCGCACGACCAGATCATTCAGGATATCGATGAAGCGGGAAAGACGTTTCACGTTCTCGTTCTCAAGACCAACATGGTTATCCCCTATACGTCCGTTTTTCTTCGACTCGACTGTAAGTATTGGAGCGCCGATGCGGAACAGCGCCTGCGCGAACACATGCAAAAAGCTAAGGAACCCTAAGGAGCAGGGATGTTGACCTTCAAGCATTTCCGGTGCCTGGTTCTCGCTGTAGCCTGCTTTCAGCCGATGCTGCACGGGCAGGCTCGTCAGCTGCCGAAGGCCTCGGTCGACGAGATTGCTCCCAAGACCGCCAACTTTTGATTCAGTGACGGAAAAAGACGAGGAACAGGAGACCTTATGAAGCCGGAATGTCAGTCAGGCGTAAGGGAGCCGCGAGCGACCAGTCGGCGAACTCTGCTCCGTCACGCTGGTCTCATTGGCGCACTTTCGGCGTTTCCTCGGAGCTTACAACCCCAGGCCTCACCCTCAGTGGCTGAGATGGCGGCTTTGCTGAAGGCTTCGTTGAGGCCCACGCACCCGCGCCTTCACCTGGATAGCGCCGGATGGCTTACGCTGCGGGCAAACCTGGGAACGACTGAGTTGAAGCAGCCATATGCGTCGCTGCAGCATGCCGGTGAAAAGCTGCTGACGGCACCCGTCGCGCAGTACAAGCTCGTAGGCCCCCGCTTGCTCACGGAGAGCCGCCGAGCGCTGCACACAATCAGCACCCTTGCAGGGCTCTACCGGCTCAGCGGCGACGTACGCTTTGCTGATCGCGCGCGGGAAGAACTCGCCGCCATCTGCGCCTTTCCTTCCTGGCATCCGCCCCACTTTCTCGACGTTGCGGAGATGACAAATGCCGCAGGGCTTGGGTATGACTGGCTTTATGATGTGCTGCCAGAGCAGGAGCGATTGCTGCTCCGGAACAGGATCGTCGAGTTTGGGTTGCGTCCCGGACTCAAAGAGTACGAGTCCGGTGTGTGGTGGTCCAAACCGCTCGCCAACAACTGGGGCCAGGTCTGCGGCGGCGGCTTGACGGTTGGTGCACTCGCGATCGCGAATGACGGCGCGGACGATCCTGGCGGCCCGGCTTCCGAGCCGGCGGCGGTCCTTCACTGGACGATCAGCAAAGTTCCAAATGCGATGATGAACTATGCTCCGGATGGCGGCTGGCCAGAGGGTCCCGCCTACTGGGCATATGCCACAAACTACACCTGCTCGATGATCTCGGCGCTGGAAAGCAGCCTGCGCCGTGACTTCGGTCTGGCTGCCATGCCTGGATTCTCCGAAACAGGGAGGTTTCGGGTCGCCTCCATTGGTCCGTCAGGTCTTTTCTTCAACTACGCCGATGGGAGCGCCGAAGTGGCGCCCGCACCTGAGATGGTGTGGCTGGGGAACCGGTTCCGCAAGCCGCTTTATCTCGCGAGCGAATGTGACTTGATCGCTCGCAAGGGCGCCAACATCTTCCACCTTGTCTGGTCAAAGCCCGCCGTTGCAGCGGCTTCGGCAGCTCCCGCTCCTGCTCTCGACATCGAGTTTACCCGTATCAACGTTGCGTATCTCCGTTCTTCCTGGACAGACTCAGATGCTTTCTTTCTGGGAATCAAGGGTGGCAACAACGCCGGATCCCATGCGCATCTGGATCTGGGCAGCTTCGTTCTGGACGCGTTGGGGCAGCGCTGGGCGCTTGATCTCGGCCCCGACAACTACGACCTTCCGGATTACTTCGGGAAGCTGCGCTGGACCTATTATCGGATGCGCACCGAAGGCCATAACACCCTTACCGTGGGCCGCACGGACAATCAGGTGCTTACTGCCACGGCGGCGTTGCAGGGTTTCAGCACATCCCCGCAGGCCGGTACGGTCGGCATCGACCTTCATGGCGCATATCCCGGTTTCAAGCGACTTCGCCGGACAGCAACGCTTGAGCGCGGCGCCCAACCCCGGCTTATCCTCGAAGATGCCTGTGATGGCTCCGCAAATTTGCTCCGGTGGAATATGCACACGGACGCCAACATCGACATTCAGAGTGTGCAGGCTACATTGACCAAAAACGGCAAGAAGCTTCTCGTAACGCTCAAGTCTCCTTCCGGAGCTACCTTCGCCGTCATCCCCGCGAGTGCTCCGCCACCTCAGGCACAACAGCCGCAGATTCAGAATTTGATCGTCGACTGTCCGGTGCATGGCGGTCCAATGAGCATCCGGGTAACCTTTGAAGGCAAATAGGTAGCGTCAACTATATGGTTTAAAACTGATGGGGCGCATCTGTAGCAACTGAAGCGACGCGGTTCGGAGTCTCGCCGGAGCGGAGAGAGATGGATCTGTGATTGCGAGAGAAGGTAGTCGTGGTCACTGGCGGCGGTGTTGGCATCGGCGCAGCCATCACTTTGGTGTGTGCCGCGCGGGTATGGGGATGTGAGCCGTGAGCGCGTCTCGAAATTTGATGAACAAGGACATTCGGGCTCCAGCCATGTTCTACAGCCGCTTCAAGCACCATTCCCGCATAGGCCGTTGCTTCTCCGGCCAAATGCTGTCACCTACTTCAAGTTGAGGAGGCTGAAGCCTTCGATCCCGATCAGGTCCACCAACATCCCCCATGTAAGCCAATCCCCAGCCGCCGCGATGCCGCTGGTGGCGTGCGATTATCTCGGCTTGCCGTGCGAAGGACGGTCATCGTCTTCCATTTGGGCGCGGCATACGCTATAACTCAGAGACACACATCGGCACATACGTTTGCGAGGCAGCTTCTCCTCGCCTTAGCTCCAGGAGACCTAATGGATTGCCCCCAACCGCGGTGTTCCGGCACTTTGAGCAGGGAACAGCGGCGGGGAATCTGCACCTCCTGTCATCTCCCGGCGCGCGCGTGTCAGGCCTGCGACTCGTGGAACCGCAGGCAGGCGACGTTTTGCCGGACCTGCGGAGTGCTTCTGGAAGAGCTTGCCCGGGCCGTGCCGGCCGCGGCAACTCTGGCCAGGGAACCCACGCATACGCCGCTCGAATCCGGGCTGCGCACCCCGCCGCAGCAGGCCTATGGGCTGCTCTGGATGCTGTTCGAGAACGGAATCCTCGCGAGTTTCAATCCCCATTCGCCGTCAGCGATCGAACGTCTGCAACAGGTCGCCCCCTTATGGCAGGGCGCTCGCAGCCACGCGTTCACTGTGCGTGAGTTGCGCCGTTCGGCAGACGCGCAGTTGTCGGAGCGCTTCGCCCTCATTGCCTCCGAGTCGTCGCTCGACGCCCGTGGCCTGGTCAGCGGGCGTGAGCTCAACTTTAGTTCGTGGCTGCCCGGCGAGACGGTTTTGTGCGACGCTCGCGATGCCTACCAGATGATCGAGGGAACAGGCGACCGGCTTTACTGCCTCACCGTTCGCGAGGGGCGGGTGTCGCTGCTTCAGGTCAATCCATTTACCGGCGACGCCGGGCGAACCGAGATCGACGCGGGCAACGAACCGGTCTGCGGTCCCGTGCTCTGGCAAAAGACCGTGCTGGTTTGGACAAAGACCAGCGTCTGGACGCTCGAGGACGGAAAGCTTACGCGGCATGCCATGCCTGCCGGGGTCGCGCTGTGGACCAGCCCCAACGACGCCGATCGCGTTCGTCTTCCAATGGCGGCCGTCCCGGCTATGTTGCAGGCCGACGGTTTGTACCTGCCCGGCACGAGATACGGCGGCGCTGTGCTGCTTGCGCTCAAGAACCTGCACGGATCCTGGAGGATCGGGGTGGTTCCGATCCCGCGGGAAGGCGTTCTCACCGCCGATGCCGCCAGCGAGCCGCTGCTGGTCACGGACGGGCATTTACTCTCCTGCGCCGGACAGAGCTTCCGCGAACTCGAATCCAACGAAGCCTTGAGCGGACAGTTCACCGCTTATGCCGACGCATCGCTACGCGTCTTCTTTTGCCAGTCCGACAGCGGCGGACGCCAACATGTCTGGCTGCGCGCCTGGACCGCGGAATCGGAGCTTCCCGTTACGTGGCGCCTGCAGTCCGGCCGCTCGTTGAAGGAGTGCGCGGCCTTCTGGTCCGTCGACGGCAGCCTGAGTGCGCAGATATTTACCGACGGACAGACCTCGGCCCAGGAGTTGCTTGCGTGGAGCGCCTGAACCGCCGCATCAATTCTGTCCTCCTGGTCGTGCTGCCGGCAGCGATCGCCTCCTGCTGCGTGGCCCAGAGCGCGCCGCCGCAGGCCATCTTCATCGATCGCTCCGGCAGCATGAAGGGCTACTACGCGTCCGGTCTGGTGGATTCGATCGTCGCTCCGCTCAACCAGACGGTCGGCGCGCACGGAAAGCTTGAAGAGTATGCGTTTTCGACGGAAGTCTCCGCCGCCCGCAGTCTGGCGGAGATCAGGCAGATGCCGTTCGGCAATCTGACCTTCCTCGACCGGGTCATCGACGCCAGCGAGCGCAAGCATCTGCAGATCGCCTGGATCGTCACCGACAACATCGAAGACACGGGCGAGGCCGGCGATACGCAGCGTTTTTATGAGCGGTTGCGCGGTGACGATGTCGCGCGCGTTACGGTCTTTCCCGTCCTGTCGCGCGCCGGCGAACCCGGCCTGATCGTCTACGCTCTGCTCTTCGATCCGGCCGCCGGGCGGGTCTACGAAGACACGCTGAGCGGCTTCGAACAGGGTGGCGCGGGCGTGCTCAGGACGGAACCGCTGCGCATGAAACCCGTGAACCGGGATACGGTCGAGGTGACATCGCACAGCCTGACTCCGCTCACCCGGCGCGGGCGGCCCAAAGAGTACGAGACCGGGACGCCGATCCGCGAGTCCGCCGAGGTGCGGTTCAAATCCGCCCTCGATCACATCCTCATCGTCGACTCCACGCTGCACGTCCTGCAGGCGGCGCCTACGTTTGAGCCCGGCTCGCTGCTGGTACCGGAGCGCCGCGTCATCGCGGTCACGCCCAACCGTGTCAGCGCGCTCGGTCCTGGTTCCGAGACCGCGCAGGTTTACCAGTTAAGCGTGGATATCGGCCGCGTCACTCTGAAGAATTCTCCCGCGGCCTGGTGGAAGGCCGCGTGGGGCAAGTCCGACGAAGAGGCGCAGCTGGACCTGACTTTCCAGATCGACGTCCCGCATCAGAACTTTCGCCTGACCCCGAAGTTTTTGACGCAGTACAGCGCCGCTACGGTGCAGGAGGCGCGCTCATCCGGCAAGGTCTATGCGCTCGATAGCCTGATGAGCCAGGTCAACGCCGGCGATACCCGCATCACGCTGCACTCGCCCGTTTTTTTCCGGGTCAAGTATCCTGCGTGGCCTGCGTTCCTGTGGTTGTTTCTGCTCGCGCTCATCGCCGCAAGTCTCGCAGGCATAGCCGTGCTTCTGCGGCGACTGCTGCTCGCCCGCAAGGTCGACTGGAGCGTGACCGCGAAGGCCCGCGGAGGATATGCTCTGGAGGCGAACGTCGAAGGAGATCGTGTGATTGTGGAAGGCGAGGCTGTCGGGCGCATCGAACGCAATCGTCTTTATCCGCTTGGGTCGGCAACGCTCGAAGGCGGTCGCGACAATGTGCCGATTGAGCCCGGCGTGCCGATCGCCGCAGGCCTGCGCTCCGGCGCCTGTGAACTCGTCTTTACGGAGAAGAGCGAATCCAGTTCCGGAGCCTCCGCTGCCGGCGCGGCGGTCAGTTCCGGAACCATCAGGAGGCGGTGAGTATGGTTGTCGAACCAATTAAGAGTAATGTGCGGACCATGGTCGGAGTCATCTTCGGCATCTTCTTCCTGGCCAATGTCCTGCTCCTCATCCTGTCCATCTGGACGGCATTGGGAAGCGGTCGCGGGGCCGCGCTGCTGCCCGAAGATCTTGGCAGCGGGGTCAGGCTCACCATCTTCGTGGTCGGCATCGCCGTCAGCTGGGTTTTGGGCCGCTGGCTGTTTCTACAGATGGTGGAGGGCAATGCCGGCATCGACGAGAGCGCCCACGCCGCCTTGGTCATGCTCGGTTACCTGGTGCTCATCTTTGCTGCCGTTGCGTTCGTGACCAGCGTGAGTTGGCTCTGGATATTCCTGCTGCTGTTGATGATCGTGCTCTCGCTGGCCACGCTGTTTGTGCTGCGCCGCATCCTGTCGCTCGTGATCGCGCTGCTCATCATGGGCGGCTCGATCGCGGTCGGTCTCACCCTCTTCATGCTGTTCAAATAAGGAGTTGCGCATGAGCTCTGCGAATCAACCGGCAGCAACCGCGTATCGCCCCGTCTTCTACATCGGCCTCGGCGGTACCGGCAAGGAAGTTCTGCTGCGCCTGCGCCTGCGGCTCTTCGAGCGCTTCAGAACCTACAAGGTGCCGTTCGCGCGCTTCGTGTGGGTCGACACCGACACGCGCGCCACGGATGCACGCGGCGCCGACCTTTCGAGCGCCCTAGCCAGTATGGGATTCGACGATTCGGAGAAATATGGCCTTCTGGAAGGAACTGTGGGCAAGGACCTGACCGACATCTTCCAGAACCCTTACAAATGGCCGCACATCCATGAGTGGCTCTATCCCGAGGTGCAACGCTTCGGCAGCGAAGTGAAGGATGGCGCGGGCGGCGTCCGTGCCATCGGCCGGCTCACCTGCTTCGCCAAATATGCCGGACTGCGTGGGACTCTGGAGCGAAAGCTCAACGAACTGTCGCGGCACGAGACCATCGCCGAAACCCAGAAGTTATTCGCGGAGCACAAGCTCCCGTCGGTCCATATCGACGGCAACCCCGCGCCGGTGGTCTGCGTGGTTACGTCGCTGGCCGGCGGCACCGGCTGCGGAACCTTTCTCGATGTCGGCTTCCTGCTTCGCGAGATCAAGCAGCTCAACCAGAATGTCGCCGACATCTTTTCGTACGCGGTGCTGCCGAATGTGTACAACGCGAGCGCGGAAGGCGAACTTCCGCTGCGCTCCTATGCCAACGCCTACGCCGCCCTGAAGGAACTCGACCACTTCACCAAGCGTGTCGCTTCGAAGGAGAGCCAGGACGCCAAAGAGGGAACCCTTACAGCGATTTCGTAGTCTCCTGGGAGCCGGGACGCGAGCGCCGCATCGAGGGCCCTCCCTACAGCGCCAACTACCTGATCGAAAGCACTAACGAGTCCAACCTCGCGATCAGCCTCGAAAACCGGGGAGATCTGTTCAGCATGCTGGCCGAGACGCTGTTTCTCGACCTCATGCCCGGTCCGTTCTCGGACGCCAAGCGGTCCAACTATTCGAATATCGTGGGTGCGCTCTCCGGACCGGCCGGCGCGAACACCACGCGCGGCGCGGGCAGCGTGCGGTTCACGCAGGCCTTCGCCCGCCGCTATGCCTCCTGCGGTATGTCGAAGATCGAAATTCCGCTGGATACGGTGCGCGGCGCCTGTTCTTCGCAGCTGGCGCTCGATATTTTCAGCTACATCAACCGGATGAACGTAGATGCCGACGTCGGCCGCGCCGTGCCCGGCGACCTTGCCGCGGCAAAGCTCGACCGCGACGGCATCCTGAAGGAGTTCGGCAGCGAGTGGAAGACGATGATCGGAGACGCGATCAAGTCGGCCGTTCAGGCCAACCCCATGCAGAAGCCGGAAGATGCGCAGGCGCTTCACGAAGCCTTGGATAAGGTGGAACGCGACAGCGTCACAGTCGATTCCAGCCAGATCGGCTACGCGGTGCGCTGGATGCGGCAGCGCACCGCGGCGGTAAACGCCGAGATACAGAAGCGGCTGTTTATCCTGGTACGCGACCGCATTCTCGAAGATCCCGATCGCGGTCTGTTGACGGCTCTGCGCAAGGGCGGCTACTTCGAGCTGATGCTCGCCGAGACCCGCGCCCTGATCGATCCGCCGGGCGCCGGCAAGAAAGGTATCTTCGACGGTCTGCTGGAGGAGTCTGTCTCGGACGCGGATAAGCTGCGCGCATTAAAGGAATACCAGTTCCGCGAGTTGAACATCGCGCTGCGCAGCCTTCCCGCGAAGCTGCTTGGCGCCCGCGAACAGCTCATCAAGCTCGTGCTCGCACGCCTCCGCGACGCCGAGGAACAATACCTCTTCACGCTGGCCGAGCAGGACCTGCTGAAGGAAGCGCGCAACGCCGCTCGCGAACTCTACAACCAGATGAACGCCACACGCAACGCGCTGGCCATGTTCCTGCAAAAGGCGGAAGCCATGCGCGGCAGCGCGCAGGCGCGGCACAACACCTTCAAGGCCCGCCTGGCGACCGGCTCCCATGTTCTGTTCCTGCAGCTGTTCGATCTGGACCGCGACTGGGCGCAGTACTACAAGCTCGGGCTCGATCAGGTCACGCAGCAACCGGCGGAGGTGGACGCTCGCCGCGAATACGAGGCGCTGCTGCGCGAGTTTGCCGTCCAGAACGGCCTCGCGGGACTGGCCGAGATGGTGTCCGGAAGGGTTACCGACGAGATCAATCGCAAGGTGGAGGAGTTCTGCGACCGGCGCTTCTACGAGGATTTCATCGCGCACCCGCGGCCGGTCAATATCCTCGAACACCCGTTGCTGCGCGATCGCGCTACCGCGCGCCAGACCATCCAGAACTTCGTCAACCACGCTCGTCCCATGCTGCGGCACGACGGCAAGATGGCGGCAACGGAGGTCGAGTCAACGACCTTCCTCTACCTCGGGCTGGCGGATTCAAAGAGTCCGGCCGCGCAGGAGTTCGCTAAATCGGTCGAGGATCTGACCGCAAAGATGGAACCGAAGCCTCAGATCAATGTGATCGACACCGGGAAGGCGAACGAGATTTACCTCTACTCCTCCACCTACGCGTTCCCATTGCCCGCGGTCTCGCTGGTGCAGAACGAATGCCATAAGGCTTACACCGACTTCTACGCGCAGTTCCATCCCGGAGCGGCTAACGGCAAACCAGCGGTCGCGATTCCGCTGCATCTCTCCAAGCGCTGGGAAGGCCGTTTCGACGACCTCGTCATCTACAGCGACCGCGATGCCCAGTTGCTGGAGGAGGTGCTGAATATTGTGAATCTGGCCCCTGCCCTGCGCGTGCTTTCGGTTCGCACCAGCGCGGAGACCGGTATGCCGGAGTTCTTTTACAAGGAAGCGCCGCCGTTTGTGGGCGTGCGCAGCCTCAATCAGCGGCGCAACCTGATCTCGAACCTGATGGCCAACGCCAGCCTTCGCTCCCTGCTTACGGACGAAGTGCGCCGTCGCGAGAGCGCTCTCACCCCTCCGCAGCTCTACGCTTTCTTCTGGGCGCTGCAGGCCCAATATCTGAGCCCCACCCTCGAACAGGACACGCCCGACGCCCAACTGCTGCGGCGCAAGGTGCAGGATGTCTTTGCCCGTTGCGCCGCTCTGCATCAGGCGGACCCGCAGGCAATGCCTGCCATCGACGTCGAAGCCATGCCGGCGGGCGGACAAGTCGACTGGATCAGGACGCAGAACTTCGGCCTCATCTGGGAGAATAATAACGTTCAGCCGGTGCTGAATGGCGTGGAGCTATGGAGAAAGCCGTGACCATTGTGGCGGAGAGAGAATGATTTGCCCCGAATGCCAGGTCTGGCCGCTGGCTCCCGCCGACAACTTTTGCTCCTGGTGCGGCGTTTCGCAGATACGCTACACCGCGCACCTGAAAGTCGAGGCCGTATCCCGTTTCGATTACCCGCCGCCGGTCCCGGTCTTCGTCACGAACGACTCCCCGACGCAGGATATCGTCGTCCTCAGGGTGACCGGGAGCGAACCCTGGGTCAAGGCCTTTGCGGCGGCGGATTATCCTGCCCGGATTCGGCCCGGCGAGCAGCGCCTCTTCATGGTCGATGTAGACACCTTCGCTGCGGGTTCTCAAGATAGCATCGGTATTCGCGTTGAGGTTGCCAACGCGGCGCCGCAAGTCGTCGCGCTGCGACTCTCGTCCGAGCGTACGGGCGTGGGAGCGATCGCCCTATGACTTGCCCCGACGGACACCACAGCTACCCGCAGGGAACGCTCGTCTGCAGCGTCTGTGGCGCCAAAGCCTCGGCGCTCGCGCGCGGCGAGGCTCTCCCCTATTCCACCTGGAGCCTGGCCGCTGCGTCCCCGGTGTCGGAGCGCGCCCGTAGTCTGACCTTCGCCGTAAGAGATTCGCGTGACGGCAAGACGTGGCATATCCGCGAGTTTTTCCCGGGCTCCGGCGGCAGCGACGACGCCCGGAAACGCCGCTTCGTCGCCGCCGCGAAGTCTCTCCGCGAGGCCCCGCTCAACACTATGCGGACGCTGTTTCCGTATACCGGCGGCGGACTTTGCTATGTGGTCACGCAGCCGGTTGCGGGCGCCTCGCTGGAGACTCTTGCCCGCGCTCAGAAGACCTCCGAGGCCGATGCCGCGCGCTGTCTTGAATCGCTCCTGCAGGCGCTCGTCGCACTGCACAGCGCCACAGGCGCTGAGGGCCCGCTGTTCATCGGCGGGTTCAGGCTGAGCGACGTTATTGTGACGGGCAGCTCTCTGGCGGGTCCGTTCGAGATCGACAACTCTCTCTATCTGGAAAATATCCTTGCCGAATCGCCGCTCTCGCCCGAGCAGGCAAGCGGCCTCGACGTCCAATCCGCCGGAGAAGTGGCGCTCGAACTAGCGACCGGAAAGGTTCCCGCAGCCAAACAGCAATTCACCGTCTCGCAGATCATTGACACGCTACTGGGTGCGGCGCTGGAGTATATCCTGCATCCGGCCAACGGTCAGCGCCCTTCCGCCAAACAGGCGTTGCTGCATCTGGAGTTGTTGCGCAAGGCCCAGGCGAGCGGTGCGGCCGCGGACTGGAAGGCGGCATTCGATCTCTCCGGCGCAACTCGACTAATTGCTCTCGCAACTCCCAGGCCGACGAAGCCCGCGCCTGCAGCGGGACAGTCGCCTCCGCCTCCGCCTCCAGCGCAGGCCGGTCCCGCTCCGCCGCCGTTCGTGGACGTGAAACCGCCGAACCCGCTGCCTCACGCCGGCGCTCCGGCCCCGCTGTCGTCTCGGTCCAGGCGCCGGTTTATCTTAAGAGGCTGTCTGCTCTCGATCGTCATCGGGTGCGGGCTGCTGATCGCGCTTCTGGTTTACAGTTGTTCGCCGGAGCAGCGATCTGCGGCGCCGACCATCGACTTCGGAGTCGGCCCCAGCCCGGCCGTGCGAGGCCAGCAGGTAACTCTTACCTGGGCCACGACCGGATACGTCAGCGTCCGCATCAACGACGCGCCCAGACCGTTGCGCGGATCGGAGACGTTCACGGCTCGCAGGAAGACGACTTATGTTCTTGTCGCAACTGATAAAGACCGCCATCAGGAGCGGCGAGAGGTCACGCTGCTGGTGCAGAACACCCCGGTCGCCGATGCTCCGCTCCCGCTGCCGCAGGCAAACCCGCCCGCGAACAAAGCTGCGCCTGTGCCCGGTCCCGTCCAGACCAACCCCGACCTCACTGCTCCCCCTGCCGATCCCAGACGAGAGGCAGGTGAAGTCTGGGCGTTGCTGAACCGCTGGGTCGCGGCCAGCAATGCCGGCGATCCAGATGTGGAGGCAGCGTTCTACGGCCCCCGTGTCGAACGTTACTTCCTGCAGCAAAATGTAGATAACGCATATGTGCGCGACAACCTGAAGCACGCCCGCGAAACCGGCTCCGAAGCCACTGACTTCTCCATCTCCTCACCCTCGATCGGATTCATGGACGATGGCGCGGCCCGCGTTACCATGATCTCCAACTTCACCGCGAACCGCTCTGGCGCCGGGGGAAGCCGCCAGGTTTCCACGCATTCCGAGCTACACCTGCGGAAATACCAAAGCGGCTGGAAGATCGTTTACCAGCGAGACTTCGACCGTCCTCAGGCCGACGCCCCGGAAGCTCCAAAGGGGGATGTCTCCGAGCCGAAGCCATTGGCGCCTTCGCAGCCAGCCGCCGCGACCTCAGGCATTCTGCGCTATTCCGGCCCACCCGTGCAGTTCGGCGAGTCCATCTCCTTCAGCAAACTGCCCAAAGCGATGCTTCGGCTCTCGTTCGATCGTGCGGTCTGGCAGCCGCAATTTTCCCGCCAGAGCGATGGCACCCAGACGCTTACCCTTCGTTCTCTAAGCCACGATCCGCAGACGCAGTGCGTCGTCGTCTGGCAGATACCCCAGTAGCTAAAGGCGAGTGTCCCGCAGCGCCGCATGGCGGGAGATTCCAAATGCGACAAAAAGGTTTGCTCTCCGTTGACAGATTTTCCCTTCTTTTGACGCGTACCTGTCAGGAGCTCCCTGCAATGACTGCAATTTCTTTGAAGCCGGCCCTTCTCCGTCTCTGTGTGCTTGTTGTCTCCGTCGTGCTGCTTCCGGGCTGTGGCTTCGCTCAGCCTTCAGGCAACGTCATCGTTGCGACCAGCACGACCTGGCCGGCGGGCGCCTACAGCCTGACCAGCCTCACCGTTCAGAGCGGCGCCGTACTCACGATCGGCGGCGGATCGACCGTGACCACGACCGGGGCGATCACGGTAACAGGGAACTCCAGCATCGTGCTGCAGTCGGTGAACAACTCGGCGCAGGTGAACGGGACCTGGCAGGGTGCAGGCGTAACCCTGAATGCCGCATCGCTCGAAGTGGACGCGGGCAGCTCTATCAACGCCGACGGCCAGGGCTACGTTGCGCAAGCGGGTCCGGGCTACGTGGCGGGGTCCGGCCCCAACGGATCGAGCGCGGGTGGATCGTATGGCGGCGTCGGCGGCACGGGTGACGGATTGGCGGGAGCCTCCGTGTATGGCTCGTCTACGGCGCCCATCGACCTCGGCTCGGGCGGAGCCTCGCGTTGCTGCGGCGCGATTGCGGGAGCCGGCGGCGGCGCGGTCATTCTGGTCGTCTCGGGAACCCTGACCAACAACGGCATCGTCTCGGCTAACGGCGGGGCGGACTCGGCGAGCGTTCAGGCCGGCGGCGGTTCCGGGGGATCCGTCTATGTCACCGCTGCAAAACTTGCAGGTTCGGGAGTCTTTGAGGCGAATGGCGGTCTCGGTGGAGAGGCAACCGGCGGCGGCGGGCGTGTCGCCGTCTACTATAATGCATCGTCCAGCAATTTTACCGGATTTACAGGCTCGACAGCCTCCGGCGGGGTCTGCGCCAACACCTGCTCAGGCTCCCAGAACGGCTCCGTCGGCACCTCTGCGTTCTTTGACACGTCGGCAACCAACAACAACCTGACGGTATATCAGAACTTCACCCTGCCCGCGTCCTCCACGATCGCCTACAACAGCATCACGGTGCAAGGTGGCGCGCTGCTGACCATCGGCGGCGGAACCACGCTCAATATCGCCGCCGGACTGTCGGTAAGCGGTACTGTTGTGGGGCAATCCATTAACAACTCGGCCCTGGTAAACGGCGCCTGGGTGGGAACTGGTGTCACCATCAACGCCGCTTCCGTCACGGTGGCCTCGACCGGCTCGCTGAATGTGGATGCGCAGGGTTACCTGCCGGGGGACGGTCCCGGAGCGGCGCCCGGCAACACCAGTTCCGGCGGATCGTATGGCGGCGTGGGCGGTTCAGGCAATGGCGGAGCCGTCACTCCCGTCTATGGTTCGACCACCAACCCGACGGCGCTCGGTTCGGGCGGCAACGTCCGCTGCTGCAACGCGGTTCCAGGCACGGGCGGAGGCGCGCTTACGCTGATGGTCTCAGGCACCCTTACCGATAACGGCATTATCTCGGCCAACGGCGGACCAATCTCTGCCAGCGTTCAGGCCGGCGGCGGCTCCGGCGGCAGCATCCTGATTCAAGCGACTACTCTCGCGGGGTCGGGCAAAATTACGTCGACCGGCGGCAGCGGCAACGGCGAGGCGGCGGGCGGCGGCGGCAGGATCGCCATCTATTACACGACGAACAGCGGCTTCAATCTGAACTCCGCCACGTCCAACGGCGGCACCACCAGCAATGGACCGCCGGGGGCGGTCGGCACCGTCTACAGCCTCGCCGGTGGCTCCAACCTGACGGTTTCAAATAACACGGTGCTGCCGGCCAACTCCAACCTTAGCTTCAACAACGTGACCGTGAACAACTCGGCCACGCTGACGCTGGGCAGCGGCACCACGCTTGCCGCCAGCAGCATCACCGTTTCGAACACCGGCACTCTGACGGTCGGGGGCGGTTCCACGCTGAACGTGAGCGGCGCCTTGCTGGTCACTGGCACGTCCAACGTCATATTCCAGTCCATCAACAATAGTGCCCAGGTGAACGGAGCCTGGGTAGGCTCTGGCGTCACTTTGAACGCCGGTTCAGTCCAGGTCGATAGCGGCAGCACCATCAACGCCGACGGCCAAGGGTATGTGGGCGGTGCGGGTCCGGGCTACGTCCCCGGAGCCGGTCCCAACGGATCGAGCGCCGGAGGATCGTACGGCGGCGTGGGAGGAACGGGCGACGGAATCGCGGCGGCTGCCGTCTATGGCTCGACGACCGCACCAACCGACCTCGGCTCGGGCGGCACGTCCCGCTGCTGCGGAGCGGTGCCCGGAAATGGCGGCGGAGCCATCCGCATGGTCGTGACCGGAACCCTGACGAATAACGGAGCCATCTCAGCCGCCGGTGGAACCCCCATGGGCGTTCAGGCCGGAGGCGGCTCCGCCGGTTCGATCTATGTCACGACTAATGGCCTTGTGGGTTCGGGCATCTTCTCCGCGGTCGGCGGGCTGGGCGGCGAAGCGAGCGGCGGCGGCGGTCGCATCGCCGTCTATTACAACGCACCGGCCAGCAGCTTCACCGGCTTCAGCGCTTCAACCGCGGTTGGCGGCGCCTGCACCAGCTACTGCGCCAGCGGTACGAATCAGGTAGGCAGCGTGGGCACGGTTGCGTTTTACGATACCTCCGCCCAGAACAACAACCTGTTTCTCTATCAGAATCAGACCATCCCGGCGAGCTCGGTCCTCACCTATAACTCCATCACCGTGCAGACCGGAGCCCTGCTGACCATCGGCGGCGGTTCCACGATCAACGTGACCACGGGCCTCAATGTCAGCGGAACGGTCATAGCCCAATCGATCAACAATACGGCGCAGGTCAACAACGCCTGGGCAGGCCAGGGCGTTACCTTCAATGCCGGCTCGATCACCGTCAACTCCGGCGGTTCGCTCAACTCGGACGGACAGGGCTACGTTGGCGACGCGGGCCCGGGTTACGTCCCCGGCGCCGGCCCCAACGGATCGAGCGCGGGTGGATCGTATGGCGGCATCGGCGGCACGGGTGATGGATTGGCCGGAGCGGCCATTTACGGCTCGACGACCGCGCCCAGCGACCTCGGCTCCGGTGGCACCTCTCGCTGCTGCGGGGCGATTGGAGGAGCGGGCGGAGGAGACCTGCGCCTGGTCGTCAGCGGAACCATCACCAACAATGGCATCATCTCGTCCAACGGCGGAGTCTCCACGGCCAGTATCCAGGCCGGCGGCGGATCCGGCGGAGCGTTGTACGTCACCACCAGCGCGCTGAACGGTTCGGGCGCCTTCACCGTGAATGGCGGTTTGGGCGGGGAAGCGGGCGGCGGCGGCGGACGCCTCGCCGTCTATTACAACGGAACCGTCAGCCAGTTCACCGGATACACCGCGTCCACCTCCACGGGCGGCGGCTGCATCAACGGCTGCAACGGCACCACCTCAGTGGGCGGAAACGGCACCTCGGCGTTTTACGATACCTCCGTAACTAACGGCAACCTGATGGTTTACCAGGATCAGACCATTCCCGCCGGTTCGATGGTCAATTACAACTCCATCACAGTGCAGGCCGGATCGGTGCTCACCATCGGCGGCGGTTCCACCGTCAATGTCGCCGGCACGTTCAATATCGGCGGAACCGTTATCGCCCAGTCCATCAACAACACGGCGCAGGTGAACGGAACCTGGCAGGGAAGCGGCGTCGCCATCAACGCGGCCGCGCTCGTCGTGAACGCGAACGCTTCCCTGAACGCCGATGCGCAGGGCTACGTCGCCAGCGCGGGCCCGGGCTATGTCCCCGGCGCCGGCCCGAATGGTTCGAGTGCGGGCGGCTCTTACGGCGGCGTTGGCGGAACGGGTGATGGTGTCGCGGCTGGAGCCGTCTATGGCTCCGCGACCAATCCCGTCGGCCTTGGTTCCGGCGGCACGTCGCGCTGCTGCAACGCCAATCCTGGAGCAGGCGGCGGCCAACTGACCCTGACCATCTCCGGCACATTGACCAATAACGGCACTATCTCCGCCAATGGCGGAGTAAGCACATACAGTTCGCAGGCAGGCGGCGGCTCCGGCGGCACCCTGATGGTCACGACCAACGGCCTGTCGGGTTCCGGTGTGTTTCTTACCAACGGCGGCGCGGGCGGAGAAGCCGGCGGCGGCGGCGGCCGCACCGCGATCTACTACAACGGCCCGGCCAGCAACTTCACCGGCTTCGTAACCTCGACCGCTTCGCCGGGCGGCTGCATCAACGGCTGCAACGGCACCGTCTCCGCGGGCAGCAACGGCACGGCCGCATTCTTCGACACTTCGGTCACGAACGATAACCTCAGCGTCTACCAGAACTTCACCATCCCGGCCAGCACCTCGGTCAACTACAACAACATCACCCTGCAGAACGGCGGCCTGATCACCATCGGCGGCGGCGCCAGCGTCACGGTCGCCGATACATTGTCCGTCGCCGGAACCATCGTCGCGCAGGCGATCAACAACACGGCTCAGGTAAACGGCTCGTGGGTTGGCAGCGGCGTTACGCTGAATGCCGCGACGCTGCAGGTCACCGCGACCGGCTCCATCAACTCGGATGCGCAGGGCTACATCGCCAGCGCAGGTCCGGGCTATATCGCGGGCGCGGGTCCGAACGGCTCGAGTGCCGGCGGATCGTATGGCGGCGTCGGCGGAACGGGTGACGGTTTCACCGCTGCGCTACCCTACGGCTCCCCGACAGCTCCCACTGACCTCGGTTCGGGCGGCACCAGCCGCTGCTGCGGCGCGGTACCCGGCTCGGGCGGCGGCGCCATTGCGATCAACGTAACCGGCACTTTAACCGACAACGGCATCATCTCCTCCAATGGAGGCGCTATCAGCGCCAGCGTGCAGGCCGGCGGCGGCTCCGGCGGCTCGCTCAACATCCACACCGGAACCGTAACGGGCACCGGGACCATTGCGGCTAATGGCGGCAGTGGCAACGGGGAAGCAGGCGGCGCGGGTGGACGCGTCGCGCTCTACTTCAACACCAACAGCGGCTTCAACCTGACCCTGGCGACAGCGAATGGCGCGACAACCACCAACGGAGGCACCGGCGGCGCTGGAACCGTGTACACCCTCGGCGCGGGCACCAACCTGACGGTCGCGCAGAATGCCGTGCTTCCGCCCAACGCGAACCTCAACTACAGCACAGTCACGGTCATTAATGGCGGCACGTTTACGCTTGGCACCGGCACTACGCTCACCGCTGGCAGCATCAATGTGTCGGCCACCGGAACCTTCAGCATCGGCGGCGGTTCCACGGTCACCGATAATGGCGCGCTCGTCGTCACCGGGAACTCCAACATCGTTGCGCAGAGCCTGAACAACGCAGGCACGGTCAACGGCACCTATGCAGGGACCGGCGTCACCATCATCGCGGCTTCGGTCCAGATCGATGCGGGCAGCTCCATCAACGCCGATACTCAGGGCTACATGGCGGGAACCGGCCCGGGCGCAGGTCCATCGGGCTCAAGCGACGGCGGATCCTATGGCGGCCTGGGTGGAAACAGCGGCGCCACGCCCGGTCCGACCTACGGCTCCGCCACCGCACCCATGGATCTTGGCTCGGGCGGCGATTCGCGCTGCTGCGGCGCGCCCGCGGGCGCCGGCGGCGGAGCCATACGCCTGATCGTGGGCGGAACCCTGACCGACAACGGCGTCATCTCGGCCAACGGAGCGGCCGGGGTCAATCAGGCCGGCGGCGGCTCCGGCGGCTCCATCTTCGTCGTCACCAACACCCTCGCCGGCGCCACCGGCAGCATCGCGGCCACGGGCGGAGCGGGCGGCGAGGGCGGCGGCGGAGGCGGACGCATCGCCGTCTACTACCTGGCCAACAGCAGCTTCAATCCGGCTTCGATCCTGGCCACCGGAGGCTCAAACGGGGTCGTCGGAAACGTCGGCACAGTCGATGTCATCAATGCTCCCACCAGCGTCTTCCTGCTGCCGACCGCGCCGGTCGTGCACGGGACCGCGGCTACCATCCAGTGGTTCACCAACGTCGGCGGACCCAGCACCGTAACGCTGGCAGGTCCGCAGACAGCAACGCTCGCCTCCGGCAGCACCGGTCTCACCACCTCCACCTTCGACACGACTCAGTTCCCCGATGGCAGCTACCAGCTTGTCCTCACGGTCCTCAACAACGCCGGACAGGTCGGGCAGACGGTCACAAAGGACATCGTCATCAACAACTCGGTCGCGTGGCACTCCGGCACGTTGACAACCAGCCAGACCTGGTCGGGTCCGCAGGTGCAGGCGCTCGACGGACAGCTCATCGTGCCCGCCGGGGTCACGCTCACCATTCTGCCCGGCACGATCGTCAAGGCGCTTCCGGGCGCGGAGATCATCGTGCAGAGCGGCGGCACGCTGATCGCCAACGGCGCGACCGGGTCGCAGGTGATCTTCACCACCTTCGACGATTACACGGTCGGCGGCAACACCGACTTCAATCAGGGCATCAGCGTGCCCTCACCGGGCGAGTGGAATGGCATCGCGGCGCTCGGCGGCGGCACCTTCACGGAAAACTCCAACACCATCCTGCGCTACGTGGCGACCACGCTGTCCGGCGCGCTCTCCGGCTCGACCACGCTTTACTCGACCCAGGTGTATTCCATCGCGGGCACGCTGGCCGTGCCTGCCGGAGTCACGCTGACCATCCAGCCGGGCGCCATCATCAAGTTCGGCCCCGGCGCCGGCATGGACGTTGAGCCGGGTGCGACGCTGATCGCCAACGGCACCCTGGCCCAACCCATCTACTTCACCTCTTACAACGACATCTCCATCGGCGGCGACACCAACAACACCAGCGGCGCCATCGCCCCCGCCGCCGGGGACTGGGATTCCGTCCTCCTTGACGGAGCCATCGCCTCGTTGCAGCATGTGCAGATGCAGTACGGCGGCGGCCCGCTCAACACCGGCAATCAGGTCGGCATGCTCGAAACCACCGACAATGCCAACGTCACCATCTCCGACAGCATCTTCGCCAACTCCTACACCATCGGCATCCAGACCGGCTTTCCCAACGGCGGCGGAGACACCGTCACTGTATCCGGCAGCGTCTTCTACGGCAATCAGGACCGCGCCATCAACGCCTATCCGGGATCGACCGTCCACGTCGTCAACGACACCTTCGACGCCAACGCTTACGGTCCCTTCGCGCATGGCGGAGTGATGGATGTCGAGAACTCGGTCATCAGCAACAGCATCGGCACCCAGTTCGGCAGCGTCGAAGTCTGCTGCGGCAGCACGCTCGGCGCCTATACGAACAACGACGTGTACACCACCGTCAAAGGTGTCACCAACTACGTCGGTCTCACCGACCCCACCGGCACGCAGGGCAACATCTCAGCCAACCCGGTCTATATGAACCAGGCACTGCACGACTACCGGCCGACCTACGGCTCGCCGCTGATCGACGCGGCTAACGGCGCTGTCCCCAACTATCCGCTGACCGACAGCTTCGGTCTGCCGCGTTATAACGCCCCCCTGGTAACCACCAAAACCGGCACGCCCGACGTCAACGGGCTCTATCCCGACATTGGCGCGTTCGAGTTCGTGCAGAGCGCTCCGTCGAATCTCGACTTCACCGTCTCGAACGTTCAGGGCCCAGCCACTGCGACCGTCGGCACACAAGTGCAGGTCACCTGGACCGTCACCAACATCGGCTCCGGCACCGCATACGGTCCGTGGCACGATGCCGTCTACCTCATCACCGATCCCAACACCAACCCGCTCGAAACCCTCGCCGGCACGGCGCTCGAAGGCGCGGGCATCGTGCTTGGGCCCGGCGCGACCTACAACGCGAGCGCAACCATCACGGTCCCCGGCGTCACCGTCGGTCCGCATCGCTGGGAGGTGAAGACCAACGTCCTGGGCGAGATATTCGAGGGCGCAAACACCGCCAACAACACCGGAATCGCGGTGAACGAAGTCGCCACCGACCTGAACCAGCTGGTCGCGGGCGCTGCTGCGCTCAACGGCTCCTTCTCCGGCGTCGGCCAGTCTGCTTACTATAAGGTGGTTCCCAACGCTACGCAGACGACACAGGTACAGCTTGCCTTGACAGGCATCGGCGACAGCAGCGTGCAGCTATTCGTCGGCGCCGGGTATGTGCCGTCTCCGCAGCACTACGACTTCCAGCAGACTCAGTTCAACTCTCCAACGGCCAGTGTTGTCATCCCGAGCGGAAGCACCCAGACCTACTACGTCACGGCCTACGCACAGAACCTTGTGGTGTCTCCCGCGGCGTTCTCCATCCAGGCCTCGACAGTCAGCTTCTCGCTCGCCAGCATCTCGCCCGCGAGCATAGTCCAGAACGGCACCGCGACGCTGACCTTTATCGGCGGAGGCTTTACCAGCGGCACCAGCTTCCTGCTGGTCGGCAAGAACGGTACCACCTATAGCAGCACCGCAACGTTCCTGGCCGACTCCGCCCACGCCGACGTCACCTTCAACGTCGGCTCTATGCCGATCGGCACGTATTCGGCTCAGGCCATCAACGGCAGCACGGTCACTTTGGCCAACGCCGAAAACATCGTCGTCAATTCGAACATCTTCGCCAGTCCGTCGTCTTTCCTGCAGATCACGCTCGAGACGCCTGAGGCCTTCCGCTCCGGCTTCCCGTCCGTCATCACGCTCCACTACGCCAACGTCTCCGGCGACGATATCCCCGCGCCGCTCATCTATGTGAACGCCGGCAACGCCACGCTGGCCGAGGTGGCGCCGCCGTGCACGACCTGCGCCGGCAACTTCCAGCTGCAGTATGGCGACACCTTCAACTCGGGTACGGTGCTGGGCATCAATCAGCAGGGTCCGGCGGGCATCCTTCCGGCCGGCTCGAGCGGCAGCATTCAGTTCTACGCCACGCCCAGCGCCAACGGAGATGCGTACTTCTACGCGTCCGCCAACCAGATCGATCTGATCGGAACGCAGCTGTCCTTCACGACGCAACCCGAGGTCTGCAGCGAGTACCAGAAGCAGGAATTTTGCCCATACTTTACCTATCAATCCGGCGGCTATACCTCGGCAACCAACTTCTGCTCGTCGCTCGCGCCGACCGGTGTGAACGTGGAAGGATTTACCCGCGCCTGCATGGTGATGCTCAACAATGCAGGCTACACCTACACGCCTACCGGCAACGGGACCGTAAGCACCGGCGGGGGTCTCGACCTGCCGATCTCTTATTACAACGCTAACGTGTACGCCCACGTCACGAGTACCGGCTTCAACGGCCTGCTCGCAGCCGACGCCACGGCTCTCAGTGCCTCCGGGATCTACTCCTACGACGTGCAGAGCCTGCTGAATTATGAGCTGCAGAAGGACGGGGTGTCCCAACTCGTCGCCCGCTATCACCAGGGGGCGTTCGGCTTCGGACCCAGCCATCCCTTCGATATCAAGCTGCAGAGTAACCAGGTCATCTATCCCGACGGCACAACACGCACCTTTACAGTTCCCGCACCGGGGCAAACCAACGTCTTCCTCGGTCTGGCGGGGGACTATGGAACTCTCACGCTCGAGACCGACAGCAGCTACCTGCTGACCGACGCCAACGGAGTGCTGCTGCACTTCCTGGCCAGCGGAGGCCTGCTCGACTACATCCAGGATCGCGATGGCAACCGCATCACGATGACCTACACCAACAACCTGGTGACCGGCGCGGCGGACAACTTCGGGAACAAGATCGCCTTCGCTTACGACTCGCTCGGCCACATCACCCAGTTCACCGATGCCGTGGGGCGCGTCACCACCTTTACCTATGACATCCTCGCCGACACACAGCACTCCACCTTCCTCAGAACCATCACCAATCCCACAGGCACCACCAGCATTACCTGGTACGAGGGTGGCCCCTCGGGTGTGGGTTATGTCTCCGACAGCTGCATCGCCACCTACTGCGAATCCGCCGTCGCGATCACCAGCATTGCGTACGCGGACGGCAGCCACACCAACTACAACTACGACGCCGCGGGACGGCTCACCAACATCTACCGCGACAACGGCGCGCAGTCGCTCGCGTTCACCTATAACAAGGACGGCAGCGTTACCACAACGGACGGTCTGGGCAAGTCCACTCTCATCAGCTTCAACCAGGCAGCCGAGGCTGCTTCCATCACGGACCCGCTCGGCAACCTGACCAAGGTTCGCTACGACGGCGAAGGCAAGCCGATCTCGGTTCTCGGTCCGCTGGGGGATTCTGTTTCCGGAACCTACGACACACTCGGCAACCTGAACAGCGTCACGTCCGCGAAGGGATCTCTTGTCAGCTTTAGCTATACCGCCGACCGGGAACTCGCCTCATTGACCGACCCGAACGGTAACGCCTCCAGCTTCTCTTACAACAGCAACTACGATTTCACCGCACAGATCTCTCCCACCGGGAATAAGACGACCTACACCTACAACCCGCAGGGACAGCCGCTGACGGTGACCAACCAGCGCGGCAATACCATCACGTTCACCTACACGGCGCAGGGTCTGATGGCCAGCAAGACGTTCTCCAACGGCTCGCAGGTTGTTTACAGCTACGACGGTCATAACAACCTGACCTCGGTCTCGGCTCCGCTGGGGACGACGAAGTTCACCTGGGACGCAGCCGACCGCCTGACCAGCCAGGCGAACCCGGACGGCACCAGCCTGCAGTTCACCTACAACGCCAACGGCCAGCGCGCCAGCATGACCGACTCTACCGGCTTCGTCACCAACTACACCTACGACGCAGTAGGCCGGCTGTCCGGCCTGACGAACAGCAGCGGCGGAGCCATCGTCACGTATGCGTACGACGCTGCCGGCCAACTCATCTCCAAGACTCTGGGCAATGGAACTTCCGTCAGCGCGGTTCGCGACGCCGCTGGCAATTTGACCAGCCTTATCAACTACTCCGCGAGCAAGTCGGTGCTGAGCGAGTACGACTACACCTTCGATGGCGAAAGTCATCCGCTCACCATGAAGGCGCCCAACGGCACCTACAGCTACAACTACGACCTCGATGGCCAGCTGACCTCCGTCACGACGCCGACCGGAAGTATTCAGTACGCCTACGATGCCTCGGGCAATCGCACCAGCGTCATGTCCAATGGCGTCGTCGCGAACTACGAACCCAATAACCTGAACGAATATCAGGTGGCGAACAACGTCGCCTACCAGTACGACGCCGACGGCAACCTGATCTCCGGCAACGGAGTCAACTACACCTACGACGACGAAGGCAAGCTGCTGACCATGGTCAGCGCCACCGATAACTGGAGCTTCCAGTACGACGGCCTGGACAATCGAGTCGCCAGCGTTCATAACGGAGCCGCAATCCACTACCTGATTGATCCCGTAGGCTATGGCAATGTCGCGGCTGAGTTCAGCGGCACCGGCTCCGT
The DNA here is from genome assembly GCA_964245315.1 of uncultured Acidobacteriaceae bacterium. Lineage (GTDB taxonomy): Bacteria > Acidobacteriota > Terriglobia > Terriglobales > Acidobacteriaceae > Edaphobacter. The sequence continues at coordinate 2,697 of CAXTMK010000048.1, read as the reverse complement.
GCTCGCCCACTATACCTACGGCCTAGACCTGACCAGCAGCGTGCAGGCGAGCGGCGCGGCCAGCTACTACCACTTCGACGGAACAGGCAACACGGCGCAGATTACCAACTCCGCCGGCACGGTCGTCAACAGCTATCTCTACCTGCCCTTCGGCGAGCAGACGGTACTTGCGTCCGGCGTCACCAACCCCTTCACCTTCAATGCACAAACCGGCGCCATGGATGACGGCTCCGGCCTGTACTTCATGCGAAACCGCAACTACAACTCTGCGATCGGTCGCTTCCAGCAGCAGGATCCAACCGGATTCTTCAGCGATGTCAATCTGTACCGCTTCGCGCTGAACAGCCCTGTGCAGTATGTCGACCCAACCGGCAACGACGTTGTCAGCGCCGTCACGGACTCGGCGCCCGTGCACGCCTTCAACACCGTGGCTCCGGCTGTTCAATCGACCCTTACGGCCATCAAGGACAATCCGCTCACGCAATCGGTCAACAACGGCCTGTCGGGCCTGGGTGCAACGAGCACCACCATCAGCCTCGCCAACAATGCTGCCCACGGCGACGGCCTGGGCGTGCTGCACGACTCCGCACTGCTGCTGGCGACCGGGATCGATACCCTCGCGGATGAGTTGCCGCCGACTCCGCTGGGCTACGCTCTCAGGTTCGTGGCCCACAACGCCAGTACGATCGATGAAGCCAGCACCAACATCTTCAACGAGTATTACAGGCAACAGAATGAGGACAATCCCGACAATCCCTTCGCCGTGCCCCCTTCTTCGATTTGCGGTGCTTGCCTGACTCATAAGACTCCGCCGCAGACGGTCCCGGTCAACGCGCCCAAAGATCCCAATGGCAAGCTGACCTCCGGCTACGGCAACAACGGCTACGTGCCCGCCGGTACGCCCATTATCTATACCGTCTTCTTCGAGAACCAGCCCACCGCGACGCTGTCGGCGCAGAAGGTCACCGTCACCGATCCGCTGCCGAGCAACCTCGACCCTTCGACCGTGCAGTTCAACCAAATTGCGTTCAACAACGTGACGCTCAACCTGGCCGCCGGCACCCAGACCTACACCGCGCGGGCCAACGTTTCGAGCGACTCCAATCCTGTCGCGGTTTCGGCTTCGGTCAACCCCGCGACCGGCGTCCTCAGCTGGACCATGCAGTCGGTCGACCCGGTCACCGGTTCGACGCCCGCAAATCCGCTGTCCGGCTTCCTGCCGCCCAACAACGCCGCCAACGCGGGCGCCGGATACGTCACCTTCAGCGTCATGCCGAAGGCCGGGCTCGCCAACGGCGCCACGATCACCAACCAGGCCAGCATCGTCTTCGATGTCAATGCGGCCATCGCGACCAACACCGTCACCAACACGCTCGACACCAGCACCGTTACCAGCTCGATCACCGCGCTGCCATCGTCGACGACCACGCCCTACTTCCCGGTCAGCTGGAGCGGAAGCGATGCCAGCGGCTCCGGCATCGCCTACTACAACATCTACGTCTCCCAGGATGGCGGAGCCTACTCGCTCTGGCTCTCCGCCACCACACTCACTACGTCCACCTACACCGGCACCACCAGCCACAGCTACACCTTCTACAGCATCGCCACCAATAATGTCGGGATCGTGCAGAGCGCGCCCGTATCGCCGCAGACCATCGCGGTCAACCAGGGTGTTCCGGTAGTTATGGTCAAGCCTGCCTCGTCCAGCATCGGCACGACGCAGTCGCTGGGCGTCACGGTCGCGGTCGCAAGCCCAACTACCGGAGGAGCCGCACCCACCGGCAACGTCACCCTCAGCAGCGGCAGCTATACTTCGGCCACGGTAACGCTCAGCAGCGGATCGGCTTCGTTCACCATCCCGGCCGGCTCGCTCGCCGCCGGGGCCGACCCCCTCCCCGCGACCTACCTGCCCGACTCGAACTCGGCGGCAATTTACACTCTGGCGACCGGCACGGCGCAGGTCTCCGTGGG
>CAXTMK010000048.1:0-716 GCA_964245315.1 uncultured Acidobacteriaceae bacterium | reverse complement strand
GCGGCGCAACGGCAGCGCCCATCGCCAGCCTCTCACCCACGGCCGGGCTCACCTTTACGGCGACCAGCGGCAGCACCAGCGCGGCGCAGACCGTGCAACTGACGAACTCCGGCAATGCCGCACTCGCCATCACCGGCATAACGATCACAGGCGCCGGAGCCGCCAGCTTCGCCGACACCAGCGCCTGCGGAGCCTCGCTCCCCGCCGGCTTCAGCTGCAACATCTCCGTCACCTTCACGCCGTCCTCCGTCGCGAGCTTCAGCGCGACGCTGTCTATTGCCGACAACGCCAGCGGCGCGCCGCAAACCGTCAACCTCACCGGAACCGGCATGGCGGTTCCCACGCCGGTGGCCTCGGTTACGCCCACATCGCTGACCTTCACCTCAACCAGCGGCGCCACCAGCGCAGTCCAGACCGCGCAACTCAGCAACACGGGCAGCGCAGCTCTCACGATCAGCGGCATTACAGTCACCGGCATGGGCGCGAGCAGCTTCGCCCAAACTAACGCCTGCGGAACCTCGCTGGCCGCCGGCGCTAACTGCCTTATCTCGATCACCTTCACGCCGTCGTCCGTCGCAAGCTTCAGCGCGACGCTGTCAATAGCCGACAACGCCTCCGGCTCGCCGCAAACCGTCAACCTCACCGGAACCGGCACGGCAGTTCCCACGCCGGCGGCCTCGGTTACCCCCACATCGCTGACCTTCACCTCAAGCAGC
>CAXTMK010000047.1:0-30403 GCA_964245315.1 uncultured Acidobacteriaceae bacterium | reverse complement strand
GGGTCGGAGTAGAGCATGTAGATCTGCTCGCAGTAGGCGCGGGTGGCTTTGAAGAGGGCGAGCCGGTCGGATTTGTGCTTGGGGAAGGTCTGCTCGTGGCGGTAGACGACCTGGTCGGCGTAGTCGTACAGGTGGCCGAGCGCGATGAAGCCGCGGCGTTCGCGAACCTCAGTCGTTCCGGGAACGGTGTAGGTCTGCGAGTAGCCGTAAAGCGCGGGCTCGGCCTCTTCACGCAGGATGCCTTTTCTGCGCCAGGAGGCGAGCGACTCGGCGGCGCGGGTGTAGACGTTATGCGGGACTTGTCCGGGGTTGGGCGCGAAAGCATCAGTATCGCCGGGCTCTTTTTTGCCCAGGATGACTCGGATGAGGTTGTATTTCGAGCGGTCGTAGTACGCCTGCTGCATCTCGGGCGTGATCTTGTCATAGGGTTGGGTGACGACGTCCTCCATGCGGACCTTGGTGGTGTCGTAGCGAAGGGCGCGGAAGGGATAAATTCTGGCCATCCTGAGATTGTACCGGTCTGAATGTGGCGATGGAGTGAACGGGATTTTGATGGGATGACGCGTGGGGCGAGATATGCATCGTAAAAGGCGCGAACAGGTGTAATCTGCGTGCGTGGGGATTGATGTTGCGGGAGTCTGATATGAAGTACCTCGGACGCGGATCGGGTTGGGCGAAGGCGTTCCGGCGGTTTGCGCCCGCCTTCCTATTGCTGGCGATGGGCATGCTGTGCACGGCGCAGGAGAATCCGCTGGGCCAGGTGAAGACTCCGGTCGAGAAGCACCCCGAGGCTCCGGCGCCAGGCGAGCCGACCGGGACTACGCCGAACGGCACCGTGCTTTCGCAGAAGGGGATGCCACGCCTGCGCATGGAAGCGAAGCTGGTGCTGGTGCCGCTTACCGTGACCGATCCGATGAATCGCCTGGTGACGGGGCTGGAGGCGCCGAACTTCCAGATTTACGACGAGAATATCGGCCAGACGATCAAGAGTTTTTCGACCGAGGACGCGCCGGTGACGATCGGCATCGTCTTCGACCTGAGCGGGAGCATGTCCAGCAAGTTCGCCCGGGCGCGCAAGGCGCTGAGCGAGTTTCTGCGCACGTCGAACCCGCAGGATGAGTTTTTCGTGGTGGGGTTCAACGACAAGCCGGCGGTGATCGTCGATTACACGTCGGATGTGGACGACGTGGAAGCGCGCATGGTGATGCTGCGCCCGGAGAATCGCACGGCGCTGATCGACGCGGTGTATCTGGGGATCGACAAGCTGAAAGAGGCGAAGTACGAGCGCAAGGCGCTGCTGATCATCTCGGATGGCGGCGACAATCGCAGCCGCTACACCCAGGGCGAGCTGCGCCGCGTGGTCCGCGAGAGCGATGTGCAGATTTATTCCATCGGAATCTTCGACAACTATGCGTCGACGACCGAGGAGGAACTGGGGCCGATTCTGCTGAGCGATATCTCGGAGATGACGGGCGGGCGGATGTTCAAGGTGAGCGATGTCGGCGATATGGAAGACATCGCGGCCAGGATCAGCGCGGAGCTGCGTAATCAATATGTGATTGGGTATCGTCCCACGGATATGAAGAAGGACGGCAACTGGCGTAAATTGAAGGTGCGGCTGGTTCCGCCGCCGGGGCTGCCGTCGCTGACCGTGCACTTCCGCCAGGGGTACTATGCACCTTTGCAGTAAAAACCTGAGTTCGCAAGGAACCAGGGGTAACGCCCCGTCGGTATGGGTGCGCCTGTTCGTGGGGCTGAAGCCCCACGCTAAACCCAAAGTCATTGCCAGGTGCGCTAAGCCCCTATTCAGTTCACCGAGCGTAGCGAGCCTTCTTGCATTCTCCGTGGCAATAACAGCCGGTGCGGTTTGCGCCCAGGCTCCTGCGCAGCAGCAGAAGACGCCGCGACCGTTGACGGTCGATCGCGATCCCGCGCCTTCGCCCGATCCGGATTCGGTGGCGCCGACCGCGGCGGGCGATACAACGAAGGCGGGCGCTGTGAATTCCGGAGTCGTAAAAGGCTCGAACGGACGCTACACGCTGAGCTCGGATGCATACGAGGTGCGGCTGAATGCGTCGGTAATCGACGGCAGCGGCAGGACCGTCCAGACGCTGACGCAGAATGCCTTCCACGTCTACGAGGACGGCGTGCCGCAGAACATCATCAGCTTCCGGCATGAGGATCTGCCGGTGTCGATCGGGCTGCTGATCGACAGTTCGGGCTCGATGTACGACAAGCGTGCCGCGGTGGACAAGGCTTCGCTCGACCTGGTGAAGCTGTCAAATCCGCAGGACGAGGAGTTCCTGGTGGACTTCAGCTCCGAGGCGTTCATCGATCAGGATTTTACGACCAGCCTGGATAAGCTGCAGCAGGGGCTGAGCTACATCAAGTCGACCGGAGGCACGGCGGCGTATGACGCGCTGGTGGCCTCGGCCGACTACATGACCAAGAACGCGAAGAACACCAAGCAGGTGCTGATCATCATCACCGACGGCGAGGACAATCAGTCCAGCGCGACCCTTGAGCAGGCGATCCGGCGCATCCAGGATCTGGACGGGCCGGTGATCTATTGCGTGGGGCTGCTGTTCGGCGAGGATACGGATAAGCGCGAGAGCCGCCATGCGCGCAAGGTGCTGGAGACGATCGCCGAGCAGACCGGCGGCACGGCTTACTTCCCGAAGTCGCTCAAGGAAGTGGATTCGATTGCGGGCGAAGTGGCGGCGGATATCCGGACGCAGTACACAATCGCGTATCATTCCTCGAACCCACCGGCGAACGGCGGATATCGCAAGGTGCACGTCGAGGCCAAGGATAAGGGCTTCGGCAGGCTGGATGTGCGAACGCGGAGCGGCTATTATCCGCGGACGGCTGCCAGCCCGGCGGCGGGTTCGCAGTAGAAATGAGTGGCCAGAGAAGGGCGCAAGTGGAACGTTCAGCATGATGCCTTTCGGCGCGTCGATCGAGGAAGATGGTGCAGTCCGGTTCAGGTTCTTCGCAACCAGCGCGGAGCATGTCCAGCTTGCTCTGGAAGGCGTCCCGGAACCCTTGCCCATGGTTGCCGGTGGCGACGGCTGGCATGAACTCAGGACCATTTCAGCCAAAGCGGGCTCCCGCTATCGCTTTGTTCTACCCGACGGCACTCGGGTGCCCGATCCGGCCTCGCGCTATCAGCCGGAGGACGTTCATGGGCCAAGCCAGGTCATCGACCCGAACTCCTTCGCGTGGACCGACGAACAATGGCGCGGCAGGCCCTGGAACGAAGCAGTCCTGTACGAACTCCACGTCGGAAGCTTCACGAAAGAGGGAACCTTCCAGGCCGCGCTGAGGAAGCTCGATCACCTGGTCGAGCTTGATATCTCGGCGATCGAATTGATGTGCCTCTCGGATTTCGCCGGCAATCGAAACTGGGGCTACGACGGCGTCCTGATCTATGCGCCGGACTCGGCCTACGGACCGCCGGACGCGGTGAAGGCCTTCATCGACGCCGCGCATACTCGCGGCATCATGGTGATTCTGGATGTGGTGTATAACCACCTCGGCCCGGAGGGCAACTACATCGGCCAGTATTTCCCGCAGATCGGCAGCGACCGGCACGAGACGCCCTGGGGCAAGGCGCTGAACTTCGACGGCGAACATGGCGACGTAGTGCGCGAGTACATCCTGCACAATGCGCTCTATTGGATCGAAGAGTTTCACGTCGACGGCCTGCGGCTGGATGCTTCGCACGCCATGATCGACGACAGCCCCAGGCACATCCTCGATGAGTTGCATGATCGCGTTCAGGCGCTGGCGTGCGGGCGGCTGATCCACCTTATTCTGGAGAACGAGGTTAACATCGAGTGCCGGGTGGGTCGCGATGAGAACGGCCAGCCAGGCCTGTATACGGCGCAGTGGAACCATGACATCACTCATCTGCTCGGTGCGGTCTTCTCCGATCTGTGCGAACCTGGCAAAGTCGAAGAGACCGGCAAGCTGGCCAAGGCTCTCGCCCAGGGCTTCGTGATCGCCGCGCAGATGAAGGAAGATGCGCCGCCCTGCAGCGTGCCTCCGACGGCATTCGTCTCCTTCATCCAGACGCACGACCTGGTGGGCAATCGCATCTTCGGCGACCGAATCTTCGCGAATGCCTCCGCGGACCAGATTCGCGCAATCGCTTGCATCTATCTGCTGGCGCCGCAGATTCCCATGCTGTTCATGGGTGAGGAATGGGGAGCGTCGACGCCCTTTTCGTACTTCTGCGACTATCACGGCGAGCTCGCCATTGCGGTGCGGAAGGGCCGCTGCGATCAGCTCGCCAAGCTCGACCCGGCTCCTTCCGAAGACGAGATGAAGCGCGCGCCTAACCCCCAGGCGGAGAGCACCCTGCGCAGCGCGCAGCTGGATTGGAGCGAACTCGACCGGCCGCCGCACAATGAGTGGTTCCTGTGGTACCGGCGTGTGATCCAGGTGCGAAGCAAAGCCGTCGTTCCTCTTCTCTCAGGTCTTTCGCAAAGCTGTGCCTCAAGCGACATCGTCGGTCCAGGAGCGTTCGCTATCAGCTGGACGTTACGCAATGGCGTGAAGCTGAATCTGGCTGCGAACCTCTGCAAAGTGTCGCGTTCCGGTTTCCCGTCGGCACCCGGAAGAGTCATCTGGCAGGAAGGCGTGCAGGAGAACGAAGGCACGCTCGGACCATGGTCGGTGCGCTGGACCGTCGAAGACGCGGCCTCATAAGTCGAGACACCAGTGGACGGACCATGGTCCCAGGACGTCGTCTCCCGATTCCGTACCTTCGAACCAGATGGTGCGACCGGAGCCTCGCGGCAGAAGCGCAGTCGGCTGCCCGGACAGGTTTGCCCGCATCCTGAGACTTCCCCCGACGAACTTCCATTGCACGGCAAGCTGGCGAGGCCCACGAACCTCGTACTGTCCCGGAGTCGCATGCAAGCGAGGCAGGAGAGGGACGATGCTCTGCTTACGTGCCTGCAGGATGCGTCTGTACCAATCGAGCCAGTTTGCGTGAGCGCCGGTGAGCCGCTCGTCCCAGTGCAGCTTCGCCGAAAGAAACGTGCTCTCCGCGAGCGGATCGCATGCAGCGGCAAGGAACTCGGGATCGGCCCTTTGCTCCGGCGTGGCGAACTGCTCCAGTCTGCCCTTCCGGACGGCATCGGCCAGATCGCCAAGGAAATCGCAGAAGTAAGGAAAAGGTGTCGACGCTCCCCATTCTTCTCCCATGAACAGCATGGGAATCTGCGGCGCCAGCAGATAGACGGAGGCGATGGTACGCACGACTTCGGGCGGGGCAAGCTGCGTGATGGGCTCTCCCTCGATGCGATTTCCCACGACATCGTGCGATTGCAGGAAGGAGATGAAACCGCCGGCTGAGACGGACAGATCCGCGGCATCTGCTGGTGCGTTGTGGTGGTGCGGCCCCGAGGTAAAGCCTTCTACGAGCGCTTTGCCCAGCAATTCGGTATCGGCATAGTCGAGGTCGTCCGGACGGCCGGACGTGAGCGCCAGCGCCGCCAGCTTCTGCATATCGTGGTTCCACTGCGCGGTCGAGGACAACGGCCGCAGGCCCGCATCGCGCTCCAGGTGGTGCCAGACTCGGTCGTCGCTCTCGAGGATGAGGTGTATCTCGCGTCCGCTCGCGACACGCTTCACGGCTTGCGCAAGCTCATCCAGGATATGGTTCGAGCTGCTGTCGAGGATGGCATGCACGGCGTCCAGGCGAAGACCATCCATCTGAAACTCTTCCAGCCAGTAAAGCGCATTGTGGATGATGAACTCGCGGGTCCTGTCGCCATGTCTGGCATCGAAGTTGAGCGCCTGTCCCCACGGGGTCTTATAGGCGTTGGTGACGATGTCGGGAAAGTATTGCGGAATGTAATTGCCTTCCGGTCCAAAGTGGTTGTAGACCACGTCGAGGATGACCATCATGCCATGCTGATGCGCGGCGTCTACAAACGCCTTCAGCTCTTCGGGGCGGCCGTAACTCGAATCGGGAGCGTAGAGCAGGACGCCGTCGTAGCCCCAGTTCCAGCGTCCGGAAAAGTCTCCGATCGACATGACCTCGATCGCGGTCACACCCAGGCTGGCGAGGTAGTCGAGCTTCCCGATGGCCGCCAGAAACGTTCCTTCGGGAGTAAAGGCGCCGATGTGCAACTCATACAGCACAGCCTGCTCCCAGGCGCATCCCGTCCAGTCGAGTGAGCGCCACTCGTACGCGGCTGGATCGATTACTTCGCTCGGCCCGTTCACATCGCGCGGCTGAAATCGGGACGCCGGATCGGGAACGTGTAGTCCGTTAGGAAGCACATAACGATACAGCGACCCGGCAGAAGCTGCGGCCGTGACGAGCTCATGCCAGCCGCCGTCGACGGCCGTCATCGGCAGCGGCTCGGCCGCACCTTCGAGCGCGAGGTGAAGGAAGGCTGCTGCGGGAGCCCACACGCGGAAGCGAACGCTGCCATCGTGGAGAAGCTCCGCTCCAAACGGCATCCTGTGGGATTTGTGTGCGGCTTGTTCCATTGGCGGGTGAAGAACCTTCATCGCCGGTTAGATTCCGAACGCATCCTTTGCGATTCCCCGCATCCAATCCGGAATACCGAGCCGGGGAGGTCGCATTTTTGGAGCAGGATGCAGAGCAGCAGGCGCGGAACCAACCGAAACCAGCGGAAGAGTTGCGGCTTGAAGAGGCCGCGAGCCGTGGACAGAACTGGCAACGCTGGGGCACATACCTGCCCGAACGGCAGTGGGGCACGGTGCGTGAGGACTACTCCGCCGACGGTCAGACGTGGAAGTCGTTCTCGTACGAGATGGCGCAGTACCGCGCCTATCGCTGGGGCGAAGACGGGCTGCTCGGCTGGACGGACCGCGAATGCCGGCTCTGTTTTTCGACCTCGCTTTGGAACGGCAACGCTCCGTCACTCAAAGAGCGGCTGTTCGGGCTGACCGGCGATCAGGGCAACCACGGAGAAGATGTCAAGGAGATCTTCTACTACCTCGACGCAACGCCGACGTGCTCCTACGCCCGCGCACTATACAAATACCCGCAGCGCGCCTTCCCCTACCAGGATCTGATCGCCGAGAACGCGCGGCGCGGCTTTGGCGATTCGGAGTACGAACTCATCGACACCGGCATCTTCGCCGAAGAGCGCTACTTCGATTTCCAGGTCGAGTATGCCAAGCAGGCGCCCGACGATACCCTCATCCGGCTGACGATCTTCAATCGCGGCCCCGATCCCGCCGAGTTGACCCTTCTTCCCACCCTGACCCTGCGCAACAACTGGTCGTGGCGCGATCCCAACCAGGACGCGCATCCTGATCCAGACCAGCAGGAACGTCCGTGGATGCACCTGCTGGAGGGTCAGCCGGACACCGTTCAGGCAGGTCAAAGCACGCTGGGCGTCTTTCGGTTCAGCATGATTACGGACGATCGCGATACCTCCGCCCCGATCCTGTTCACCGAAAACGAATCGAACTCCGATCGTGTGCAGCCCGGCGCAACCGGTGGCTCTCCCTACAGCAAAGACGCTTTCGCACGCTACGTCGTGGATGGCGATAAGGCCGCGGTCAATCCGGCGCAGTCCGGCACCAAGGCTGCCTTCCACCTTAAGCAGACCATCGCGCCGGGCGCCAGTATTACCTTCCGTCTGCGACTGGTTGCGGAAGAGACCTCCGGCGTCGCGCCGCTCGACATCGCCGGCTTCGAGGCCTGCCTTGCCCTGCGCCAGCGCGAGGCGGACGAGTTCTACGCCTCCCGTCTCGCTGCTTCATTCAACGAGGACGAGCGCAATATCTCGCGCCAGGCTTTTGCCGGGCTTATCTGGACCAAGCAGTTCTACTATTATGTGGTCGAGCGCTGGCTCGACGGCGATCCTGCCCTGCCGCCGCCGCCGAAGGAGCGGCTCGAGGGGCGCAATCACACCTGGAGCCACCTCTTTGCGCGCGACATCCTCTCCATGCCGGACAAGTGGGAGTATCCGTGGTTCGCCGCGTGGGACTCCTCTTTTCACGCCATCCCCTTGGCGACTATCGACCCCGAATATGCCAAGTCGCAGCTGCTTCTGCTGCTGCGCGAGTGGTACCTGCATCCCAACGGTCAGATGCCGGCTTACGAGTTCGCCTTTTCGGACGTCAATCCGCCGGTCCACGCCTGGGCCGTCTTCCATGTCTATCGCATTACCGGCCGTCAGTCCGGCCGCTTCGACACCGACTTCCTCGAACGCGCCTTCCAGAAATTGCTGCTCAACTTCACCTGGTGGGTGAATCGCAACGATGCCAACGGCCACGGCCTCTTCAGCGGCGGCTTCCTCGGGCTCGACAACATCGGCGTCTTCGACCGCTCGATGAAGCTGCCGGACGGCGCCGAGCTGAACCAGGCCGACGGAACGTCGTGGATGGGCTTTTTCTGCTCGTCCATGCTCCAGATCGCCATCGAGCTTGCGCAGACGCGGCCCGCATACGAAGACATCGCAAGCAAGTTCTTCGAACACTTCATCGCCATCATTGAAGCCATCAACGACTTCGACGGGCACGGTCTGTGGGATGATGAAACCGGGTTCTTCTTCGATCATCTGACCTCTCGTGACAAGCCCGCCAAGGTGCTGAAGGTTCGGTCTATCGTCGGCGTGGTGCCCGTCTTCGCGATTGGAATCCTGCTGAAAGAGCAGATCGAACGGCTGCCCGGCTTCCGCCAGCGCATGGAATGGTTCCTCAGGCACAAGCCTCATCTGGCCCGTTATGTCGTGGTGGCCGACTGCGCCGATCCCGAGATCCAGGGCTCCTTCTTCATCGGTCTGGTGCCGAAGGACCGCCTGCTGCGGCTGCTCGCGCGAGTTCTCGATGAGACCGAGTTCCTCTCGGAGCATGGGATACGCTCGCTCTCGCGCTTCCACCTCGATCACCCGTTCGAGATCGATCTTGCAGGACAGCATCTGACGGTTCGCTACACGCCCGCGGAAGGCGACTCCGGGCTGTTTGGCGGCAACAGCAACTGGCGCGGCCCTATCTGGTTTCCGATCAATTTCCTGCTCATCAATGCGCTGGAGCGCTATCACCAGGTGTATGGCGAGTCGCTGAAGGTGGAATGCCCGACCGGCAGCGGCATCCATCTCGATCTCCTGCAGGTAGCCGAGGAACTGGAGCGGCGGCTTACCAGCCTCTTCGTTCGCGATGCCAATGGCCGCCGCGCGAGCCACGGCGACGAACCGCGATACATCGACGATCCGCACTGGCGCGACCTTGTGCTATTCAGCGAGTACTTCTGCGGCGACACGGGACGAGGCTGCGGCGCCAGTCACCAGACCGGGTGGACCGCTCTTGCCGCCACCTGCCTGGCTAAACTCCACCGCGACCAGTCCGGCTTGCTATAGAGCGTTCAAACTTGACAGTGCAACCGGGAACAGGTGGAATGCTGCTTGCGCCGAGAAGCGACTTCAGGGGGTATCGGAATGAGTTTTGGAACGGGACCGGCAGCGGTGCTCTGCATCGCGCTTTGGTCGATGCATTGCCCTGCTCAGCAGCCTGCCACTACGGCAAAGCCGTCAGCCGAACTTACCGCCGCGGGCGATTCAGTCGACAACCCCGGTCCGCTTGCGAAGGATCTGTCGCCGGCTCTCAATCCACCGGCGATAAAAAAGGCGATGCGCAAGGTGGCGGATTGGCAGGTCGCCTACGCGGAGCCGCGCTTCAGCCAGCTTTGGACCTACGCGCCCCTGTACGACGGGCTGCTCGCAACCTCGCGCACCACCGGTGATCCTCGCTATCGCGACGCTGTGCAGCGGGCGGCGGAGCGGTTCGAGTGGAAGCTGGTCGACACGCGTTTTCCGCACGCCGACGACGAGGCGCTTGGCCGCGCGTACCTCGACCTCTACCAGGAGCATCCCGCGCCGGAGCGCATCGCCGCGACCCGCGATGTGCTCGACCGGCTGATTGCGCATCCCGACGATCCGAAAAAAATCCTGTGGTGGTGGTGCGACGCGCTGTTCATGGCGCCGCAGGTGCTGGCGCGCATGTCGCAGATCACCGGCGACCGCAAGTACCTGGACTACATGGATCGCCAGTGGTGGATTACGTCGAACTATCTGTATGACCCGACCGAACGGCTCTACTTCCGGGACGATACGTACTTCAGCAAGAAAGAGGCGAACGGGCAGAAGCTCTTCTGGGCGCGCGGCAACGGATGGGTTCTGGCGGGGCTGGCCGAGGTGCTCGAAGCGATGCCGGCCGACTATCCGACGCGGCCGAAGTATATCGCGCAGTTCCGCGCCATCGCCACGCGGGTTGCCGGGCTGCAGCAGAGCGATGGACTCTGGCGCAGCGGCCTGCTCGATCCCGCCGCCTACCAGATGCCGGAGGTTTCGGGCTCGGCGTTCTTTACCTATGGTCTGGCGTGGGGCATCGATGCCGGCCTGCTCGACCGCAGGGAATTTCTGCCGCATGTCACGAAAGCCTGGAGCGGGCTGTTGCAGCACGTCTATGCCGACGGACGCCTCGGTTCGATTCAGCCCATCGGCGCGGCTCCTGGAGCGTTTACTGCATCGAGCAGCTACGTCTACGGGGTGGGCGCGTTCTTGCTGGCGGGATCGGAGCTGACGAAGTTGAGCGCGGGAAAGCCCTGAAAGCTTGTTGAAGAACCCCGATTTTCGTTGTCCGGGATTAGCGTGGGGCTTTAGCCCCACGAATAACGCCGATGGGATGTCTGGGGCTTTAGCCCCGGGGTCTTTGCCTCGGAGCCACAATGCGCCTGTCCAACCTGCTCCTAAGCTGACAGCTTATGCGGCCGACGGACAAAACCAATTTCACGCGCCTGAGCAGAGGGCCCGCGGCTAAAGCCGCAATCATATGCAGGCCAGGTTCGTGGGGCTGAAGCCCCACGCTAATCCCAGGAGATAAATCGGAAGTTTTCCGCAGCCTGTGTAGCCCGGCGTGGAACGTTCATCTCCGCCTCGTTTATCCTCAAATCCGGAGCAATCGAATGTCAGAAGCTATCGGCGTCATCTCGTCCAACGACACCAACATGTCCACCCCGGAAACCGGCCTGCGCCGCCAGGTCATGTCCTTCAGCCCGAGCATGATGCTGGTTCGTCATCGCATGGAGAAGGGCTGGGTCGGGACCAGGCACTCGCATCCGCACGAGCAGATGGTGTATGTCGTCAGCGGCCATCTCGAGTTCGAGGAGCCGAGTGGGAAGTTCGAAGCGAAGGCGGGCGACTGCTTTCTCGTGCCCGGCGATGTGCCGCACCAGGCGCGCGCCTTCGAGGACTCCGAAGTGCTCGACGTGTTTACCCCTTACCGCGAAGATTACGCTCCGAAGCAATAGCCGCTTGCAAAGTCTGGCAGTCGTGGCTGAAAATCCTTCGTGGATTGTCGGACCAATTTTGGTTGCGGCCAAATTTTGGCTCTGATCCGGTCCGCGCTTGGACGACCCACTATGAAGATTCAGACTTGCCGCTTGCTTGTCGTTTTTGCCCTATTCACATGCGCGCACAGCCAGCAGCCGCTGCCCAACAGGCCGTTGCCCGCCGTTCGGCCCGCGCCGGAGCCCGGCCTGTTGTTCTACCTCTCGGGCGACCACGGCTTTGACGCCGACTACGCGGCGGGCGGCGTCCCGGGACCAAACTTCCAGTCGGATGTGAAAATCCTGCCCGGCGGCGCAAGGGGGTCGTACATCCAGGCTGGGAACAACCAACTGCTGTCGTACTGGGCTCCGGGCAACATCTACTCGCAGCGGGGCACGCTCTCGTTTTACTGGAGGTCGCGCGATCCGGTGGATCGAACCGAGTTTCCGGTCTTCCGGGTGGGCTATGCCGATCACTCCAGCTGGGATCAGGTCTGGCTGCGCATCGACTATAACGGGCATGGCTTCGACGCGTTCGTGACCGATATCAACCTCGGCCGCACCCGTGTGTCGTACACAATGCCCGACTTTCCCAGACCGAGCGAGTGGGTTCACCTCGCGCTGGCCTGGGATGAGACCAGCGGCATCCGCTTCTACGTCGACGGCAAGCTGGCGGGTGAAAAGGCCGCGACGGGTATGTTCGATGCGGGGCTGGACCAGTTCGGCCCGCACTCGCGCATCATCGGGCCGACCGGCGTGGAAAGCTCGTACAACTTCGATCGTGGAGGCGATATCGACGAGTTGAAGATCTACGACAGGATGTTGTCGGACGAAAACATCGCCGCGCTCGCGAAGGGCGAGGTGCCGCGGGCTATACCCGCGCTCAACCGCACTTTGCAGACGAAGGATTGGCAGCAGGAATGGTGGTTTCACAACGGCTGGAATCGGCCCGGAGATATTCCGGCGCCGCTCGAAGGCCCCTCGACCACCGTTCGCAAGGTCGAGATTCACGATGTCTACGATCTGAAACGCTGGTGGTGGCGAGCGACGGACGGTATCCGCGAGACGACCTGGCCGGGCGTCTACAACCGATCGAAACTGGTGGGGCGATTCGACTACTTTCAGCTGCCGGATTGGGATTGCTACTCGGTCTCGGGCAAGTCGGTTACGTTCTACATGCCGAACGAGCCGTGGAATCACCTGGAGATTGCGGGCGGTGCGTGGGGCAGGATGGATCTGCTGACGCCGGGAGCAGGCAAGCCCGGCGCGGTCGCGGATCCCGACCAGCATGACCCCTCGCCCATGCTGGCGAAGAACTTGTTCGAGCGACCGCAGAGCCAGGAGCGCACCAGCCACCAGTTCGCCGAGCCCATTACGGGGGAGAAGATTCGTTTCACGAACGTGGAACAGGAGTGGCCGATCGGCGAACTCTCCGCGTACTACGTGCATCCGGGCAGCGAGCCGGCAGGCAGCGCGAAACTGAGCTATCGGCTGACGGCGAATGGTTCCGCGACCGATAACCCTTCGCTCGATGCGCTGGTGGTCTTCGTCGCGGGCAGATATCCCGAGGATGAGCGACAGACCATGATCGCGAATGCAAGCGGAGGCTTTGGCAGGGGACGACGTCCCGCCGGTGGCGAAGTCGAGTTTGAACCTGGTGTCACCGAGCTCCCCGCGGAAGCGGAGGCGCAACCTGCTGCGGCGGGCCGCAGAGCAGCGCAGGGTGCACGAGCGGCCGCGCAGAGCGGACTTCCGCTGGTTCACATCTTCATCCCCGCCGATACGCGCGGACTCAGGACCGGAGTCGGACGCGGAGGCAGCGGTTCGAGCTGGCAGAACATCGACGGCGGACTGGATGGTATCGCGATCGACCTGCCCGCGCTGCGCATGAAGCCGACCCACGGCGAGTACATCCCGATGAGCGTCCAGGTGATGGATCCGCTTTGGCCGATGCGCCGGATGTTCGACTTCAGCTTCTCGGTGAAGCCGGGCGAGGTGCATACGCTTTGGCTCGACCTTCGCGATCGCATTCTGCCGAACGACAAGAGCCTCTACCTCACCATCGCGTCGGCCGCGCCGGAGTTTGGGCCGGCGGCGCTCGAAGGCGCGGAGGTGCGGCTGGTCTTCAAGCCGCGAGCGGAAGCTGTTCCGGAACACGTCGCCGACCGCCTGACGCAGGTGAAGGACAATTACGCGAACATGGTAGAAGAGGCGGTTGGTTCCGAGCGGCTGAATACCTGGAACAGGTTCTATGCGGATATCACCGATCTGCTGCGGGTTGATCCGGAGAACGACCTCGGGCGCAAATACTGGTACGACGCCAATAAGAGTCAGCCGCGGCCTCCGTATGTGCAGCCGGAGGTTCCCGCGGGAGTGCCTGCATGGGCGTATCTACAGGTAAAGGACCTCGACTACTTCAAGCGATTCGTGAACTGGTACATCGACAATCGGCAGATCTCGAATGGCGAGTTTGGCGGCGGACTGTCGGACGACAGCGACCTGACCGATCTGTTTCCTTCCGTCGTCTTCATGGGTGCGCCGGCGGAGAAGATTACGGAATCAGTCTCGAAAGAGATCGAGGCGATGTATCGCGAGGGGCTTGTCGCTAACGGCCTGGCGTCGGGCCAGTATGACGAACTCCACAGCTATGAAGACAACATCAACGTCCTTGGCCAGATGATGTTGTTGAAGTTCGGCAGCCCGAAGGAGATCGAGCGGGCGATGGTCACATCGAAGCGGCTGGAGTGGCTGACGGGGATCAACGCGGCGGGTCATCGCCATATACGGTCCTCTTACTTCTCGGGCACGAAGATGGCGGAGGATGGCGTCTGGGGCTGGTCGAAGGCGCGGTCTTACTTCATCTTCCAACCCGCGCTGCTGTTGACGCTGTACAACGGCGCGCCCGAAACGCGGAAGATGATGCTGGAGATGGCGGATGGGCTGCTCGCGCATCGCAAACAAGGGCCGGGTGGGCGTTTTACGACGAGCTCCAGCATTAACTTCAAGTCGGATCAGGAGCTTCCGGGAGGCGGAGCGCCGTGGTTCATCCTGTGGTCGGCGTACCGCTGGACCGGCGACAGGAAGTACCTGCAGCCGCTTCTCGATACCGGAACGATGGGGCTGCAATCCATCAACAGCGACGCGGTGGACATGCTCGGTATGCGCGATGCAGTCAGGCAACAAACCGCAGCGGCAGGAGGCCAGCTGGCGTGGCAGATGACGGGCGACACGCACAATCTCGAACAGGTTTATCGCCAGCAACTGGAGGCGGAGTCGGATCGCGAGTACATCAACACGGAAGGCAGCCTGTGGATCGATCGCGTGGCGGATGGGGGCGGCTTCAACACGGGCGACCTGCAACGCGCGCGGCTTGGCGGCATTGCCTTGCAGCGCGACCGCGTCTATCCGGGGAACGTCGTAAGCTGGCAGTTCGATGCACCGGCTACGGATGAGAGTGTCGCGCTTTTGATCCCGGAGGCGACGCCGGAACACTTCAAGGTGATCGCCTACAACCTGGATGCGTCACCGGTGAAGGCGCACATGACCGGCTGGGAGATCGATCCGGGCAAGTGGGAACTGACGCAGGGAGCCGACACGCGTATGGTCGACTTCGAGCGCAGCAGGACGCTCGACCTGACGATTCCTCCGCACACCACAACCACCTTCGAATTGAAGCTGGTCGAGAAGGGAACTCCTTATTGGTCGCGACCGGACCTGGGACTCGATCCGGACGATGTCCATGTGTCGGGAAACACGATGAGCGTTACTGTTCACAGCCTTGGAGCAGAGGATGCGCCGGCATCAAAGGTGGTGCTCCGCAGCAGGGAGGGCGTGGTGCTGGCGACGGCGAATGCCGCGGTTTTGAAAGCTCCTCTTGATCTGCTTCCGAAGACGGAGGTGGTGCGGCTGCCGCTGCCGAAGGGCGCCGATTGGCAGGGCGGAAGCGTCACGATCGAGTCCGGGGGAAGCATCCCTGAGATCACGCAGATGAATAATCGGGTCACGCTCGACGTAAGCCCGCGGTGATTGCCGCACGGCATGCTCGTACCGTAGTATGTGACGGCGGCACGGAAGGTAGTTCTCGATGATCCTGAAGCAATGGTGTTCCGTCTTCACGCTCTGCGCCGGCATGACGGCGTACGGTCAAACCGCCGCATTCGCCAACCTGCCGGCCGGGACCGACCCGCGCGATGTCGGCAAGCGGCTGGCGGAGCACTTCGTCACCAGCCCGCACCAGTACACGCCGACGCTGCACTACGCGGAGGTCGCATCCTGGTATGGCTCGCTTACGTTCGCCCAGCTGACGCATGACGACAAGCTTCGCAAGGAACTGATCGACCGCTTCGAGCCCATGATGCCGGGCGGCTCCGATCCGGGGCGAGTGCCGGTTCGCCATCATGTCGACGACTCCATCTTCGGCGTGGTCCCGCTGGAGATCGGCCTGGAGACGAAAGACCCGCGATTTATCGCCGAGGGCAGGCGCTGGGCGGATCGCCAGTGGGCGAGTCCGCAGCCCGACGGACTCTCCGGCGAGACGCGCTTCTGGATCGACGATATGTACATGCTCACCATCCTGCAGGTGGAGGCGTTTTGCGCGACCGGAGACCGCAGGTATCTCGACCGGGCGGCAAAGGAGATGGTGGCGTATCTGGATAAGCTGCAGCAGCCGAATGGCCTGTTCTTCCACGCGCCCGATGTGCCGTTTTACTGGGGCCGCGGCGACGGATGGGTGGCGGCCGGCATGACCGAGATGCTGTCCAGCCTGCCTGCCGATCATCCTCTGCGCCCGCGCATCATGAAGAGCTACCAAACCATGATGAAGAGCCTGCTGGGCTATCAGGCGCCCGATGGCATGTGGCATCAGTTGATCGATCATCCCAAGGCGTGGCCGGAGAGCTCTTCCTCCGCGATGTTCACCTATGCGCTGGTCGCCGGGGTAAAGCGCGGCTGGCTGGAGGGGCCGGCGTATGCTCCGGCGGCGCGCAAGGCGTGGATCGCGGTGGTGGGCTACATCGACCAGAATAACGATGTCACCAGCGTCTGCGAAGGCACCAACAAGCAGGCCGATCTTGCATACTATCTGGCCCGGAAGCGCCGCACCGGCGATATGCACGGGCAGGCGCCGATGCTGTGGGCGGCTTCGGAGATGCTGCGTTAGGGGTTCAGGAAGGTTCCGGCTATCGCAATGGCCGCGATGGCAGCGGTCTCCGCGCGCAGGATTCTCGGGCCAAGGGTTACATGCTTCCAGCTGTGTTGGGTGAACAATCCCATTTCGTCGGCGGTCCATCCACCTTCGGGGCCTATGGCTAGCGCGACGTTCCGATCCCACGTCTCAGAAGCGAGACGTGGTGCACCCAATGCATTCGCGAGGGTTAGCGTCTGCTCGGTTTCGCTCAGCAGGATGCGGGTCGCGGCGTCTTCCCCTGCGAGCGCGATCTTCAACACGGCAGGATCATCCACCACGGGCACTCTCGTCCGCCGCGACTGCTGGGACGCCTCGTGCGCGATCCTGCGCCAGCGCTCTACGCGCTTCATGGACGCCTGCGCAAGATGCTTTTCCGTGCGGCGGGCCAGCACGGGAGTGATTCGCGCAACGCCCAGCTCAGTCGCCTTTTCGATCGCCCACTCCAGGTGGTCGAACTTGAAGACGGCCAGATACAGGTGCAGCGGCATCGCTGCGTCCGACTCCAGCTCCTCATGCAGGACGAAGTCGACGCGCTCGGGCGCTACGGCTGTGATTTGGGCGCGATGCAGAAAGCCCGCCGCGACCACGTCGAAGACCTGCCCCGGCTCGGCCCGCAGCACGCGCGCCAGATGCGCCGCCTGATCGCCGGTGAGCGCGGCATGCGTGGGATGCCCCTCGGCGGGCATGTAATCGTCGGCAATCCAGCGTCGGCGGGTCATTTTGGAATGGTCACGTAAACGGACGGTTGATGGTACAGATCGACCTTGATGACCGCCGACTGGCGTGCATCCCACATCGCTTTCGGCACGACCAGCGAGAACAGAATCGTGCCCTCATCCGAGGTGTTGGGGTCGAGCGCCGCGTTGCGCAGCAGGGGTTTGGTCAGCAGCGGCTTCAATGCGGGATAATTCGTCTGCATCTCTCCGAAGTCGCGTTCGGCGACCGCCCGCATCTCGAGCGTGCCGCCCTCGGCCGCGGTAAACGTCATGTGGAAGTCGTCGAGATAGAGCGGCACGCGCAGCTTGTTGTCGATCCTGACCTTGCTGGCGACGAAGAGTACGCGATCGATCTCACCGGCCCCGATCACCGTACTGCTCTTCAGCATGGTTGTGGTCGGAACGACGTGTGTATCAAGGTGCGTGATGTCGACAGAAGTGGCGGGGAAGAAGTGGATCGCCAGCGCGATCGCCAACCCCAGCGCGCCCAGCGCCACCAGGACAGGAAGCAGGAAAGAGCGGCGTTCGGGTTGGGAGAATTGTAGGTCAGGCACAGGTTAATCGTAGCAGTGCAGCGGTGAGAGTTGTGCCGGTCCGAAAAGCAGATTCCTCCGCTTCGCTGCGGAATGACAAAGAAGAGGTTGTAGAGTTCCGATTATCGCTGGACAGCGTATTCATCCAGCAAAACCGAGACCAGCGCCGCGGTCGGCACGGCCACCAGCGCCCCAACGATTCCCGCGACTGCGGTTCCGATCAGCAACGCGACCAGCACCGTAAGCCCCATCAAATTTACCGAGGACCGCATAATTCTCGGCGTCAGCACGGCGTTTTCGAGATTCACGTAAATGACGTAGAAGATCAAGACTCCGAACATCTTCGTCCACGAGTCCAGCGCCGCGACGATCAGCGCGAGCGATACCGTGATCGCCGCGCCGGCGATAGGAATGATGTTGAAGACGCCCATCATCACGCTCAGCAGGACGAAGTAGCGAACATGCAGGAAGCCGAATACGATGAGCGACGTCACTCCCAGCGTGGCCATCAGCAGGCCCTGGCCGAAGAGCCACTTGCTCATCTTCACCTCGGCCTTACGCAGCGTCATGTCGAGCCGCCGGCGTCCGCCAATCGGCACCAGCGACAGGAAAAAACTGTACGCGTGATCGCCTTCGAGGATGAAGTAGATGCACAGGAAGACTGTGGTCAGAATGTCGAAGATGTGCGACAGCCAAAGCGGGATTGCGTTGAACACGTACGACGTCACCGCCCCGGCAAAGTTCTCCGCTTTCGCCGCGAGCTGGTCCAGATTGAACTTCTCCGCCATCGGCACCTTCTTCAGGTGTGCGAGCGCGGCGGGCACGGTACGCGGAGCTTCGGTCAGAAATCCTTTGAGATCGCGCAGAACAGGCGGCAAACCGACGACGAAAAAGATCGCCGCGAAAATCGCAATCCCGAGCAGCAGAACCACGATTGCTACGGCGCTCGAAGGCCTGTACCCGCGAATGTTCAGCGTAGTAATCTTCCGTACCGCGGGCATCAGGACCACGGCGAACAGCGCCGCCACATAGATGATCTCAAGCTCGCGGGCGATCTTGTACCCCAGCGCCAGCAGCAAAAAGATGCCGACCGCAAACAGGATGTACCCGCGTACAGCCTCGGCGCGCTTTTCAAACAGCGGCAGCACCTCGGCGGGCGGGTTGGAGCTTTCGGTCTTCGGCGTCTTCGACAAATCTGTTGTCATCCCGCGCGTATCTGCTTTCCTTGTTTCTTTCAGCAGTCAGATGCACGTTTGGCTATGTTTGTAGCAGCGCGAGAATTGTTTGTGCGGTTTCCTGCGGCGTAAGCTCAGCCGTCGCCACCGTATGCCGAGCCAGCCGCCGGTACGCGGGCTGCCGCTGATGAAAACGCGCCTCAGCTTCTTCAGCCGATGAGAGCACCGGGCGGATGTGCTCCGGCGAGGCGAAGCTCTGCAGCATGCAGCGGTCGAACAGCACGGGGAACGGCGCATTCAGGAAGACCACCAGCGTGCCCGGCGTCTGCTCCAGCAGCAGCCGGTTGGTCAGTTCTTCCGCCGCTCCTCCGCCCAGCGCGAGCACAGTATGCTGCCGCGACAGGGCGTTGGCGAGCGCCGACGACTCAACCCGGCGAAAGTGCCGCTCGCCCTTCTGCGCGAACAGCTCGGGAACGGTCGCGCCCGCGCGAGCCTCCGTGTGAGCATCGAGATCGAGAAACTCCCACCCCAGCGCCTCGGCAAGCAGGCGGCCGACGGTCGTCTTACCTGCGCCCATAAACCCGGTCAGGACGATGCGGCGAACGGTTGCGGGAAGGGCGATTACAGCAGTGGAGGAGTTGGCGGGCTGCGTGGCGGTCATATCATTCTCTCTCTCTAAAGTTTAGCTGCATAACAACAAAAGCCGCGACCTTTAGCGGGTCGCGGCTCAGTTAGGAGGTGAATGCTCTTAGTTAGTTCAAGAGACGCACATCACTCCAACCCGAGCCGCAGGGAAGCGCCAATAGCTAAAGCTAGAGGGCATGGCGGCGGAGGTGGAGAGCGCGTTCATTCTGAAGATGAGACTACAGCTATCACCCCTGAGTTGCCAAATCTTTTCAGGATTAGCGTGGGGCTTCAGCCCCACGAACCAAGCCAACGACTCAGGGCGGCTTTAGCCGCGGGCCTTGTGCTTCGTTCTAAAATGATTGCCGAGGTTCTACCGATGGGATTGAGCGACGAAGCCTTCGAAGTGATGTGCCCTGAATGCTTGGGCGTACTGAAGATCGACCCCGTAACCCGCGCCGTCATCGCGCACACCGCGGCTCCGCGCAAGAAGACCTTCGAGGACTTCGGCGCAGCCAAGCAGGCCCTGAAAGAAGCGGATGCCCGCCGCGACTCGGTCTTTGCGCAGTCCGTTCAGGCGCAGAAGAACAGCGAAGACCTGCTCGCGAAGAAGTTTGCCGAGGCGATGAAGAAGGCCAGGGAAAGTCCCGTCACCGAGCGCCCGTTCCGCGAGTTCGACCTGGATTAGGGCGGATTTCCTGAAGATGTAGTGCCGACCGAAAAGCAGATTCCTGCGGAATGACAAACGAAAGCAAACGAATCAAATTGTTGTCATCCCGTAGGGATCTGCTTTTGTCCGCTTTAGATTTGGCGCTTACCCCTCCCTCCCGGATATCATGGCGGGATGTCAAAGAAACTCCGCTGGGGCGTCCTGAGTACGGCGAGGATCGGTCTGAACAAAGTAATCCCGGCGATGCAGCTGGGCCAATTCTGCACCGTCGACGCGATCGCCTCGCGCGATCTTGCCAAGGCCCGCGAGGTGGCCGGCCGGCTCGTCATCGCGCGCGCCCACGGCAGCTACGAGGCGCTGCTCGCCGACCCTGAGATCGACGCCGTCTATATCCCGCTGCCCAACCATATGCATGTGCCGTGGACGATTAAAGCGGCGGAGGCTGGAAAGCATGTGTTGTGCGAAAAACCCATCGCGCTGAATGCCGCCGAGGCCGAAACGCTGGTCGCGGTGCGCGATCGTACCGGCGTGAAGATCGGCGAGGCGTTCATGGTCGATTGCCACCCGCAGTGGCTGCGCGTGCGCGAGTTGTTTGCCGAGGGCCGCATCGGCGAACTGCGCTCCATGACCGGCTTTTTCAGCTACTACAACGTCGATCTCGCCAACATCCGCAACAAGGCCGAGCTCGGCGGCGGCGCGCTGATGGACATCGGCTGCTACATGG
Organism: uncultured Acidobacteriaceae bacterium; assembly: GCA_964245315.1. GTDB lineage: Bacteria > Acidobacteriota > Terriglobia > Terriglobales > Acidobacteriaceae > Edaphobacter. The sequence goes on along the minus strand of CAXTMK010000047.1, from coordinate 9,453 downwards.
TCCACGCCGCGCGTTTCGGTTTCCAGGCGCAGCCCACGCGCGTGGTCGCAAGCATCGATCGCGACCCGCGGATGAAGACCGACCGTCTGACCTCCGCGATTCTGGAGTTCGCCACGGGACAAGCCATCTTCACCTGCAGCACGCAGCTCTCGCCGTACCAGCGCATCAACTATCTGGGAACGAAGGGGCGCATCGAGGTCGGAATCCCTGTGAATGCCGCGCCCGATAAACCCGCGCACATCTTCGTCGAAGGCGGAGGCGAACTCACTCCCGAAACGTTCGACATCCGCGACCAGTACACGCTGCAGGGCGACGCCTTCTCGCGGGCCGTGCTCGAAGGCGGCGACGTGCCCGTCTCCGTCGAAGACGCCATCGCCAACATGCAGGTCATCGATGCGATCTTCCGCTCCGGCGAGACAGGGAACTGGGAGACAGTATGAACGACCTGCGCATCACCTCCGTCCGCGTCATCGACCTGCGTTTTCCCACCTCGCGCGAGAGCATCGGCTCCGACGCGGTCAACAAAGACCCCGACTACTCGGCGGCCTACTGCATCCTTTCGACTGGCTCCGAGCTCGAAGGCCACGGACTTACGTTCACGCTCGGCCGCGGCACGGAACTTTGCGTGCTGGCGCTCGAATACCTGGCCCAGTATGTGACCGGGCGTCTGCTCTCGGATATCACCTCCGACTTCGTCGCGTTCTCGCGCCTGCTCACCGACGACAGTCAGTTTCGCTGGCTCGGCCCGGAGAAGGGCGTTATCCACATGGCGGCGGGCGCGCTGATCAACGCGGTGTGGGATCTCTACGCCAAGGTCGAAGGCAAGCCGCTTTGGAAGCTGCTTGCGGATATGTCGCCTGAACGGATTGTGTCGGCGGTCGACTTCCGCTACATCGACGACGCCATCACCCGCGAAGAAGCCTTGGCCATCCTTACCCGCTCTGAGACCGGGCTGTCTGATCGCCTGAAGCTGCTTGAAGCCGAAGGCTACCCGGCCTACACCACCTCCGCGGGATGGTTCGGATACAGCGAAGAGAAGATTCGCCGCCTGTGCCGCGAAGGCCTCGCGGAGGGCTGGACGCACTTCAAGCTGAAGGTGGGCGGCGAGCCTGCCGAAGACCTGCGGCGCGGGCACATCGTGCGCGAGGAGATCGGCTGGCAGAACAAGCTGATGGTCGACGCCAACCAGAAGTGGAGCGTGCTTGAAGCTATTCAGAAGACCAACCACCTGAAGCCGCTGGACCTGTGGTGGATGGAAGAGCCGACCAATCCCGACGACATCCTGGGCCACGCCCGCATCCGCCGCGAGACCGGCGTCCGCATCGCCACCGGCGAACACTGCCAGAACCGCGTCATGTTCAAGCAGCTGCTGCAGGCCGGTTCGATCGACGTCTGCCAGATCGACAGCTGCCGCGTCGGCGGAGTCAACGAGAACCTCGCCATCCTGCTGATGGCCGCGAAGTTCGGCGTCGTCGTGTGCCCGCACGCCGGCGGCGTAGGCCTGTGCGAGTACGTCCAGCACCTCTCGATGTTCGACTTTTTGCGCGTCTCCGCGTCGATCGAGGACCGCGTGATCGAATTCGTCGACCACCTGCACGAACACTTCCTCGACCCGGTGATCATCCGCAAAGGCCGCTACATGCCGCCGCAAAGGCCCGGCTACAGCATCGAAATCTTCCCTGAATCGCTGGAGAGATTCACCTTTCCCGGCGGCTCCGCGTGGACGGAGTAGAGAGTCTGTGCGCCATTCATCGCGCCTTTGTTCTTCGCGATGAGTGGGTCACTTGAGGCGAACGCCCACCCATTGCTCAAACCGAAGTTCACCACGGAGCACGCCGCAATCGCGATTCCATTTGCCGCCAGCAGGGGCATATGCCCCACCAACGCCCGCATGAGCACCACATTCCCCAGCACCGATACCAACCCATTCGCCATCTGAAAGCGCACCAGCTGCGGCGCCCACGCGCCCTGGCGATCGCGCCACGTATAGCGCACATGCCAGGCGAAGTTATGCAGCACCGCCAACTCCACGGCCATCGCCGACGCGGCCAGCGGATACCCCGGCAGCATCCGCGTCAGCACTACCAGCGATCCCAGCTGCACGACCATCCCCATCGCTCCAACTGCATTGAACTTCAACCAACGCGCAAGTGCCTTCATGGCAGCGGCTCCTGCTGGTAGAGCTTCGCTGTGTTGCGAATGGTGACGGCAAGGGTCATCGCAAACATGCAGGCTGCCGCGATCGCCCCGCCGATATCGAACAGCAGCAGCCGATGGCCGAAGACGGTCGCGAAGCGGCTATGCAGCAGCGCGACGTTGCCGATGACCAGCAAAATTCGTATCTCGGTAGGCCCGAAGATGCCTTGCGAGAGTTGGAAGCAGCCCAGCGTGTAGGTCGCCAGATAGCTCTCGCTCGACAGCAGCAGAAACGCGATCAGCATGGCCAGCGCGGTCTGCCAGTGCAGCATGCCGGATGTGCCCAGGCCGGCCATCATCGCTGTTGAGCCGAGTATGTCGACCATGTGATCGACATAGAATCCATAACGCGGACGCTGCTGTGCGCGCACCCGCGCCAGCGTGCCGTCGAGGCTGTCGCCCAGCCAGTTCAGCGCGACGCAGACAATCACCGCGATGAGCGCGCGCTTATCCCAACCGGCCAGCGCGTAGAAGATGCCGGCGGAGATCTGCGCCCCGAAGCCGAGCGCCGTGAGTTGGTCCGACGTAACCCAGCGCGGCGCTCGCTCCGCCATCCACAGCAACGCGCGCTTCTCGGCCGCCGCCGTAAGTGACTGGTTTATCCGTCGCGCCGTTTTTGAAGCTTGTATCCGCATGCACGATCGCTACATTCATCTCTTCCTCCCCATTCCCACCCTACTGCCGTCATTCTGGCGCAGCCAGAATCTCCGTATTTGTCCTTGCCGCCGCTTGTCTTACTCAAAGCTCCCAACTCGAAACTCGTAACTCCAGGACCGAAGCCTTGTCTTTACTTCCGCAACCCCTTGCAAACCGCCTGCAAGGTAAACTCCAGCGACTCCCGCGGCACGCTCTCCACAAACGGCCGCACCGCCCATCCCAGTCCCGTTGGAATTGAGCGGCTCAACGACACCGACTCTATCTGCAGATACAGGCCTCCATCGCGCTCCTCGTAGCTCCAACAGGTGTTCTGCCGCCATAGGAATCCGTGCTCTTCACCCGGCGCCACCGCGATGCCGCCGGAGCCGATCTCCGAGATCCTGGTGCTGCGCGAGATGCTCCAGCCATGCTGCGCATCCAGCCGCCCGAAGGTGATGTCGTAGGCGGTGTCCATCACTACGGTGATGACGTGCTTCTGGCGCACCCGCATCGACGCCTGCATCTCGTCGCCCTGGCTCGCCTTTACGCTCGCCTGCAGGACCTGCGGCGCAAAGTGCCGGGGGTACTGGTCGAAGTCCCGCATCAGACGCTCGAAGCCGGCTGCCGTCGCACCCGGCGCGAAGGCGGTTCCGCGCCAGTGATGCAGCAGGGCGCCCTGCGGCGATTCGACCGCGACGCGCTCGACGATAGCTTCGTTGCGCGGCGCGGAGGTGGTCGGCGCCAGGAACGTTTCAGGCGTGCGATGCTGCCGGGCCAGGCGCGATTCCAGCGCGGCGACGTAGAGGTTGAAGGTTTCGACCGCCGACGCTGAAGGTTCGGCGAAGGCGGAGCAAGTCAGCAGCAGGAGTCCGGTGAGGAGCAGGCGTCGTTTCATGTCCTGAACCATGCGCCGGGGCGGGCTCACCGCGCAATCCTCCGCGCCTCATCTGTGCGAAATTGTTCCTCACGGCGCAAGACATTCATGTGGAGGAACTTAGAGATAGTTCTTCAACGCCGGAAACGATGCAATACACTCGACTGAAGACATGCCCGCCCCGCAGCCAGTCCGCCAATACCGCTTCGGAGTGTTCGAGGCCGACGCCGCTACCGGCGAACTGCGCCGCCAGGGCATCCGGGTCAAGCTGAACGCGCAGCCGTTCCAGGTGCTCTGCCTGCTGCTCGACCGCGCCGGTGAACTGCTCACCCGCGACGAGATCGCCCGCGAGCTTTGGCCCGACGGCACCTTCGTCGACTACGAACACGGCGTCAACTCCGCGGTCAACCGCATCCGCGAGGCGCTCGGCGACACCGCCGGCAACCCGCGCTTTGTGGAGACGCTGGCTCGGCGCGGCTACCGCTTCGTCGCGCCGGTCACCGTCTCCGGAGTACCCGAACCGCCCGCGCCGCAGCCGGAACCGGCTCCCGAACCGGTCCCGGCTCCGGTCGCTGAAAACTGGCTCTCGGCTCCGCACGAACTTCCCAAAACGCCGCCGCAGACCGTCCAGACGCTCTTTCTGTTGCTGCAGCTGATGTACCTGGCGTTCTACATCGGTGCGCTCGCCAACCTCGCCGAGATCGAGGATCTGATCGCGCCGCTCAGCCATCCCGAGGCAGTTTTCCTCGTTCTCGTCGCGACCGCAGCCGTCCTGATTCCGGTGCGCGTCTTCCTGCTCTGCGCCGTGCTCTTCCACCCACCCGGCATTCGCGAAAAGATCCTGAAGCTGTGGAATTTCCTGCTCCCGGCCGACATCCTGTGGTCGCTGTCGCCGTTTCTGCTGCTGCACCACATCAGCTTCGGTCTGGCGCTTTCGTGCACGGCGATCCTGGTCTACTCGCCGTTCGCGCAGCGGTCGCTGGTGCTGATGGGCGCGGGACATGCGATTCCGGGGCCAGGCGAAGGACAAAAGCAGATCCCTGCGGGATGACAACAAACCGGATGACAACAAACGGGATGACCTGAGATTGTTTGTCATTCCGCAGCGAAGCGGAGAAATCTGCTTCTCCGGAGCGGCTAGAGTCTCGTCCGCAGCAACAGCCGTAACGGCCGCAACAGCGTGGCCTGCCAGCGCCGGCTCAAACCAAACCTCGCCGCAAAGACATAATCCGGCTCGATCACCCGCGTCGCAAGTATTCGCCAATGCCGCACTCGCCGCCGCATCCGCGCCACCCCCGGCCGTTCCATCTCCAGATAAAACGCGTGTGCTGCTTCCCAATCCAGCGTCGCTGCCCGCTGCGTCATCAGCCGATCCCACAACCGATCCGCAAGTCTATCCAATTGCTCGTCAGGCTTAGGTCCGGGGCAGACCGTGGCATCCAACCGCCGAGCCATGGCGCATCCCAGATACAGGACGTTCCGCAAATCCCCGTTCCGCGGACGACTCTGAGCGGTATCCAGCTGCGCAAACGCCAGCTTTAGATCCAGCACCAGGCTCATGCGGTCGAAGCGGTGCCGCACCCCGTGCAGGCAGAGAAACAAAAGCTCATCCGCCGCGGCCAGGCGCAGAATTGGCACTTCTTTGAACACCGCCGTCTCTGCCCCGGCCCACGCGCCTTCGATCTCGAAGTCGAACGCCAGCGGATTCTCGACATTGTGGTGCAGCTCGACGACCGTGCTGCCACGCAGCCAGGGCTGGTGGTAGTCGTCCGGGTGCGCGGTTGGTGTAAAGCCTTGCGTGCTCAAAAGGTTCTTCGCCCTTGCCAGATCATCCGCGCGAACCAGCAGGTCCAGATCGCGGTTGGACCGTAACTCCGCGCCGCCGTAGAGCCGCTCCGCCAGGCAAGGCCCTTTGAGCGGAATCACGGCAACCGCAGCCTCGCCAAAGGCTCGCAATAAACCTTTCAGCTCCGAAGTCCAGTAAAACGCCGCGATAGCCGCGCTGCGTTCCGCCTCCACCACCCGACGTTCGATTTCGGCCGGCAGGGTCACGGCGTTCGCTCGTAGCCGCGCGATGGTCCACGGCAGCACATGCTCTTGCTCGGCCAGCGTCAGCGCCGCATCGAGCTCGTCGGCGTCAACCGCTTCGTTGCGCAGGACCGCCAGCAGCGGCTGCATTCCGGGTCTCATACGTCCATGCCGGCAAGCAGTATACGAGCGGTCTCGGCGGCATCGCCGCGCTCCGATCGCCAGGCGGTCGCGGGTTCCATCATGGCGGCCAGCGCGGACATCACGCGAGCGGGCGTGCGCTGCACCGGAATGCTGTGGCGCAGCATCTCCAGCACCGCCAGCCCCGCGCTTAGCGGCTGCGGCTGCCATACGCCGCCGGCCACATACTGCGCAAAAACGACTTGCCCAACCGGCAGCGCATCCACTCCGGCGAATCCCGAAAGCTCCGCGATGGCCAGGCCTTTCTGCTCCGCCCGACCGGGTTCGCGCATCTGCAGGTCGCGCGCATGCGGGTGCACCAGACCACCGGCGTTCACCACCGCGTACTCGTCCGAATAGTAGGTTGCCCCCGCTCGCACCAACTCCGCGACCAGCGTGGTCTTTCCGGCGAAGCTCGTCCCCGGCAGCACCAGCGCGCGTCCGCGCCAACCCACCACGCCGGCGTGGACGAACACGCGCTCCGGCGCCAGATTCGCGACATAAACCATCAAATCCTGGGTCAGCCGCTCCAGCACAAACTCCAGTTCAGGCGATTTCAGGACGACTCCGTCCGGAGTCGAGAGCGAATAGCGGCCTGTCAGGGCAAAGATTCCCGTCGATTCGGCGGCGGCGACATCCGGAACCGTCCCGTGCGGAACGCACGCGAGCATCCTGGTCAGCAGCTCCGGCTCGCTCGCCTCCAGCGCGAAGTTCACGCCGTAAGCGACGCACGGCAGGCGCGGACCAGCGATCGCTTGCAGCGGCTCATGCATGGACCTTAGCGGGCCTTCAGCCGGAATGGATCGGTTCGGTTTTGCTGCGCTTCCTTCGCCTTCTGCAGCTGTTTATATGCTTCCTTCCGCTGGTCGAGGATCGAAGCCGGTACCGCCGGCTTGGCCGCGGAACCGGTCGCGGGCGTGTCAGTGCAATCGAAGCAGCCGTTGTACTGGGCCGCGGCCGGCAAAGGCGCTACGGCCGCGATCGACGGCAGCAGCAAGGCGGTTGCGCCCAGCGTCCGCAGCAGGCGGCGTCGCGAAATCTCTGCCGGGATCGCCGGCGCAAGCTCAGCCTCTACCAGGCCGTCGCGCCGCAGATCGGCCAGCGCAAGCCGTACCACTTCATCGCTCACCGGCGCGCCAAGCTCCAGGGTCGCGGCCTCGGCCATGTTCGCGACGGTGCGGGTTCCATCGCACATACGCCAGATCGCGGAGGATGTCCGGTTCAAACAGAAGGCGCGATGACGCAACTCGTCGTACACCAGGGTTTCTACGCCTACCTTCTGGACGGAGAAGTTCTGCCTGACTTTATTCGGCAATGCGTCGTTGCTCATGCTTTGCTCCTTACGATCCCGGATTTGTCGAACATATCCTATTCAGGCGCCGAAGCGCTGTATTTTTCCCGGAAAAGGTTAAATCAAGCTGCCGGTCGCCGAATCCCGCTGGTTTGAGTGCCCAGCTGTTTATGGATTTTCCATCATTAATCTGATTTGGTATCTTTGATCCGTTACGTCAAGGAGCTCAGCCTGGCCCGCATCCATGTTCTCATGCTCCTCGTCGCAGCGAGCATCATGCCCGGCCCGGCGGCGGGTCAGTCCATGCTTGCGGCGCATCCGCCTATGGGCTGGAATAGCTGGGACGCCTATGGACTGACCATCACCGAAGCGCAGTTCCGCGAGAACGTCGAGGTTTTGGCGAAGAAGCTGAAGCCCTTCGGCTGGCAGTACGCGATCATCGACGAAGGCTGGTTCCTGCCCAACCCGCTGGTGCGAATGACGCCTGAAAACCTGGACTACCTGCTCGACGCCAACGGCCGCTACGTGCCCGTGCCTGGCCGGTTTCCGTCCGCGATCGCCGGCGGCAGGAATACCGGCTTCGCCGCGCTCGGCGCCTTCGTCCACGCGCAGGGATTGAAGTTCGGTATCCACATCGTGCGCGGCATCCCGCGCCTGGCCGTGCAGCGGAACACGCCGGTCGCGGGCAGCGGCTTCCACGCGCAGGAGGTCGCCGACACCAGCGACGCCTGCCCGTGGGATCCAACCAACTGGGGTGTGCGCGACACTCCCGCCGGGCAGGCCTGGTACGACTCGCTAATCGCCCAGTATGCCGGCTGGGGCGTCGATTACCTGAAGGTGGACTGCATCTCCGACCACCCCTACAAGCCCGCTGAAATCCGCATGATCCACCGGGCGATCGCCAGATCCGGACGCTCCATCGTGCTCAGTCTTTCGCCCGGACCGACCGCGCTGGATCACGCGAAGGAGCTGCAGCCGCTGGCGCAGATGTGGCGCATCTCCGACGACGTGTGGGACTTCTGGAGCAATCCCAAACCGTGGCCGCGCACGGTTTCCGGCCAGTTCGATGTCCTGCCCGGCTGGGAGCCCTACGCCCAACCGGGCAATTGGCCGGACGCGGATATGCTCCCTGTCGGCTACCTCGGACCCCACCCGGGCGACGGCGAAGCGCGCGCCTCGCGCCTTACGCACGACGAGCAGCAGACCCTGCTCACGCTGTGGTCTATCGCCCGCTCGCCGCTCATTCTGGGCGCCAATCTGACGAAGCTGGACGACTGGACCGTCAAACTGCTGACCAATAAAGACGTGCTGAACGTCGATCAGAACGGCCACGATGCGAAACAGGTGATGCGGGAAGGCGACGAGATCGCGTGGACCGCATCCGGTCAGGGAGGGATCAGGTATCTGGCTCTCTTCAACCTGGGGGAGTCGGCAAGGACGATCGAACGCAGGTACGACTTCTACAATCTCCCCGCAAAGGCATACGCGAGCCGCGAGTTATGGAGCGACACGAAGGAAGGGCGCTCCGATACCGTCAAGGTGTCGATTCCCGCACATGGCGCTGTCCTGTTCGAGCTAACGCTATGATTTCCGTGCCCCATTCATCGCGTTTTTGTCTCTCGCGAGGAGTGGGTCGCGCCGCAATCGTCCAGGTGCTTCGCATGGTTGGAACTGAAGGCTCGCGGCTAAAGCCGCCAGTTCGTTGGCATCAATGTGGGGCTGAAGCCCCACGCTAATCCCTAAAAGACGAAGTCCTGGCATCGTTATTGGGTTCTACGGCCGAGGCACCATCTCCTTTATCGCGATCGCCGAAGGGTTTCCGCCCGCCGCCAGAATCGTGAACAGAGCCGGACCCAGCTTGCTGGCCGTCCGGATCACCGCGACATCCCCGGATTTGGTATCCGCCGCCAGCAGCATCTGCTCGCCGGAGGAAAACGCCAGCGCATCGGGCGACGTCCCGACCTGCACCCCCGACAGCACCTTGCCGTCCGCAATCGAGTAGAGCGAGATCGTCTGCGAGCCCAGCGTCGACACCCAAAGCGCGTCGTTATCGTGCGAGACGATGGCGTGCGCCGGCCGGTTGCCGATCGAGTAGGTCGAGCCGACCTCGTTGGTCTGGGTGTTGATCTCGGAGATCGAATCCGAATCCCGATTCGAGACAAACACTTCGCCGCCATCGGGCTTGAGCGTCAGGTTGGTCGGATTGTGGCCGACGTCCAACATCGCCAGCACATGGTCAGTGGGCAGC
>CAXTMK010000046.1:0-31439 GCA_964245315.1 uncultured Acidobacteriaceae bacterium | reverse complement strand
TTCATGGGCGCAGTCTCCTGCCAGCGATCAAGCCACGTGTTGACGAACATGGGGAGGGGATATTGAGCCTTTCCCGCCCCCGCGACTTTGCCTACATACCGAGCATAGTTCCACGCCATGAATGCCTCGTCCGTCTCGTCGCCGGCACCGAAGATTTCTTCCCAGCTACCGTATGTCTTAAAGCCGTTCGCCTCCCATCGTCTGCGGAATCCCGGAATCAACGTCTCCTTGTTCTTCTGGATGAAGGCCATCAGTTCCTTCGGCACCGGGGCGCGGAAAGCCGCTGTTGCCTGACTGGACTGATCGCGGGTTTCCGTGAGAACGCCCACCTCGTTCTCCACCTGGACCATGAGAACCGTGTGCGCTTCGCCGTCGACATCGCGAACGTGTTTCATGACGGCAGCGAACGCACGCGCGTCGGCATCAACATTGGCTTCACTCAGCGTGGAAAGAATCTCGAGGCTCTTTCCATCCTTGCTCTGCGCGCGCGGAAAACGTTTGTAATCTCGCTTGACCCAAACCGGATCGTAGGTGGACACGCCGTTCTTCCAGCTTCCAAACCAGAGCAGGACCAGGTGCATGTTATGCCGCCGGGCGCCCTGAATCAGGCCGTCCACCTGGCTGAAGTCGAATATACCCTCCTCCGGCTCCACAAGGTCCCAGCAGACAGACCCAAGGACGGTATTCAGGTGCAGGGCGGAAAAACGATCAAGGACAGGTTTCATGTACTCCGCGCTGGACGAGGTAGAGTTATGCAACTCTGCTCCGAGCACCAGCATGGGCTTGCCGTCCACGATCAGTTGCGTAGCAGCTCCCCGCTTTTCAAGATGCGGCATTGCCTGGGTTGCGGGCTTCTGAGCTGTGCCATTCCGTGCCGCCAGAATGCCCAAAAGAGCGATCGCGGGCGTGACTCTAACATTCATCCACCTTCTCCTATGCAGGTAAAAGTCACTTTCGTACTTACCTGCCTGCCCTTATTGGACTTAACCGAAAAACCTCATTGGAGGGTGAGACCTGTCACGTTAAATCCAGGGCGCGGAACATGGCGATTCGTTGTTCTCGCAATGGATCATTGACTACCTTGCTGGTGTTGTTGATGACCATGGTGGCTCGGTCCGCGGCGTTAAACGCGGGCCAGTGCGGTAGTTTTGGAGTATTGGGATTACCTGTCCGGGCGAACGCAATCCAGGCATCACTGACCTTATCGGCCAGGGCCATCGCTTCCGGCCCACCGCCGGTGAGGTTGGCGCAGATCTGGACATTATCGAAGGCGAATGGCCACTCGATGTTGTGCGGTGATTTCAACTGGCCTCCCTGCACCGGGCTCTCCCAGGTGAAGTAATACAGATACACCGGCCCTCTTCCCAGCGCAGCCCGTCGTTCCGCGATCTTCATCGTCTTCGCACCGTAACGGTAGTCGCTCTCAATGAGGAAGAAGATATCGCTAGGCGTCGCGTGAGGATTTTCTTCGCGATACAGGTCGATCATCGCCTGGGATGGGCCACCGAGCAGCTGATTGATTCGGGTTCGCATTCCAGCTTCATCCAGACGCCACAGCGCGGCATCGGTCGTCAGGCCGGTGTATTCCGTGCGTGTACTGCCGATCATCACGGGCACATCGGCTGAAACAGATGACGCCGACGGGTAGAAGGGATGCTGCGGAATGATCTTGCCGTCGACGGATGGCGAAAATCCCATCGTGTCGAGGTCAGCGTCGCCCAAATCACGATCGACTGCGGCTGCGGCAATGAGAATTTGATCTACCGGAAGCTCCTGGATCTTGTGCACATCCGCCTTGGGGATGCTCAGTCTGGCGAGTAGCGCCTCCGCATTGCGAATCGCGACGTCGCGATCGACAATCCTGATTGCGATGCCGCTTTCAATCACGGCGCGATGGAAGAGTCCTTTGGCTGCCGGCATGGCAAGCAGCGTTTCGACCTTTCGGCCGCCGCCCGACTGTCCGAAGATCATTACCCTATTCGGATCGCCGCCGAATTGAGCAATGTTGGTGCGTACCCATTTCAGCGCATGCACAATATCCAACATTCCTACCTCGCCAGACGCCGCGAAATCGGGGTTGAACTCGCTGAAATTTGCGAATCCCATGGCGCTGAGGCGGTGATTGATGGTGATGACCACCACGTCGCCACGTAAACAAAGGTTGGTTCCATCCCAGCCCGCATTGGATCCGGACCCTCCGCGGAAGCCGCCGCCATGCAACCAAAGCATAACCGGGCGCTTGCCGCCGTCGTTGAGCGCGGGGGTCCAGACATTCAGAACGAGGCAGTCTTCGCCCTGACCTGGATTCTTGTTTCCGGGAACGTCCAGAGCTGGAAAGATTGACGGTCCAGGCGCAGGCTTTGCGGCCTCGCTATGCTGCGCCACGGCCGGTGCCGCGTTTGCAGCGCCTAAGTCTCGCGCTCTGGGAGACGGGTTGCCCTGCGGGCAGCTGTGGCCGTAGTCCAGCGCATCGCGAACGCCGGTCCAGCTCACCGGATCGACTGCGGGCATGAACCGGTTGGCTCCTGCTGTATTCGCGCCGTAAGGAACGCCTTTAAAGATCTTGATGCCACGGTTCGTGGTTCCGCGGATCTTGCCCGAGCTCGTCTCTGCTATGACAAACTCACCACCCTGCGCCCACCCTTGCTTGAGCAGACCGTTAGCGGAGAGGGCAGCCGCGGAGGCTCGCGCCAGGAAATCGCGTCGGTTCATCCCTCGCTGGAAGATAGAACGATCAGAACTCATTCGAGAGATCCTCCACGGAATGGGATTGCCTGGTCCCTCGTGGCGCAGGCGTCTTCCCGGAAGCGCGTTGCGGCATGTCGTTCCGGATGACCTTCCCGCCTTTCATGACGAACTTCACGCGCTGAAGCTCAGTGATATCGACCAGGGGATCACCAGAGACGGCGACGATATCGGCGTACTTACCTTTGTCGATGGAGCCGACTCGATCCTGCCAACCCATGGCTTCAGCGTCTACGATAGTGCCGGCTTGTATCGCTCGCGCCGGAGTCATCCCGGCACGTTTTACCAGCGCTTCAAACTCCAGAGCTTGCGTTCCATGGGCGATGGTGGATCCGTCAGCGCCGCTGCCCATCATGATCTTCAGCCCCGGGGTATTTACGGCGAGCGTAACGGCCTTTTCGAAGATGGGAATCATACGATATTTGCCGCCGGTGTTCCTGGCGTCTGTGTCATCCATATTGGGTTCGGTATATCGGACAAAGGTGGGATCGTAGAAGATACCCTTCTGCGCCATCATGTCGGCTTGCGCCTGGTCCAGACCCAGTGCATGCTCGATCGTGTCACAACCCGCAACGATCGCGTTCACTTCCCCTTCACCGCCGAAGACGTGGCACGCGACCTTGTGGCCCAGCTGATGGGTTTCATCCATGAGTGCCTGTAGAACGGGCATTGGATAGGTGAGCCTGTACGTGACCTCGCCGGTTGGTGTAAACGAGTAATCAACCGCCGGATACAGTTTGATCCAGTCCGCCCCGCGGGCAATCTGCTCCCGCACAGCCGCACGCGCATCCTCCACCGATCGGACCAGTTTGCCGGCCAGGGGGTTGTCCGGCTTTGCAGGGTCCTCAGGCTTGCTTGCCCACTCGATACCCCGAGTCGATACCTGGTATCGGGGGCCTTCTATGCGCCCTTCGCTGATGGCAGCTCGGATCGCCAGGTCGCCGTATCCGTTACCGTGGGTGCTCAGGTCTCGTGCGCTGGTGAATCCCGCGCGCAGATCCGATGCAGCGTTCTGCGCCGCGATCAGCATGGAAGCTTCTGTCGTTCCATCCCGCCGGCGGTCGTTAAACATATGCGTATGTGCGTCGATTAGCCCGGGCAGAACGGTAGCATTGCTGAGATCGATTACCTTTGCATCCGGCGGAATTTTCACCTGAGCCTCAGGTCCGACGTCAAGGATTGCATCGCCCGAAATAACCACGACCTGCCGCGTCAACATCTGGCCTGTAGTGCTATTGAAAAGGCGCCCGGCTCGTATAGCGATGACGCCCAGCGCCGGAGGGCACTGGTAGATGCCGCCATCTGATCCCGCACACGGAGTCGGTCCCGCGCCACGCCAGTGGGGCGCCTGAACCTGCGCGCCCGCGGCTGTGATGACCAGGGGAAGCGCTAACGCCAGCGCCAGGCTCAATCTATAGGGCATAGTCTGATCTCCAGAGAATCAAGATGGTGCATTGGTCGTTTCCGGCACGATACAGAGAAATCCATCTTCAGCTTGCCGGGACACCGAGACGTAGCGGAAGCACCGGCGTACGCCGTGAGCGGCGCGCCGGTGCATTTCAGAACTCGATTCACTTAGAAGACATACTTGGCCGCCAATTCGAAAAAGCGTGCATTTGGAGTATAAGCCTGTGTGCTGTGAGCCGAGGTGATCAGGCCGCCGGTATTAGAAATGCTGCCGTTCGGACCCCCATAAGCAGGTGTATTCAGCATGTTGAACCCGTCCCCTCGAAGTTCAAGGTATTGCCCTTCAAACGTATGGAACCTCTTGAACAAAGACATATCCATACGTTGGAAACCAGGACCGTAAACGTTGTCGCTTCTTCCTCCCAGGAAGAGCTTGGCGGTTGCGGGGTCTGTGATGTACGTCGGATAAGCGTATCCCGAGGCCGGTAGATTGGGGTTGCCATTGTTTTTCGCAAATGGAGTAAGCAGCGAAGAGGGCAGAGGGTTCGTGAACGCACATGGATTGAACCAATGTGCCTTGTTCCGCAAAGATGTCGGACAGGTTATCGATGGATTGCTGGGATCCGGAGTGCCCCCGGGAGCAAAGGGATTTCTCGTCATGATCGCGTATGCGGAACCACCGCTCACGTTTGTCTGATTCGCGGTACCAACGGAGAAGGGCTGGCCCGATTGAAGCTGATAAGTGACGTTGGTGGACCAGCCGCCAAAAAGAGCATCAACAACCGGGGCGCTATGGCTCATGTGCGATTCCCCTTTGCCGAAGGGCAGCCTGTAGAAGCCGTTGAAGGTGAAGCGGTGACGTGTGTCCCAGCCTGAATTGGTCATATCCTGACGAATCGGAATAATTGCCGGGTTGCGATATCCGCCGATGCCCCCGCCGAGGGGATCGCCGGCGTCATCCATGGAATGGGACCAAGTGTAAGTAGCCAGGAAGTCCACTCCGTGAGAGATGCGCTTCTGAAGCTTGGTCTGGAGAGCGTTGTACTCTCCAATGCCCTCGTACAGGATGTTTGCAGAGCCGCCGAAATCCGGAAAAGGAGTGTAGGCCGTCGAACTGCTGCCGGAGGGAAGAAGTACCGGCTGAGTGTTGCTATTGATATTGATTGGAAGATGCCGTGACAGCGTGCCTACATACCCTATGGTTGCAACGAGATCATTGCCGAATCCCTTTTCAAATGCCAGGTTGTAGTCCATCGCATAGATCGACTTCATATTTCGTGTCTGGCCGACCAGCGTAGGAGTATTGAAGTAGGTCGTTAAGCCTTGGGAGATGGCGCTGGAAAATCCGGTCTCGAGCGTGTAGCCATTGTTCGGGCAATTTGTAGATCCTGCGGGACACCCGGCAGATGGGAAGTTATCGCTAAAGACGAAAGGGTAGTTGAAGCCCAGATCGTTCGCCGCTCCGGTGTTTTCCTGTCCCTGGTAGAACATTCCGAAACCGCCTCTAAAGACGGTCTTGGGGTCAGCCGTGTAGGCGAAGCCGACGCGAGGAGCAAAGTTGAAATGCTGTGCGCTTACCAGTTGAGGATTGTTGTCGTAGACCAGGCTGATATTATCTTTTGCCAGTGTATTGATAAATGTCGGATTGAGGGTGAGTTTGCCCTGATCCTGTGCAGGAAGCGCGTAAATGGCCGTTCCTGTGCCGATGCCGACGGTATTGACAAAGAAGTTGGCCTGAAGTCCGGCCATTTCCTTGTAGGGTTGGAAATAGTCGTAGCGTACACCAAGGTTGAGGGTTAGGTCTTTGCTTACCTTCCAGTCGTCCTGAACATACGCCGAGGGATTGTTCTGATCGTTATTGAACGCGGCATAGGGACCGATGGAGCCGCTCGACATGTTGTCGGTGAGAAAATCAGCGATACCGGACCCGGTGTTCGCAACCCCAGGCTTCGAAGTTGACGTTCCGCTGAAACTGTATTGAGGGCGCGATGACGGCGGTTCCAAGGTGTAAGAGCGCACGCTCTGGTATGCGAAGCCTAGTCGCAGCGAGTGGTTTCCCAGGGTCCAGGAGACGTTGTCGAGAATCTGGTATTCATTTTCGAACTCCGTCTCCGGCCGATAGGCTCGTGTGCCAAATTGCGGAAGGCCGCCGATCGTGAAGTATGGAATGCCGCCATTATTGGGAGTGGACGGTCCGAATGGAACACCGCCCAGGCCGAGCGTAGCAGCAAGGTTGACCGTCGCATTCTGTTGCACCACGTTGAAATGCGCGTAGTCGTAGGCAAAACGAAACTCATTTACCAGTTTGGGGCTGAAGACGTGGGTTTCACTTAAGACAAAGTTGTTCGCGTAATTAACTTGTCCGCCGCTCACGTTGGATGATCCGGCTCCGCCGCCCCCATCCAGAATGGGACCAAGTGGCGCGGGAAAACTGCCTCTGGTGTTGGAGTAGCTGAATCGAGCGAAGGCCTGGTCCTTTTGACTGATGTCCCAGTCCGCACGCGTGTCCCACTGAAAGGTGTTGATTCTCTGCTTCAAGCTGTAGGTGTAGTTGTTGTAAGTCGCACCGTTATTCGCGTTGGGAGCCGGAAACAGGTTGAGAATGTTCTGCGCCACAGCGTCGATTTGATTGGCGCACAGCGCATTTTGTATGCCGTTACAGGTCAACAATGTCTGGTTGTTGTGCGGCTCGTACAGGGTTATGGCGGCTCCTCCAGAAGTCAACGCTGGGTTCAGAAGCTCGGAAAAATTGCCCTGCCGCTCCAAAGCCGTCGGGACGGTCAGAGGGGATTGCGACTGAGTGATCACGATGCGGTTGGCCTGTACATCACCGAACAGAAACAGCTTGTTTTTAATGACCGGCCCGCCAAGAGTAGCGCCGAACAAGTTCTGACGAAACGGTCCTTTAGGAATCGCGGGCGTCGTCCAGTCGTGGGCGGCCAGGATATCGTTGCGCCAGTACTCCCATACATCACCGTGGAACTTATTGGATCCAGACTTGATGCTCGCACTGATTACAGCGCCAGCGGCGTGCCCGTATTCCGCGCTATAGTTCGATGTGGACACCTTGAACTCTGCCAGGGCGTCGGGCGGTGGGTTGACGAGATAGCTGTTGTTGCCGAGGTAATCTACCGACACCGCATTGTTGTCGACACCGTCGATTACGAAATTATTCTGCTCGGCGCGCATGCCGTTGGCCTCGAAATCTCCCGTACCGGCTCCACGGGAACCATGGCCCATGACTACACCCGCAGCTAGTTGAGCGAGGTAGACTGTATTGCGGCCATTCAACGGCGTGTCATTGATCTGCTGGGTGCTCATCACCTGACCGACGGAGCTGTCCTGCGACTGAAGCAGCGGCGGAGCTTCCGTGATGGTAACTGATTCGTTCACCGATCCCGCCTTTAGCCGGGGCGAAACCTCCATTCGCTGGCCCTGCGAAAGGTTAACGTTTTCCTGTACTGCGCTTTCAAAACCTGGCGCAGATGCAGTTACGGTGTACGTGCCTATGCGAATTGGCGAAAAGACGTAAACGCCGCTTTTGTCAGCGGTGGTAGTCAAGTGGAACCCGGTGGCCGGAGTCTCGATCTTCACAGTAGCGCCAGGGATAGCTGCACCGGTAGTGTCCTGAACGGTCCCGGTAATCGCTCCCTGGTCGAGAAACTGGGCAAACGCCGCGTTCATGCCGCCAAAAGCACAAGAGAGAAGGAGAAGGGCCAGAAGAGCACAAGCAATGCGCCGCGCCTGACCTGTCACTATATAACCGATATTCTTTTTCATCATTTACCTCAATCCGATCCTTCAATCACGAACTTGGCCTGGAGACGCGGAATCGTTTCTCCTGTCGAATCCAGGCAATTTGAAGCAGCAATCAAGGTTCCAGCAATGGGAAAATCTCCAGCCTTGAAAGCGAGCTCATTGAGAATCCAAGCAACTCTAGAGCGGTCTGCAAACATTTGTAAAGCCTGTACTTTTCATTAGTTTGATAAGGAAAGCTTATTACAGCGACCGTGCCCTGTAGACGTGCCAGACCGCATACCAAAGTTCCCTTAGAACCGAAAGAGCAGGCAGCGAGGACGCTTGATCCGCGCCTATAGAAGGAGGTGTGCAGCGTGCAGTTCTGGAAGAGCGCAAATAAACTTCGAGTCGCTCACCGAGAAGATCGAAACCGTCTCGCCAGCAGGCCGGCTGGTCTTCCATGTCCTCGCCGCCCTTGCTGAGTTCGAGCGAAATCTCATCCGCGAACGTCGACTTGAACGAAGCCGCGGCGCGGCGGACGCGTGCGCGTGCGGGAGGTTGGGGTGAGGATCTAGCGTTCGTCGCAGAGAAGGAGGCACTCAGCGACTGCTCATGGTTGTCCAGAGGAGTTAAGGGGTCGTTCGCGTAGATGCCGTGTTACGCTTCGCGGCCTCTATTAGCCAAGCCGGAACCTCTAACAAGGTGTCCCGACTAGAGGTCAGCTCGTACAGCTCACCAAAAATGTCGCGATGGCGGAGCTATCACGTATCCGCCAGCCCCGCGCACATCCAGACCAAGACCAATTACGGTCGAGCGTCGAATCGCGGGATCATTTCTAATGTGGTAAGACAGACACGCACAAATTCCTTGACTCTTGTTCGGATTCCGATATATCGTCATCTGACTATGAGTAAGCATGCACCCGCACCTCCGCTCTCAAACGCCGTCACCTACATCCTGCTGGCGCTGACGCAGCGCGACCTGCACGGCTACGGCATCATGCAGGAGATCGCCACGCTCTCGGCCGGTGACTACAAGGTCGGCCCGGGAACCCTCTACGACAACCTGAAGACGCTGCTCGCGAGCGGCCTGGTGACGGAGTTTTCCGAGCCGCGCGAGGACGCTGAAGCGCGCCGCATGTATCACCTCACCAATCTGGGCGCGACTGTGCTGGACCAGGAACTCAAGCGTCTGCAATTGGTCGTGCAGGCAGGCAAAAAGCGGCTGACCGCCAGCCGCGCCGGCATCCGAATGGAGGAGGCCTGATGCAAAACGGCGCCGCCCGCTCGCTGTACGTCGCGCTGCTCCGCCTGCATCCCGCGGAGTTCCGGCGCAACTTCGCCTCGGAGATGCTCAGCACGTATGACGAGGCTGTCGAAAGTTTCAGCCCCGCATGGTTGCTGCGCGAAGCCGCGGTGTCCGTGCTGCGCCAGCATCTGCTGCGCCAGCCGGCCGATCCGGTGGCTGCGGCCGACGGTACAGTCGGCCTCATCTCCGGGGTATACCCGTTGATCGAACCGTTTGAACTTCGCGCGGAACGGCTGCTGCTGGCCGTCGTGCTGTCTGTTTGCCTGCTGAGGACCGTCTTCCCTGTCATTCGCTGATCCAGCGCCAAAGTGGGTGCCCCATGTCTCGCTTCCGAGACATGGGCTGGACCACCGCATTCTCTTCGAGGCGAACCCATGCTCTCCGTAGAAAACATCTCGAAGCTCTACCGCGGCATTCTCGCTCTCGATCACGTCAGCTTCACCATCGCGCCGGGCGAGACGCTCGGCTTCCTCGGTCCCAACGGCGCGGGCAAATCGACCACGGTCAAGATCGTGACCGGCATGATCGAGCCCAGTGAAGGCCGCGTGCTCTTCAACGGCGCGCCCATCTCCGACGACCTGCCCGCGTTTCGCGCACAGCTTGGCTATGTGCCTGAAGAGGCTCATCTGTACACGCATCTTTCGGGGCTGGAGTACCTGCAACTGGTCGGCCGGCTGCGCAACCTGAGCGAAGAGGTGATCCTGCGCCGGGCGTCGGCTCTGCTGGAGCCGCTGGGCCTCACCAGCTGGCGCTACTCGCAGATCGCGCTCTACTCGAAGGGCATGAAGCAGCGCATCCTGCTGGCCGCGGCCATCCTGCACGACCCCGCGCTGATCGTGCTGGACGAGCCGCTTTCCGGGCTTGACGTCACCTCCGCACGCCTGTTTCGCGACCTGCTGATCGCCTTGGCTGCCGACGGCAAGGCCATCCTCTACATCTCGCATGTGCTGGAGGTGGTGGAGAAGGTGTGCGACCGCGTGATCGTGCTGGCGCGCGGCAAGGTGGTCGCCGAAGGGCCGCCAGCCGAACTCTGCCGCCGCCTCGCGCTGCCCGATCTGCCGAGCGTCTTCGCCAGTCTGGTCGACCCCATGGACACCCGCGTCGTAGCCCGGCAAATCGTAGAAGCCATCCACGCCTGAATACATCCCCGTGCCCCATTCATAGCGTATTTGCTTTGTGCGATGAGTGGGACCATACCAAGGACCAGCCTATGCCCTGGAAACGCCTGCTCTACGGCAACGCCCCGGCTGTCGCTTCGCTCTCCGTGCAGGCCGCGACCGCGCCGCTGCAACCGCTGCAACCGCGCAGTCCTTTTCGAGTGCTGGTAACGCATCTGTTCGCCTGCTTTTTCGCCACCGACACGTCGAGCACGCCGCCCACGACGCTGATGCTGCAGATGGCGGTCGCGCTGGGCCTGCCGCCCATCCTGCTGACGTTGGCGCTCATCCCCTCGTACAGCGGGCTGATGCCGTGGATGGTCAGGCGCACGTTCTGGCTACAGGTGCAGGACCACTTTATGTATGTCGTGTATAGCTGCGCGGTGGTCGGGATCGTCGCGCTGCTGAAGTGGGAGGGCTTCTTTCCCACGCTGCTCGATGTGCGTGTGCTGAGCCTGCTGCCCATCTCGCCGCGGCGGTTGTTTGTGGCCAAGGTGGTTGCGGCCGCGGCTTTCATCGGCGCGTTTCTGGTGGGCGCGGACCTGCCCGCGTCGATCTTCCTGCCGGGCATGGCGGGGACGCGATCGGTGCCGCTGCACATCGTTGCGCATGGGCTGGCGGTCTCGCTCGCCGGGCTGTTCACGGTTACGTCGGCGCTCGCGCTGATGTCGCTTGCCGCGTTGGTACCGGGGAAAGTCGGCCGCATCTTTGGCTCGCTGCTGCAGGGCGCAATGATCGCCGTCCTGCTCTTGCTGCTGTTCCTCTCGCCGCTGCTTGCAACCTCATCGCAGGCCGTCATCACCTCGGGATTCGCGCTGCGCTTGCCGCCGTTCTGGTTCGTCGGCATCTACGATGCGTTGCTGCGCCCCGCGCCTGAAAGCCGTCTCTTCGCGCCGCTTGCGCAAGTCGGTCTCCTCGCGACTGCCGCGAGTACCTTCGCGCTCGCAGTCCTCTATCCGCTTGCGTACCGGCGCAAAGTTCGATCGCTGCTCGAAGGCGAATCCGGCGCTCAGGTGAAGTCCGCGCCGATGACATTGCTTCCGAGAGCGATAATGAGCCGCTACCTGGGTAAGCCCACGCAGGCCGCGTCGTTCCATCTGATCGCGCAGACGTTGTTCCGCATCCAGCGCTTCCGCGTCGCGCTCCTGGTCGCGTGCTGCGCGGGCGCGGCCATCGCTATTACGATGGTTGCGAAGTTCGAGTCGATCCCGGTCTATCCGTTCCTGCGTCCGTCGCATCTGCGTCCGGTCAGCATCGCGACGACGCTGCTGCTGGTGGCGCTGGCGAGTGTGTACCTGAGCCTTGGCTCGGAGCTTGAACCGCGCGCGACGTGGATCTTCGAGACAACCGTAGGCCGCTGGGATGCGGGGCTTTCGAGCGGCGTGCGGCGAGCCGTGCTGCCGCTCTGCTGCGCCGTCGCGATGTTTACACTCGCGTTCATCACTGTGTTCACGCCCGTCGATGCGGGGTTGTTTGCGCGCGAATCCGCGACGTTGCTCGGGCTTTGTCTCGCGCTTACGGCGGGATTTTACTTCTTCCGCGCGATTCCATTTACGGCCGATCCGCTGCGCAGCCGCAACATGGCCGTGCCGGTGCTGATCTATGCGGTGGGCGTGCTGCCGGTGTTGCTGACGATCCTTGAACGGGTTGAAGAGTCGGTTGTGGAGAGCTGGGGCTCTGTCGCTCTATGGCTTGCGTGTGCGGTGGCGTTGGTCGTTATCGTGAAGCGCCAGACGGCCGCGCCACACATCGCCGCGACGCCTGAGGCTGCGGAAGATCCGTTTCAGCGGCGGAGATTGTAGCGTCCATTGCGCTTTGGTCTTAGGGCCAACGGCCCGTAATATCCCAGCCCAGGGCAACGCCCTGGGGTTTCGGGCGCGAGGATGACGTAGGGCTGGAGGCCCGAGATAATTCAGGCAGGACATTCGACGATTTGTGCGCTCCTCGTGGGATTGCGGCTCGGTTATGTCAGGCCTGTAGCCCCTGGATTTTGTGGCGGGTGACAAACCCAGGGCGCTGCACTGGGCTGGGATATGTCGCGCCGTTGGCGCTCAAGACCCATGCCGACAGGCTCGGCCGTTGGCGCTCCAACCCTCATTTCGCCCGCGCAATTGTTGCTCAAGACGCTTCCAGGAACTCTCGCGCCGCCGCTCTTGCTTCTCGAATCAGATCCGGCAGGCCGACGCCGCGATAGGCGTTGCCGATGAGCCATAGCCCTGGCTGTGCGGCAACCAGCGACTCCAACTCCGCCATCCGGTCAAGATGCCCGACCTCATACTGGGGAAGGCTCTTCGGCCAACGGCGCACGACTGAAAAGAGCGGCACCGGAAGCGGACCGAGAACCGCCTCCAACTCTTTCCACGCAAGCGCGGCGATCTCCTCATCCGTGCCCGTCAACTCGCTGCCGAAGAACGCACGCAATAATCGCCTGCCCTCCGGAACGCGCCCAGAATATTTCTGGTCGACGAACGTGGCGGCGAGCAGTTCACTCGCCTCGCCCGCAGGCACCAGGAAGCCGAAGCCGCGGGGCAGATCGAAGGTCGTATCGAACGCCAGCGCCGCGATCGTCGCCGAACTCGCGTTCATCGTCAGCAACTCCGCCATGCGCGCCGACACCGGCGCAAGCAGTGTACGCGCGACGTGCGCCGGTACCGCGACAATCACGGCGTCGAAGCTCTCGCCGTCGATAAGCCACTGCGCACCATCCCGCGCCAGACTTGTAACCGCCGTTTGCAACCGGACCCAAGGCGGCGGAAGCTCAGCCTTCAGGCGGTCGATCAGCGCGCCCGTTCCATTGGCCAGGCTGGTAAACACCGCGGGCTTGTCCGGCGCAGGGGCTTTCGCGTTCAACGCGTCAATCAGAGACCCATGCTCCCGCTCCATCGCGACGAACGCGGGCATAACGGCGCGGACGCTCAGCTTCGCGACATCGCCGCCGAAAACTCCGCTCAGCAGCGGCGCGGCAATCTTGGTGAGCACCTCGTCGCCGAAGTGCCTGCGCACGAACTCGGCGATGCTCTCGTCCTGATCGGGCGCCTTGGCCTTCAGCTCAGCGGCACGCAGCGGCTCGTCCGCGTAAGCCTGCTTCGCCACCGCGCTGAAAAGCGGAGAATTATCGAGCGCGGCCAGGTCGGTCGGGACCATCATGCGCATGCCGTCGGGCATGGGGACCAGCTTGCCGCCGCTGAGGATGTAGGTGACGCGCTCGGCATCGTTCGAGGGCTGCAGCTTCTCGTGCAGGCCGAGCTCGCGGATCAGCTCGCGCGCCCACGGCTTCTCCGTCACCCAGCCGTCGGGGCCGCATTCGACGACGAAGCCGTCGCGCAACACCGTCTCGACCGTACCGCCGAGCCTCGCCGAAGCCTCGTACAGTACGGCGTCGACGTCGCCGTGGGCACGGTCGCGCTGTGCCAGTTGCCACGCGGCCGTAACGCCCGCGATGCCGGCGCCGACGATGGCGACGCGCCGCTTCATGGGATGGTCACGACTTCGTCCACCTGCGCCGCCCACTCGCCGCGCGCGACCTCGGCCAGCGCCTGAATCAGCGTCGGCGAATCGTTCAGGCTGGCCGCGCGCCACAGCTTCAGGCCAAGCTCCTGGGCGGTATTGGCGAAGGCCACGTCGATGTCGTAGAGGATTTCGACGTGGTCGCAGAGGAAGCCGACCGGCTGCATCACGACTCCCTTGTGGCCGGCTGCGGCGATCGCCTTCAAAGTATCCTCAACCGTGGGCCCGATCCATGGCCCGCCGCTGACGCCCTGGCTCTGGAAGGCGAAGAACCAGTCCCGCTCGGTCATGCCAACCGGCGCGAGGCGGTCGGCGACCATCTGCGCGGTGCGCTTGGCCTCGACGGGATAGGGGTCAGGCGTGGTTTGGACGGGCGTGCCGGGCCGTGCGCCGGCTACGCTGGCCTCGCCGGTCATGATGGTGCGGCAGGGAACGGAGTGCGCCGTGAAGAGCACGGGAATGCGCTCGCCGGTGGAGGCGCAGGCTTCGGCCCAGACCGGCCATAGCTTATCGGCGAAGGCCTGCGCGAGCAGAGGATGCTCGGCCCAGCCGGCGACGAACTCCATCTCCATGCCGCTCGCGACGGCGATGGTCGCGCGGCGGTAGAGGCCCGTGCTGGTGCGAGAGTTCTGCGGCGCGAGGCAGATCGCCTTGAAGCGTTTGACGCCGTCGCCGCGCATGGTTTCGAGCGTCTCGGCGATGTACGGGTGCCAGTTGCGCATGCCGACGTAAACCTTCCGGTCCAACGCTTCGCCCAGCAGACGGCCCTGCGCCAGCGTCCACTTCGTCAGCGGAGGACCGCCGGCGATGGGCTCGTCGCGCAGGCCGATTTCGGCGTAGCGATGTTGCAGTTCCTCGACGACTTCCTGCGGCAGCGCGCGACCGCCGGTGACCTTCGAAAGATACTCGGCCATTTCCCCGAGCACGTCGGGCGTACCATGCGCCAGAAGCAAAATCGCATCCGTTTTCTCGTTGCTCAGGGCTGTCATACTCTTCCCATCTCTTTCACCCACTCGACCACGCGAATGACGTTCTCGACCGGCGTTCCCGGCACAATGCCGTGGCCGAGGTTGAAGATGTGGCCTGGGCGTCCGGCTGCCTTGGCGAGCACCTCGGCCACGCGGCGGCGCAGCACCTCTTCGGGTGCGAACAACGCGATGGGGTCGAGATTGCCCTGCACCGCGCAACCCGGGCCAACGGCCTTCCAGCCTTCATCGAGCGGGGTGCGCCAGTCGAGCCCGATTACGTCGGCGCCGGTCTCGCGCATGGTCGAGAGCAGGGAGGCGGTGTCGACGCCGAAGTAGATGACCGGCACGCCCATCTGCTGAACGCGCTGGATGAGTTCGGTCGTCGGCCCGAGGCAGAACTCGCGATAGTCCTCGACCGACAGCGCGCCGGCCCAGCTATCGAAGATCTGGATGACATCGGCACCCGCCTCCACCTGCTGTCGCGCGAAGCCGGTCAGTACGGTGACGAGCTTTTCCATCAGGAGCGGCCAGGCGGGCGACTCGGGCCCGCCGGCGACTCCGGACGCGTACATCATTTTCTTGCTCTCGATGTAGTTGCGCGAGCTGCCGCCCTCGATCATGTAGCTGGCCAGCGTAAACGGCGCGCCGCAGAAGCCGATCATGCCGAGCTGATCGCCGTCACTGCGCGGCGCCGCGAAGTGCTTCGTCACCAGTTCGATGGAGCGCGCGACGTAGCTCAGTTCCTCGACGCGATCGGTCTGGAGCGCCTGCACCTGCGCGAGCGTGCGCACCGGCGTGTGGACCTGCGGGCCTTCGCCGGCGACGAACTCGAAGTCGACGCCCATAGGCGTGAACGGCAGCAGCAGGTCGGCGAAGATGATGGCGGCGTCGACGCCCAGGCGCTCGGCCGCGGTGATGGTCACCTCGGCCGCGACGCCGGGGGTGCGGCAGATCTCGAGCAGCGTGTGGTGCCTGCGGATGGCCATGTACTCGGGCATATAGCGGCCGGCCTGGCGCAGAAACCACACCGGCGTGCGATCCACGGGCTGGCGCAGGCAGGCGCGGACGAAGCGGCTGCCGCTCCCTGGTTGGGTTTCGGATGTATCGATCAAAGCGCGGAAAGTCTCCCGGCTTTGAGCCTAGCACCCATGGCGCACCTTGTTCACATCAACCCGGAAAACTGGCTTGCTCCGGTCAAAAGACTACGATCTTAGAGCTGAGAGTTACGGGGCTAAGACTTCAGTAAGAAACAGGGCGTTGTCCCGGCAATCCTCCTGCTTTAGCGTCCCGCCAAAGTGCGGTATGGAATCCGGTACGCGATGCCGATGGAGGTGATGAACGGCGTGAGATAGTGCTGGTCGTGGCCGAGCTTCCAGTATTGGTACTGCGCATCGGCCTTCACGTCGATCCACCGCGCAAGGCGGACTTCCACACCGCCGCCGACCGCGGTGATGACTGAGTTGTCGCGCCTGTACCAGGATCCATCGGGGTTGCGGGTGGGATCGATGAAGGCGATCGTGCCCGTACCGACTTCCACATCGCCGTAGGGACGAAGCGGGCCAAAGTTGCGCTGCAGCTTCAGGCCTCCGGCCAAGGAGGACTGATTCGCCGTCGGTCCGCTCACCGACGTGTAGCGCACATCGAGCGCCGGCTGGAAGTGATGGAAGGTTGTGCTGAGGTCGCCGCCGATTAAGTAGCCAGTATCGTTGGAGCCGTAGTCGGTTCGCGCGTAGGAGCCGCCGGCGTAGGCGGCCACGCCGAAGGTCCGGTCCGCGCTTGCACGCGCCTGTGCCTGCGCCGGGCTGGCCGCCAGGCCGGCCCATCCGGCCAGTGAGAGAGACAACAGGGCAAGGGCTGAGCGGGTGGCGAGGCGTTCCAGGAGTGACGAAATGATCATTTGCTTCCCTCCGAAGTACGCGATTTGCACGTGTTTTGTGCCGATCGACAACGAGAGTCTAACCCGCGAGGAGACGAGTCGAACTGCCGCTTTTGCGGAGGGAAAGCCTTACTTTCGTGGGATTCGAGCGTTGGAGCAAACCGCGTTCCAAAGGCCAGGAGCGTCAGGCCTCGATGCGGAAGGTGTATTCCTCGATTACCGGATTCACCAGCACTTCACGCGCGATGCGGTCGACTTCGGCGTGCGCGTCGGCTTCGGAGGTGGCGTCGAGCGTCAGCAGGAAATACTTCCCCTGGCGCACATCGGTGACGCCCCGATAGTTCATCCGGCGCAGCGCATCGGCTACGGTTTGACCCTGGGCATCGAGCACGGTGCGCTTCAACGTAACATAGACATGGGCTTTCACAGAGTCTGATTATAGACTTGGCGTGTGGGCCTGGTATGTAAAGGAGTGATTCGGGTGGGTTGCCGTCCATCTCTCCCCCCAGATCGACAGCAGGATCAATCGCAGCGCGAACGCCAAACCATCCATGATTGAGAGAAGATGCCAGACTTTATGCCTAACTATTTGGAGTTGCCAGTCGGTTCGAAGAGCCCGGAAGTCATCAACGTCGTCATCGAAATACCCGGCGACGGCGTAAACAAGTACGAGTACGACAAGGAACTGCACGTCTTTCGGCTTGACCGCAATCTCTACTCCCCGGTCCACTACCCGGGCGACTACGGCTTCATTCCGTCGACGCTGGGCGACGACGGCGACCCGCTGGACGTGCTGGTGCTGGTCGACAGCCCGAGCTTCGTCGGTTGCGTGATGGAAGTGCGGCCGATCGGGCTGCTGGAGATGATGGATCAGGGTCTCGGCGACGAGAAGGTGTTGTGCGTCGGCATGGGTAATCCGCGCTACAAGGATGTGTGGAATTACTCCGAGATTTACCCGCACATGCTGCGCGAGATTACGCACTTCTTCTCGATCTACAAGGATCTTGAAGGCAAGCGGGTCGAGGTGAAGGGATGGCGCGACGCCGCGTTCGCCCGCGGCAAGGTGACCGAATCGCAGCAGCGCTTCATCGAGAACAAGACGAATCCCGAAGCCAGGCCTATTCCGCAGAAGTGAAAAGGAGTCCGCGATGAACGAGCGCGACGCACTGCGGATGGCGCTCCGCAAGAATCCGAAGATGGCGCGCATGCTGCGGAAGATGGTTCAGAAAGGTCAGTTGAAGCCTCCGCCCAACGACCCTAACGAGCCGCTGATGGTGATCTGCAAGCGCTGGCCAGGGCTGATGGACGATTGCCGCATGGCGCTGTGCAGCTTCTGCGGGTCGGAGGTGGCGCTGGCGCCGAGCTCGCAGGAGATGATCGACGCCAACAAGGCGGAGACGAACTATTGCTGCATGGAATGCTTCAACGACGGCGCGGTGGAGAAGTACAAGGCGGAGCAGGAGGCCAGGGAAGCAGCAGAGAAGAAGGCTGTCGAAGAAGCGGCGCCGGAGAAGTCTGCTGAAGAGGCCGAATCTTAGAGTGCCGTCCCTGGTCTCCGGAACGAGTTCGCCAGCAGATAGATGACCGGGCCGCATGCGGCGACGATGGCCGCGAAAGCGAGCGCCGGGATGCCCGCCATCTTCTCGTCGCGCGCCGCCCACATCGCGAAGACGATCAGGATGGTTGGGCCGATGCCGGCCGTGATCGCTCCAGCCAGACCTCCGGGCACGCGAAAGGGGCGCGGCATCGCCGGCTCGCGTATGCGCAGGACGACCAGCGCGATGAATTCGAGGATCAGGCTCGCGCCATAGAGCACCAGGTCGATCGAGATGAGCCGCTCGAACGATAGCTGCACCGCCAGTCCCCATGCCACGGCGCAGAGCAGCACGCTCAGCCAGGGCACGCCGGTTTTCGTCACCTCGGCGAAGGCTTTGGGCAGCAGCCGCTCCTTTGCGAGAGCGTAGGGAATGCGGGTGTAGCTCATCATCAGCGCGTTGAACATGCCGACGCCGCTGATAGTCCCGCCGATGACGACGGCCAGCGCGAGCGCAACGCCCCAGAGGCCGGTGCCGCCCAGAACCTTTGCCGCATCGGCCCAGGCGCCGGTCGAGAACCGCTCCGCCGGGATGCCCGCGACGGCAACCGCAGCCAGCGGAAGGATGTAGGTCGCGGCGACCAGCGCGGCGGAGATGAGCATTGCGCGTGGATAGGTGCGCTGCGGATCTTCGACCTCCTGCGCGACAGTCGATGCGTTATCCCAGCCCATGTAGTTCCAGAGACAGACCGAGACGGCTGCCGCCATGTCGGGCGTAGCGGTCGTGCCGGTGAGCGCATGCAGCCCCGCGCCATGCGCTCCGAAGCCGCGCCACAGCCCGACTACAATCATCACGGCAAACGGCGAAAGCATCGCGGCGAACATCCACAGCGAGCCTCCGCCGACGGCTTTCGCGCCGCGCATATTCCACGCGGCACAGCCAACGACGACCGCCAGCGCCCACAACGTTGCGCGATGGCCGTCGGTCCAGGCGGGCGCGATTTTGCCGAGATAGAGAACGAAGGTGACGGGGTAGAGCGCCATGTCGAAGACGCTGGCCGAGAGCGACAGCCAGGCCTCCTGAAATCCCCAGAAGCCGCCCAGTGCGCGGCGGACCCAGAGGTAGAAGCCGCCGTCTTCGGGGATTGCGCTGGCGAGCTCGCCGACCATCAGGCTTGTCGGCAGACTCCACACGATCGGGATCAGCAGCAGCAGTAACAGCGCGCGTCCGTAGCCCGCTTTGCCGATGATATCTTCGAGCCCGTAAGGCCCACCCGCGACCATGAAGTAGGTCGCCCCGACCAGCGGCAGCAGCCGCATTTTTTTGCCCAATCCATTTGCCTCCCCGGCGAATCCAAGAACAAACAGAATGTAGTGTAGGGGCAATTTTTCTCCGGTGCGAAAAATCCTTTATCCTTTCTGAAGAGGACCGCATGTCGAACCTACCCATCGCCATCTACTACGAGCAGCCGAACTGGTTCAAGCCGCTGTTTGCGGAGCTTGATCGTCGCGGCACGCCCTACGTCAAGCTCTTCGCGCCGGAGCATATGTGGTCGCCCGAGGAGCATCCCGAGCAGAGGTATTCGCTGGTCTTCAACCGTATGAGTCCATCGGCCTGGAACCGCCATCACGGCGACCAGATCTTCTACACGCTCGGCTTTCTGGAGCATCTTGAGAGCCGCGGCGTACGCGTGATCAACGGTCTGGCGGCGTATCGGTCTGAGCTGTCGAAGGCGGGCCAGTTGTCGCTGCTCGACTCGCTCGAACTGCCCTATCCGAAGGCGCGCGTGATTCATCGCGCAGTGCAGGCTCCGGCGGCGACGGAGGGTCTCAGATGGCCTGTAGTCGTGAAGCCGAACATCGGCGGTTCTGGGTCCGGCGTCAAGCGCTTCGACCACATCTCGCAACTCGAGGCGGCGTCGAAACTTCCACTCACAGATCCCGACGCTTTGGCCCTAAGCATGGATTCGACCGCTCTGGTGCAGGAGTTCATTCCCGCGCGCGACGCTCACATCGTGCGGGTCGAGGTGCTGAACGGCAAGTTCCTCTATGCGATCAAGGTCCACATCACGGGCGAGACCTTCGACCTTTGCCCAGCCGATATCTGCCGGACGTCTTCGGGAGTGGACCTGAACCGCGCGGCGTGCGCCATCGATGCGCCGAAGTCCGGGATTACGGTCGAAGGCTTCACCCCGCCGGCAGAGGCGATCGAGGATGTGGAGCGCATCATGGCCGCAAGCTCGATCGATATCGGCGGAGTCGAGTACATCACGGATGATCGCGACGGGCAACGGTATTACTACGACACGAATGCACTGTCGAATTTTGTGGCGGATGGCAAGAACGTGATTGGGTTCGATCCATTTGCGAAGCTGGTGGATTGGCTGGAGGCGGAGGCAAGCTTTGATTCAGTGTCGGAAGAGATTGTGCTGGGTGCGTGAGAGTTCGGGTTCAGCTTGTTAGCGGCACGTTAAGGGGAATAGAGTAATTATGTGGGCTCGAAAACTTACGAAGGAGTTCGATTCTCCGCTTATCCAAAGGATCACACTCCTCCGCATGTACATGGCGCGACAGCCGGCATCATCGTGATACTCGACTTACTGCCCGGTGGCGAGGTCAGGCTGGCCGACCGTTGGGATGCCGTCACGCCTAGTAACGCGCCGCGAAACGTGCAGGCAAAGATTCGACGGGTTGCCATGAAGAACGTGGATGAATTACTTGCCCTTTGGGAGAGAGCACATGGCACACGGTGAGGACCTTACAACCGAAGCGGATATCGACCGGGCGATGGAACGATCCAAGCAATTCGACAAGGTCCCGCGTGCCTTGACCGCGCGGTACGACGCCGACGTGGACATTGTGATCCTGCAGCTAACCAACGGGCGCAGATTCATCGTTCCACGCGAAGAGCTCAAGGGCTTGGAAAATGCAACTGAAGCGCAACTCTCCGAAATTGACATCTACGCCGGGCTGAGTCTTGCCTGGCCACAGTTGGATGTGGATCACTATCTGCCCTACCTGCTCGAACGAAATCAGGAATACGCCAAACTGCTACAGGACCTGCAGCGCGAGACTGTCGCGGCTTGAAACGGCATGACTAAGTCGGCTCGCGCTGCTGTCCTCGCTCTGCTCCTTGTAATACTGTTTGTCGCTTGGTACGTGATCGCAACGGGATATGATTATGCCGATCTATCCGGCACTTACATACTGAAAACACCCGGTGTGTCCTGTTCGCTTGTTCTAAAGGCAGATCGCACGTTTCATGAAGAGGTAAGCGATTCTGGAGGTTCAAGAACATCAGACGGGTCATGGCGCAGGATTGGAGAGGGAGGTGTCGTCTTTTCTGGGAGCTTTCTTCGTCTACCTGGGCAGCAGTCGTATTCGGACAGGTTTGGTCCCGATGCGAGTTCGAGTACGAATACAGATTTTGGCGGCCACTTCTTCAAAATATTGACGGTGTATCCGGAGCTTGACCTTGACGCCGTTCCAGTTGACGTCAAGCTTCACAAAAGACTGTTTTATTAACCTGTTGACCTTCTCTGGGCTCTTCACCTATGCGCTATGGCTTCTGGCTTCCCGTCTTCGGCGGCTGGCTTCGCAATCTCGATGACGAACAGATGGAGACGAGCTGGGACTATACCAGCCGGCTCGCGCGCCGTGCCGAACAACTCGGCTACGACCTGACCCTGATCGCCGAGCTGAACCTGAACGACATCAAGGGTGTCGAGGCGCCATCGCTCGATGCGTGGTCGACGGCTGCGGCGCTCGCGGCCGTAACGGAAAAGCTGGAGCTGATGGTTGCGGTCCGTCCGACGTTCCACAACCCGGCGCTGCTGGCCAAGCAGGCCGCCAATATCGACCGCATCAGCGGAGGCCGGCTCACCCTGAACGTTGTTTCAAGCTGGTGGCGCGATGAGGCGACTAAGTACGGCATTCCCTTCGACGAGCACGACCAGCGCTACGCCCGCACGGCGGAGTGGATCGACGTGGTGGATGGATGCTGGCGCGAGCAGCACTTTACGCATCGGGGCGCGCTTTATAACGTCGAGGATAATGTGCTGTCGCCGAAGCCTGCGCCCGCGCGCCGCTTCAGTGGGACGCCGGTGGCTCCGCCTACGCCGCATGGACGGCCGACGCTGTACGCGGGCGGCGAGAGCGAGACGGCGAAGAACCTGATCGCCGCCAGGTGCGACGCCTACCTGATGCATGGCGATCCGCCGGAGATCGTCGGCGCGAAGATCGCTGACATGCGGGCGCGGCGCGACGCGCTGGGGCTGCCGCCGATGACGTTTGGCGTGTCGGGCTATGCGATCGTGCGCGACAGCGACGATGAGGCGACCAGGGAGGTCGCGCGCATCACCGATGTGAAGCAGTCGGCGCGCGGGTACGAGAATTATCAGCAGTGGATTACCGGCTCGAAGCTCGAACAAAAGATATCGCTGGAAGATTATTCGGTTTCGAATCGCGGGCTGCGCTCGGGTTTCGTTGGTACGCCGGAAGCCGTGAAGGAGCGGCTGCAGGAGTTCGCGGCGGTGGGCGTCGACCTGGTGCTGCTGCAGTCGAGCCCGCAGGCGGAGGAGATGGAACGGTTCTCCGCGCAGGTGATCCGCCCGGCGTAGTAAGATTTGCGGCAGCATGAGAGCTCTTGTCCGCCTCGCTGCACTGCTGGCCGTCTGCGCGGGCGCGTGGTCGCAGGAGACTGTGGCTCGCCCGCGCATTACGGGCATATCGCATGTGGCATACTTCGTCTCCGACCTGCCCGGCGCGGTCGCTTTCTGGCACGGCTTTCTCGGGTTCGAAGAAGCCCGGTCGCCGAAACCGGACGGAATCAGCTTCATCAGGATCAACGACCGGCAGCATGTGGAGTTGATCCAGCACGAGCCTGCCAGGCCGGACTACAGGATGAGCGAACTCTGCTTTGCGGTTGACGATATCGCGAAGATGCAGGCTTACCTGCGTGCGCAAGGCTTCGATGTCAGACCCACCCGGACCCGCAACAGCGAATCCGCAATTGAGATTTCGGATCCCGACGGGGCCGCGATCGAGTTCGTCGAGTTCAGGCCCGGGAACCGCGAATCGAAGTCGGCCGGGATCGCTCCGCGCATCTACCATGTCGGGTACATGGTCAGCGACAGCCGCAGGACGCTCGCCTTCTACGCGAAGCTTGGCTTCATGGAGACATGGCGCGGCAGCGCGGACCCGAAGCAACTCAGCTGGATCAATCTCAAGGTGCCGGACGGCGACGACTACGTCGAACTGATGTTGTACGGTGCGAAGCCGGAGCCGTCGAGGTGGGGCAGCATGAATCACACTTCGTTGGTCGTGCCCGATGTCGAGAAAGCGGTCGCGCTGCTCAGGAGCCGCGCGTACTTCCAAAGCTACGGCAAGGATCTGGCCGTGAAGACCGGCGTCAACGGCAAGCGCCAGCTCAATCTGTTCGACCCTGACGGGACGCGCGTGGAGCTGATGGAGCCGAACACCGCCAGCGGCAAGCCTGTGCCGTCCTCGACTGCGCCGCCCCCGCTTTCACCTTAGAGCGAAAGAGCTTACAGCATGTATCATGTCTTATTTCGCAAGCGCAGCTACACTCACGGATGTGTCGATGCGCTCATCGCCTGCTCCGCCGTCGACGTGTTCTCCGCCCAGCTCTCGTACGTCAACTCCGCCTTCAGCCTCTGCCAGTCCGCGTCCGGAAGCACCGTCAACTGCTCGCGCGTCAGCCCCGGATAGCCGGTCCCCAGCGCGATCAGCCCCGTCTCGCGATCCTCGCGTACATAGCCCTTTGTAATGTCGACATTGTTCGCCGTCATCCAGTCCAGGATGTGCGTCGTCGGCATCTTCGCGATCTCGGCCGAGGTCCACTTGGCGAAGTGGATCTGGTCGTTCAGCCAGTTCACGCCATAGCGTTCGACCCACGCCGTGCGGTGGCTCTTCTCCGCGTCGACATGCGTCATAAACATGTTGGCCGCGTTGCCGCCATTAGCCTGATCCAGCGCAATCGCCTGCTCCCGCATCGCCGCGAACCAATCCGGCGTGCGATGCGGAATATCCATCACTGTATCCATCGAGCCGTTTTCAACCAGCATCGGCCCGCGCTCCGCGTTCAGCGCATACAGCACCGCGCCGCGCTGATGGAACTGATCTCCCAGCACCTTCAGCGAGTGCCACGGCGCGGCCTGGCACGGCAGCGTCCCCACATCGTAGCTCTTGCCCCCATCCGCCGCGTCGTCGAACGTGCCGCCGCCCGAGAGCAGCACCGCGTGAATGCGCGTGTCGATCGCCCCGGCGATCCCCGTCACAAACGCGCCCATCGAGTACCCGACCACCGCGATGCGCTTCGGATCGACGTCAGGCCTCTGCGCAAGATAGCTGACCCCCTGCATCAGATCCACCTGCATCAGCCCCGCCAGCCGCTGTCCCCAATCGTCCGGCGAAACACCCGGCGGCGGCGGAACGATCTTATCGTGCGAGCTGGCGCGGCTCTTCCTGTCGATATTCCGCTCGCCCTCGCCGATGGGGTCGTACGTCACCACCTCCGCTCCGGCCTGCGCGAACATCATCCCCGAATAGAACGCATACCAGGTGTACTTATCGCCGCCGTGCCCGTTCACCACCACGATGCCCGGCAGCTTGCCCTTCACCTTCCCCTGTTCCCATGTGGGCCGGTAGACGATCGCCGGCACCAGCATTCCCGATGAAGTCCGATACGTGACGCGATCCGCAATTACCCCCGGCATAGGCGAGAAGCTCGACCAGGTCTTCGCCTCCAGCGGCGGCAGCTTATCCGGCACATAAAGCGTGTGCCGAATCTCCGCCCGCCACGCCGCAAAGTTGTCTCCCGGCCTTGCACCCGACGGCCCCGCAGCCATCGCAAGCACGACACCCAAACCCAAAGCTCGACCAGCGTTCCTCATGCGCTCCACTTTACGCCGCGAGCATGACCTCCCTCAAGTACACTGTGCGCACCCATGAATCTCTACGCGCTGGTTCTCGGCATCATCGTCGTCACGCTGCTCACGGTGTCGCTCGCCCGGGTCTCGAAGGTGAAGACCAAGGCCGACTACCTCGTCGCGGGCCGCTCGCTGCCTGTCTACGTGCTCATCTTCACGCTGCTCAGCTCCTGGATCGGCTCCGGCTCTCTCCTCGCCGGCGCCGAAAACGCCTACCGCCACGGCTTCCCCGCGCTCTGGCAGGCCGCCGGAGGCTGGGCGGGGCTGCTGCTCATCTACTTCATCGCGCCACGCGCCCGCAAGTTCGCGCAGTTCACCATCCCCGACCTGCTCGAAGCCCGCTACAACCAGGCCGCGCGCGTGCTCGGCGTAATCGCCGTGCTCTTCACCTACACGGCCATTACGAGCTACCAGTTCATCGGCGGCGGCGACATCCTGCACCTCATCTTCCCCACCGTCACCGCGCGCCACGGGCAGGAGATCATCGCCGTCTTCGTCATCGTCTTCACCGCCATCGCCGGCATGAGCTCGGTCGCCTACATGGACGTCGCCATCGGCGTGCTCGCCACCGTCACCCTGCTGGTCGCGCTGCCTGTGCTGTCGCACGCCGCCGGAGGCTGGCCTGCGATCGCATCGGCCCTGCCCGCGACCCACTTCCGAATCCTCGGCGACTTCACCCCTTTGCGCGCGATGGAGCTCTTCCTGCCCACCTGCCTGTTGATGCTCGGCAATCAATCCATGTACCAGAAGTTTTTCTCCGCCAAGACCGAAAAGGACGCCACCCAGGCCGTGGTGGGCTGGTTTATCGGCATCGTCATCCTGGAATCCGTAATCGTAGCCCTGGCCGTAGTCGGCTCGGCGCTCTTCCGCACCGGCGAGGTGCACGAAAACCCGCGCGAGATTCTCGCTTACACCGCGCTGCATGCGCTGCCGCATGTCCTCGGAGCGATCATGGTCGGCGCCATCTTCGCCAAAGTCATCTCGACCGCCAACAACTATCTCTTCTCGCCCGCGACCAACCTGATCAACGATGTCTTCGTCCGCTACATCCGCCCCGACGCGTCGAATCGCAGCATCCTGCTGATAAGCCGCGTGCTGGTCGTGCTGCTGGGCTGCTGGTCGCTCTTCCAGTCGCTGGGCACTAGTTCCGTGCTCGAAAAGGCGCTCTACGCCTATACGATTTATTCCGCCGCGCTGACGCCGGTCATCCTCGCGGCATTCTTCTGGAAGCGCGCCACGGCAGCGGGCGCGGGCGCCAGCATCGCCGCGGGAACCGTCGTGACGGTCCTGTGGGCGACGAAGTCAACCCACGAATCGCTCATCGCAGCCTATCTGCCAAACACCTACGCCGACCGCGACGCAATCTTTCCCGCGCTCATCGTATCGCTCCTCTGTCTCGTGCTCGTCAGCCTTGCCACCAGGCACCCAAGCGAGGCACAGTTAGCGCCCTTCGCGGAGAACTGACCGCGAAATCCGGGTATCTGCTATAAGCGTTACAGCCAGCCTGATCGTACTGTTTATCCATCGGGTCTTCAGCACGGTAAAAGGTCTGGTTCCTGGTTCGATTCCAGGCATGACATGGTCTGTTCACCACTGCAACAGCCGGCGGCGACCGGAGACAATCCTGCACTGGCTCTGTGGATCGGATCCCCGCCAGCGCAGGTCCTCCGCTCGCCGACGGAGATTCGAGGAGTCGATCCATGGCCGGTGCGGAAGTCCTCTTTGCCTTTTTGCTGATCGCGGTGCTCACAGCCCTTTACAGATGGGTGAAGTCGCTGAAGTTGCAGCGGGTGGTGCTCTTCGACTACCAGCGCGGTGTATCGTACCGCAGCGGCGTCTTCGAGCGCCTGCTTGGCCCTGGCCGTTACTGGGTCAATGCGACCCGCACGATAACCGCGGTAGACATTCGCAAACAGCTGTTGACGCTGCCGGGGCAGGAGATCCTGACGACGGATGGCATCGCCGTAAAGCTCTCGGGAACTATTGAGTACAACATTGCCGATCCCCTGCTCATGCTCACGGCCAGCTCAAATTTTCACGGAATGCTGTATGCGTATTCACAGCAAAGCCTGCGTACGGTTGTTTCCGAGCTTGCTTTCGAGGTCTTGTTAACAGGGCGTGAGGTCATTGCGCAACGGACACTGGCGCTTTTGACGCCCCGGGCAGC
Source organism: uncultured Acidobacteriaceae bacterium (assembly GCA_964245315.1). GTDB lineage: Bacteria > Acidobacteriota > Terriglobia > Terriglobales > Acidobacteriaceae > Edaphobacter. The sequence goes on along the minus strand of CAXTMK010000046.1, from coordinate 4,082 downwards.
AAGCTTAGGCGCGTCCATCGCAGCGGCACAGATCAATGACATCATGCTACCTGCGGAAATTCGTCGAGCGTTTGCACAGAGCGTCACTGCACAGAAGGAAGGGCTAGCTGCGCTGGAGCGAGCGCGCGGAGAAACGGCTGCACTTCGTTCCCTAAGCAACGCTGCCCGGCTCACTGCCGATCATCCCGGGCTACTGCACCTGCGTGCGCTGCAGACACTCGATACGACCAAAGGAAACGCAACGCTGGAGCTGAGGTTAGGGGATCCCGGTCGCCCCGGCGAACCTCGAAGTGAAGCGTAGGAGCCAGCCATCGCACAAACAAAGCAGCCCCGGATAATCCGGGGGCCGCTTCGTGTTCCCTTTTCCGGAAACGGGTTAGAAGAACAGTTTCGCGTTGAACTGCATCTGCCGCGGGCCGTACAGCGTGTTGTTAGTGGATGATGTCGCCCCAAAGGCCGACAGACCCGTGCCGGTGTAGGGCGAAATACAGCCCTGTAGCGCCGAACCCGTAGGAACCGTCGCAGCCGTAGCGCTTCCGGCAGCCGTGCTGCAGGCCGAGGTCGCCGACGACGAAGACGACGCATACTGCGAGTAGGTCGCGTTCACCGCGGAGATGATCTTGTGGTTGAGCAGGTTGAAGGCGTCCGCCGAGAACTGCATGTAGATCTTCTCGTGGATAGGGATGTTGCGTGAGAGCCGGAAATCGAAGTCGTTGAAGCCCGGCGCGGGAATGCTGTTGCGCCCGATCTGTGGCGGACGCCCAGTCGTTGCCGAACCAGAGCTCGAACTCATTGCGCCGCCGTATATATTGCCGTCCGCGCCGTAGCTGCTGCCTGTCCCGGAGAAGACGGTACCGTTCATGCCAAGGAAAATGGGCTCGCCCGCCGATGCGATCTCAGCACCCGAGAATTGGAAGTCGTCGAGAATATGCTTGACGTACTTGTTGCCTTCCATGATCTTCGGGTTGTAGACAAAGCTGAGCGTAAAGCGATTGCGGATGTCGATATCCGACGGTCCGTTCTCGGCGCGCAGGTTGTTCGGATCGAGCACCGTGTTCCCTCCGTAGAAGGTGCCGCTCGAACCCTGCACCTGGTCGGTGTCGGTGGCATGCGCCCAGGTATAGTTCATGATCACTTCGAGGTCGTCCGAGAACGGACGGCGCACCGTAGCGGCCAGTGAGTTGTACCAGGTGTTCGCTCCGGAAAAGCCAGTATTGAGCGAGGTTATCGTCGAGATGCGGCGGTCCGACTGTAGGTAGACCGGTACCGTGAGTACCTGCGTCACCTGATTCGCGGCGTTCAGGACATCGTAGGTGCGGGTACCGTGTGGTGTCTGACCGACCAGATTGGCATCAGTAAAGTAGGGTAGACGCATGCCGCGGGTTGCAACCCAGCCGACCGACACCGTCATCTTGCCCGGCATCGCCTGCTCGACTGCCAGGTCCGCCTCGTGAGCCAGCGGCGGAACGAAGTTGGGATCAAGACCGTGGAAGCTCTGGGCTCCCAGAACCTTCGGACCATTGACCGCCGGCGCGGTGCCGCCCGTCGGGTAAAGAGCCGAGGAGAGCGGCGGGCCGGTGACCTGGAATGGAACGAACGGATACTGGAGGCTGTTGGTGGCGCTCGGCACCGTGGTGCAGCGATTCGGCGTGCTTTGGCCGGCAGGCGTCGGACCGATTGAGGACTCGCATCCAGTGTAATTGTAGTTCACCTGCACGACGCCGTTCTCTACCCGCATCGCATAGTAGGTCGAACCCTGATTCAGTGCCGAAAACAGGCCATAGCCCCCGCGCAGAACAGTACCCGCCATCGGCGAATAGCTGAAGCCGATGCGCGGCTGCACACGGTCGGTGACGTTCTTAATCGTTTGCGAGTAGTACGTCGACAGTGGTGGATAGTTGTTGTTCACCAGCCCTGGAGCCGGAGTCAGCTGAATGTCGTAGCGCACGCCCAGGTTGAGCGTCAGGTTCGGCCGCACCTTCCATTGATCTTCGGCGAAGGCGTCGAACATCTTCATATAGAAGTCGTCCTTGCCCTGTGTTCCCGGCGCGGTGTTCACCGTGTCGATGGTCTGGACGAAGGTGTTGTAGTGATACCCGGCGTACGGGTCGGTATCTCCGGTCTGCCCGGCGAAGGCATCCTGAATCCAGTCCTGGAAAGCCAGCGTGTTGGTCGTGTCCGCATAGCTGTAGATGCCGCCGCCCTGGAAGAGATTGATCATGACCTCGTGCACGATATTAACGTCGCCACCCACCTTGAAGGTATGCGCGCCGCGAGTCTGCGAGAAGACGTCGGTGAACTGGTAGCGATGCTCGTCAGGCTCCGACACGCGGGGCAAAGCGTTGGGCATGCCGAAGGTCAGCACGCCCGTCGCGACCGACGGCCCCGAGGCGTTGGCGCCCGCCGTCTCAAGATCGCGTCCCCACTGCGCGTGAACCTGGTTGACCGACGCTTTACCGATCTGGGTCGTCAGGCCGCCGACCAGAAAACGCTCATGATAGCTCGTCGGTCCGTTGGTCGTGGGCGAGCTGTTGCTGTAGGTCGGATTGCCGCTGTAGCCGTTGGTAGAATCGTAGTCGTCGAAGTTGAAGTTCACGAAGACGTCGTTGCGGCTGTTGATGTGGTAGTCGATGCGCGGGAAGAAGAGATTGCCCCGCTGGAAGCGAGAAGGCGGTGCGGATCCCGCAGCCAGGTTGCCGACGTTCAGCAGGAAGTTGATACCTGAAAGGCATTGCGCGGCGGTGATGCCCGTGGCGCCGGCATAGCCTGCGGTGCCGGGCACCGGGCACTGGGCAGGCGTGGCGTTCGTCGACGAGGTGTAAGTGCCGGTGGGCGTCGTGGAGATCGTGTTGGTGTCCGAGTAAAGCACTCGACCCACCCTGCGGAACCCGTCGTAGGTAAAGAAGTAGAACAGGCGATCCTTCATGATCGGTCCGCCCACCGAGCCGCCGAACTGCTGCTGTTGATGAACCGGCTGCGTCAGCAGGAACGGCGTGGCGCCGTTATGCAGCGCCTGGAACTTGTTGTACGGATCGAGCGCGTTCAGCGCCGGATAACGAAGGAAGTAGAACAGATCGCCATGAATTGCGTTCGTGCCGCTCTTGGTAATCGCGTTCACCTGTCCGCCGGCCGCCTGACCAAACTCCGCGGAGTAGTTCGAGGTCTCGGCCTGAAACTCCTTAATGGAGTCGATCGAATAGACATAGGGTGCGCCCGAGGAACGGCCGCGAGCCTCCGAAAACAGCATCTGATTATTATTCGCGCCATCGACATAGTTCTGGTTGTAGAGGCCGCTGATGCCGTGAAAGCTGACCAGACCGGTGGTTCCGTCCTGGGTGACGTTGGGCGTGTTCAACACGAAGGCGCTCCAGTTGCGGGTCGCCACCGGCAGATTGTCAATCAGAGTCTCGTCGAACGTCTGCGAAACCTGCGTCTTGTCGGCATCGACCAGCGCGTCACCCGTGGTGACGGTGACTTCAGTGGTCACCGAACCTGCCGGCAGAGCGGCATCCACGTTAAGGATCGCGCCCACCGTCAACACCAGATTCTTGCGGTCCACCCTGGCCAGACTGCCTGAGCTGATGACGACCTCATAGTGGCCGGGCTGCAGGAAGGCCGCGTTGTAGGCGCCTGCGGCGGTCGTCGTCAGGGTACGCGAGATGCCGGTGTCGGTATCCGTAATGACGACGGTTGCATTGGGAACCAGCGCACCAGTCGAATCTGTAACCGTTCCGGCGATATTGCCGACGCCGGAGGTCTGTCCAAACATTGGCAGGGCCGAGGCAAACACGATCGCCGCGGCAGAAGCGAGGGCGAAAAGCCGTTTCGAAGAGGTGGTCATCACTGGCGGTAAAGCTCCTTGGAAGGCCTTGGTCAGGCAAAAGAGTCGATGTCGGCACACAATGGGCTGCCAGGGTCGATTCGCTCCGACGGAAGTGGAAGCGTGTCGGTAACGATCGATTTTGGAAAATAAGTGTTAATTCAAGGCTCAGGCACGCCGGTGCGGATGTCAAGTGAAAAACCGGCTAAGTGTCATACCACAATAGAAATGTCCCCGCATTCTCCTCGATAGAAATGTCCCC
>CAXTMK010000045.1:14277-31601 GCA_964245315.1 uncultured Acidobacteriaceae bacterium | reverse complement strand
AGGGGACATTTCTATCGAGGAGAATGCGGGGACATTTCTATTGTGGTATGACACCAGCCGTTATTTTCCGCTTATCACTGCATAAGCTGGCATAGTAACTTCTGCGTAGGAGAAGTCCGATGATATTGCATACGTCCAATACGATGCGTAGGTCGCCAGAAGGTAAAACCTTCTATGGCGATCGCCGGGCTTTGGAAATTAGCTGGCAATCCCTGTAACCGGCGATCCTACGCACAATCGCACGCACATCTAGATCTGTCCAAGTGGCGAAGAGAGCGGATACTTCACCTGTCACGTGAGCCCTATCCCCGATCTCATCCAATCCCTTTGGCAGTACTGTCCGTGGCGAACTTTAGAGCTACTTCTTCGGTAGAAGTCCCGACAAGGTGTAAACGGGACGGGGTTCGAATCCCCAGCTAAGCTCTAAGGGCCTATTCCCGGACAGGCGTACTTCTTGTGCGCATTCGTGTAACTGCGTCTGCGACTGAGAAGAACTTATCCGTGGCGAAGAGACGAGTTACTTCCGCCAATGAACGAGCAGGGACGGAATACCCTGCCGGAGCATGTGGCTTGCGGGACAGGGGCGTAGCCCCGAACCAAAAGAGTACCGCGGGATTCCAGCTCCGAGACTCATTTCGCTTATTCCCGGATAAGTATCGTATTGGTTTGGCCGGTGGCGTAGAGAACAGTTCCATCTAAACTGCGGGTCGCAGGTTCGAGTCCTGCCGCAGGCGTAAGCCTGTGTAGCTCAATGGTAGAGCATCAGTACATACTGTTCTCGCCTTGTTCCCCGGCCAACTTAACCGCTCCAGCGTGCGGCTGGACCTACAGGTGAATGAAATGGGCAAAGCTTATGTGAAGGGTGGGACGCCGATCGGTTCGGAGTCCCTTTGCAGGACATGCAGCTATGCGCACATCATGACCGGCTACCGCGAGTCGGAGTTGGCGACGATGTGCACTGAAGTAAACCCCATTATCGTGGTTCCGTTCCTCATTTACGAGTGCACGGGATATTACGACAAGCAGAAGCCGAATTGGGAAGAGATGAAGAAATTTGCCATCGATATCTCCCCTGCTTCCAGTAAGCCGGTTGGCTTCAAGACCGGCCTTGGTTTCAAGGATACGCGCAAGCTGGTGCCTGCCAACGATGACGAGGAAGAAGATGGCGACTAACTGGGTCGTCTGCTATTCGATTTACTCTCACGCGCGTTGCGTGACGGCGGCTCTGTGTTTCCAAATAGTTCTTGATTGTTGTAAGAAAGGAGTGACACCATGAAGCTGAATGTACTAAAGCTAAGTGTAGGACAGGCGCTGCCCGGCTTCCTCCGGGTAGTTCCTCGCACCTACGAAGGCGCGCCCGCGGCTATCCTCACCGACGAGCAGGCGCTGCGGCGTTCCGTCCTCGCCTGCATGCTGTGGGAGAGTGAGTTCTACGAGGATGGCGTGACGATCGCCGAGCGCATCCGCACCCTCGTCCCGCGGGTCGAAGCGGAAACGGTCGCCGCGCTCGCAGTCGAGGCACGCACAAAGATGAAGCTGCGCCACGTCCCGCTGCTGCTGGTGCGGGAGATGGCTCGCCATGCCACGCACCGCGGGCTGGTCGCGCAGACGCTCGTCCAGGTCATTCAGCGCGCTGACGAACTGGCCGAGTTCCTCGCCATCTACTGGAGCGAGGGCCGCGTTCCGCTCTCCGGACAGGTGAAGAAGGGTCTCGCCGGCGCCTTCACTCGTTTCGACGAGTACGCGCTGGCCAAGTACGACCGCGCCAACGTCGTGCGTCTGCGCGACGTGCTCTTCCTTTGCCACGCCAGGCCGGTCGATGCGGCGCAGGCCGAGCTGTGGAAGCGGCTGATCGCCGGCGAACTCGCAACGCCCGACACCTGGGAGGTCGCGCTCTCGGCCGGAGGATCGTCTCCCGAGGCGAAGCGTGCCTCATGGGAGCGCCTTCTCACACAAGGCAAGCTGGGCGCGCTCGCCCTGCTCCGGAACCTGCGCAACATCGCCACCGCCGGGGTCGACGAGGCGCTCGTCCTCACCGCGCTCGACGCCATGCGCACCGAGCGCGTGCTGCCCTTCCGCTTTCTCGCCGCGGCTCGCTATGCGCCGCAGTGGGAGGAGGGTCTGGAGCGGGCGATGTTTCGTGCGGTCGCGGGGGCCGCAATGCTGCCCGGACGCACGGTCCTACTCGTCGACGTCTCCGGCAGCATGGTGGCGCCGCTCTCGGCCCGCAGCCAGATGCTGCGGACGGATGCGGCCTACGGTCTCGCGGTGCTGCTGCGCGAGGTCTCGGAGAAGGTGACGATCTACACCTTCTCCGATGGCGCGATGCTCATCCCGCCGCGGCGTGGCTTTGCTCTGCGCGACGCGATGGAGACGAGTCTGCGCCACGGAGGCACGCAGCTTGGCGCGGCGCTGGCGTACGTGGAGAAGCAGAACGCGTACGACCGCATCGTCGTCATCACCGACGAGCAGAGCGCCGACCGCGTCCCCGCGCCCACTGGCCGCGGCTACATGGTGAACGTAGCCAATGCCCGCAACGGTGTCGGCTACGGAGGCTGGACGCATATCGACGGCTGGAGCGAAGCGGTGATCGAGTACATCCGCGAACTGGAGTCGGCACACTGACAATGCCGGCCTGGGAGCGATTCCAGGCCGGCAAGTCGTGGAGAGGTATAGAATTGAATCATGTCGCGTGGCTGGGAGAGTAAATCCGTCGAGTCGCAGCAGGCTGAGCCGATCGAGGTTCCGTTGACCCCGGCGCAGCACAAGGCAAACGTCGTCGAGATGCGCGGAAACATCGCCGCGGACGCCGAGTTGAAGCGCAAGCGGCAGGCGCTCGAATTACAGCGCGAGCGCATTTTGTCGGAGCGCACCTCGAGTCCGCATCGGCGCACCGCGCTCACGAATGCGCTGGCGGACATCGAAGAGAAGCTCGGCGAACTAGGCTGGACGCTCCACCTTTAGCCGATCGTCACCCTCGTTTGTCATTCCGCGGCGAAGCGGAGGAATCTGCTTCTCTTTGATTCCGCGCTTACTTGATCTTCCCAAATCGGTAAATAATCCCTATATTCACCGACTTGCTGTTCTGTATCGTGCTCCCGAATGTCGTGCCGATGTAAGCCGGAGTAACCCGCATCGCGAGCGCCGGATCGAAGTTGTAGTCCAGATTCACTCCCGCCGAGAACGCCGCCGCGAAGTCTCCCGGCCACACCCCGATATCGGCTGCGGTAAAGCCCTTGGAGGCTCCGGCGAACTTGCCCAGGTCGAGTCCGGCCTGAGCGAAGCCCGAGATTGCATATTTATCCTTCGCCAGCAGCCGGTAGTTCGGTCCCGCCATAAACGCGTACTCCGAGATCTGCGGATTGGGGAGGTCGAACGGCGCCGGGCTGGCCAGCTTGGCCTTGCCGTACGAGCCCTGCACCGTGCCCAGAATCCCCAGCTTCGGGTTCAGCGAGTACATGGTCGAAGCCCAGAAGCTGACCTCGTTGTTCTGCCGCAGGTACTGCCCGGAGCGATAGCGCATGTACCCGCCTCCGCCGCCGGCCTCCCAGCGGTGCCCGTAGGTCTCGGCGATGGTGCGTGCGATACGCGCCCTGCGGTTCGCGGTGGATTCGCGCCGCGGCCTGCGCTGGCTCTGCGCCTGGGCCGAGCTCCCCGCTAACATCGTTACCGACAGCAACGCCAGTGCAGCCGCCGTAAAACCGAACTTCCTGCCAAAACTTACTGCGATCGAACGACGAATCAACGTTTTCACTCCTGAACCTGCTTTGAAGCGCATGCAATCTGCTACGGTGAAACTTCCGAGCCTGACCGCGCTTCTTTATTAGAACATCCATCACGACCCGGCACACGGTCCAAACGTATCCAGCACGCATCCAATAATTTATCCAACAAACCACGCACAGGGCGGCTTCGCGCACCATGGCCACAAGGCAAAGATCCAGCTATACCTCTTATGGACGTTCAAGCGGCCGTCTGGTGCCGTTCGTTCTCGGTTTTCTTTTCGCCATCGTGGTGCTGGCGGTCGCCGCCTGGGCGTATCTGCGCTTCAGCCGCCTGCCCGTCGCCGCGTCCGATCCGGCCTTCCCGTTCGAGGCGCAGATCGTCCAGGTTCCGCTCGAGGCGCGCATCAGGCGCGAGATGCAGAAGCCGCCCTTCGGCACCAGCGAGGATGTCTACGAGGCCGGCGCCAAGATCTACGTCGCCAGCTGCGCCTCCTGCCATGGCTCGCCGAACCACGACGCCCCTTTCGGCCGCTGGATGTTCCCGCCCGCCCCACAGCTCTGGAAGAAGCACCGCGACGGCTCCTTCGGCGTGCTCTCGGACGACGATCCGGGCGAGATCTTCTGGAAGATCAAGAACGGCATCCGGCTGACCGGGATGCCGGACTACCAGCACCTTTACTCGGAGGCGCAGATGTGGGACGTAACGCTGCTGCTGAAGAATGCGGACCAGCCTTTGCCCGATCCTGTGATGAAGCTGTTACAACAGCCTTCGCCCGCTCCGTCGCCCGTCGGCCCGTCGCGATGACCTAAGTTCACCCGCCTCTAAAACACCCATTGCCAATCGTCTTCTCATAGGCTTAGTATCCGTTTCGCACTCGGTACAGTTTGGTTCCCGACAGACGCGCCAGAGTCGTAAGGCCCGTGAAGCCAGCATCTTGATTCGCGCAATCGAGAGCTGTGCAATACCAACGCATGATTGGGCAGCACGACACAAGACCCATCAGCGTGCATTGGAGAAGAAGAAATGTCATGGTACGCGTACTGTATCGCCGAGCGTCAATCGTTTCCTGAGCTCGCCCGGCACCGCCGCCCGATGCCCCTGACCGGAATCACCGGTCTCTTTGGCAATCAAACCTTCCTTTTTCCTGCCGGCGATCTCGCCGTCATCGTCTCGGAGCACCAGGCTGAAGATCAGGCTCGGTTCGATCAACAGGCGTCGAAAGACCACGCCCGCGTCATCTCCGATTGCTTCAAGCTTTCCACCGTACTTCCGTTCCGCTTCGCCACTACATTTGCCGACGATGACGGTCTTCGCCGGTCTGTTCGCTCCAATCAGCGCCACTTTCTCGCCAATGTGGAGCGCCTGCGCGGGAAAGCCGAGATGCACCTGAAGGTGCTTGTCGACGATACCTGTCCCGGCAACTCCGCACGCGATATGACCGTCGGCCAGCAGTATCTGACCAGTCTTCGCGAGAGCGCCGGCCGTCAGCGCGAACGCCAGTCGAAGGCCCGTGCGTTGTCGGTGCAGATGCATCGCATGTTTCTTCCGTTGGCTGAGGAAATTACCTGCAAGCGCATGGATTCCGGCAAGCTGCTGCTCGATATCGCCCACCTGATCGACAACCGGACCGTGGAGCGCTACCAGAACAAGTACACGTCGGCGACAACCGAGCTGAAAGACTGCCGCATGCAGCTTTCAGGCCCGTGGCCTCCGTACCACTTCGTTCAAAAGCACTCGGCAGCCGCGCACCATGCCTAAGGCAATGCGTCCGCAATAAAGAGCCGGCCACTCAGGCCGGTTTTTTTGTGGTCTACAGGCTCCGCGCCGCAGGTCGGCAGGTCGGATTTTTTGTGCAAAGTCTTCACTGCAAAGGACTTCCATGTAAAGTATTCAAAATAAAGAAGATGCCGGCAAAGTATTCATTGGAAAGGACTTGACTCGATCAGGTGACGCACTTTTTGCTAAAGCAATGGTCACACATAAGATGTTTGGAATGAGCCAGATGCGGTCGTTCTACGGAGCTGCTTCGCTTGCCCGCCACGATCTCTTCGTCGTGGAACAAACCATAAACATCCCGAGCGTCCATCTCAGGCAACCCGGAACAGTACCTCTACAGCTGGCTGAACTGCGGACTACCTTTACCGAACCAAGGGCATCCGATTAACTGAAGGCTTGGTGCGCCACATGGTGGCGTCTCGCCGATCAGGAGAAAATGATGACCCGTACCTCCCGCAGCAATTCGACTCCCCGGCTTTCGATCCTTTGCGGCAGCCTCTTTCTCGCGGCCTCCGTCTGCGCGCAGGAGCCGAATCCAACCACCGTTCCCGCCCCCAAAGCCGCCGAAGTCGTGACCCAGAACGGCGACATCTTCTTCTATCGCGTAAAAGCCGTGCAGCGCGATATCGACGCGGTGAATTACCTGCATCGCAGCGGCGAGACCAGACTCGACTTCGTCGGCACCGAACAGCTTCCGAGCGGCAAAGGTTCCGCAGTGGTAAAGAGCGAGCGGGGCGGCATCACTATCTCCGCCGAGTTCAAGAACCTGACTCCCGCCAACGGCTTCGGCCCGGAGTACCTTACCTATGTGCTGTGGGCGATCACGCCCGACGGTCGGCCCGCGAATCTGGGCGAGGTGCTGCCGGCCGGAACCAGCAACAAGATTACCGCGACCACGTCACTTCAGTCGTTCGGCCTGATCGTCACGGCTGAACCGTACTTCTCCGTCTCGACGCCCTCCGATGTAGTCGTATTGAAGAATGTCATCGTCAACGACACCACCAACGGCGTGACCGAGAAGGTGACGGCGCATGCGACGCTGATGCCGCGGGGCGTCTACTCCGAGGCGAACAACGGCGCGCACACCATATCGCACCCAATTACCCGTGACGAGAAGTCGCCACTCGAGCTCTACGAGGCCTACAACGCGCTGCGTATCGCGCAGAACGCCGGCGCGGAGAAGTATTCGGGCGACATTTGGGCCAAGGCTCAATTGGACCTGAAGAATGCGTCGGACATCGATGCCGGGAAGCATCCCGACAAACATATGGAGATCACCTTCGCCCGCGAGGCGGTGCAGGCGGCTGAAGACGCCCGCATCGACACGCTGCGGAAGGAAGCGGCCGAGCGGCAGCGCAACGCAGAGGACGCTCGCAGTGCGGCACAGGCGCAGGCAGCCGCATCTGCGGCACAGGCTCAGCAGTCGGCCGCCCAGGCTCAGCAGGCTGAGTTGCAGGCGGAACGCGATCGTCTGGCCGCGCAGCAGGCAGAGATGGCCAAACAGCAGGCTTTGCTCGCCAAGTCCACGGCTGATGCCTCGGCTGCCGAGGCTCGCGCCCGCGAAGCTGCAGCAAACGCCAGCGCCGCGGACGCGAATCGTCGCGCCGCCAGTGCGGAAGCCATGCGTGAGAAGCTGCGGGCCCAACTGAACGACGTGCTGCAGACGACGGAAACGCCCCGCGGCCTGGTGGTCAACCTGTCGGACGTGCTCTTCGATACCGGCAAATACACGCTGAAGCCCGGCACGCAGGTCTCGCTTGCGCGCATCGCAGGCATTATGCAGTCCTACCCTGGGCTGAAGGTCCAGGTGGAGGGTTATACCGACTCGACCGGCTCCGACGAGCTGAATCAAAAGCTCTCCGACAACCGCGCCAGTACAACGATGGACTTCCTGGTCAAACAGGGCGTTCCTCAGGACAGCATTACGTCGGCGGGTTACGGCAAGGCTGATCCGGTTGCAGATAACTCGACTGCCGCGGGACGGGCCCAGAACCGCCGTGTCAACCTGGTAGTTTCGGGTGACGCGATCGGCGTCAGGCAGAGCGCGCCGGGTTCCAACAACCTCCAGCAATAAACTAAGAAGTATAGTGCGATGGGCCATCTGCGAGGGTGGCCCCTTGTGCGTCTACACTGGAAACTGTGGACGTTTACTTCCAACTTGGGGCCGAACACTTCGTCTGGGACTCGGACAAAGCCGCTTCGAATCTGAGCAGACACGGAATATCATTTGAAACAGCGGCTGAGGTCTTCCTTGATGTGTTCGTCGAATTTCTGGATGCGTCTGTTCCGGACGAGACGAGGGAAGCGGTAGTCGGTCAAACCTTTGCGCAAAACCTGCTTTACGTCGTCAGCATTGAACGCGATGACCGAATGATACGGATTATTTCGGCCAGAACCGCCGACATCAGGGAAAGGAGAAGGCATGAGAACAGTACGTGAAAGATTGAACATTAGAAGGCTCAGAGAAGAACACAATACCCCGGTCACCATCGCCATGCCTGACGATGTGATCGAAGACCTGAAAGAGATCGCAACCCTGCGCGGCTTCTCCCGCTTCGAGGCTTTGGTACGTGCTTACGTCGGCCATGGCATGCGCCTCGATATAGAGCGACTGCAGGGAACTCCGGTGCAGCGCCTCGCCGACAGTCTCCGGAAGCAAGGGTTGAGCGAGCAGGCCATCGCCGATGTCTTCGCAGACGTAAATATCGGCGAGCATCAACCGACAATCGGGTTTGCAACATCTGAGGTGGCATGATCTCTCTCCGCGACAAAATTGTCCTTATCACCGGCGCAAGCTCCGGCATCGGCCGCGCCACCGCCAAGGCCTTCGCCGAACAAGGCGCCAGGCTGCTGCTCTGCGCGCGCCGCATCGACCGCCTGACCGAACTGGCGCGCGAGCTTTCGGCGCTTCCTGCTGACCCTGACGTATTCACCTTCCGGCTCGATGTGCAGGACTCGCTTGCGGTAAACGAGACGCTCGCAAACCTGCCCCATGAGTGGCGCGATATCGACATCCTTGTCAACAACGCCGGCCTGAGCCGCGGCCTGGTGAAGCTGCAGGACGACGACCCGCAGAACTGGGAGGAGATGATCGACACCAACGTGAAGGGTCTGCTGTACTGCACGCGCGCTGTCGTACCGGGCATGCTGGCTCGGGGCCGCGGGCACGTCATCAACATGGGCTCGACCGCCGGCCACCAGACGTACGCGAACGGCGCGGTCTACTGCGCGACCAAGGCCGCCGAAAAGGCCATCAGCGAGGGGCTGCGCATCGACCTGATCGGCACGCCGGTGCGGGTTACGTCGGTCGATCCAGGAATGGTCGAGACGGAGTTCTCCAGCGTCCGCTTTCGCGGCGATCAGGAGCGCGCCGCGAAGGTCTACCGGGACATCACGCCGCTGCAGCCGGAGGACATTGCCGACGCCATCATCTGGGCAGCGACGCGGCCCGCACATGTGAGCATTCAAACTATTGTCATGACTACGATCGACCAGGCAAATTCGACCGTGTTTTATCGCCATAGCTAACTCTCAGCCACAATTGGCAGCCACAGCGTGAAGACAGTGCCGTGGCTGCCGCCGCGGTCGTCTTCCAGCCGGCTGCGCATGCGGATGCTGCCGCGATGCTTGTCCATGATGCCTTTCGAGATCCACAGGCCAAGGCCGGTGCCCGTCACATCCTTGCTGGTATGGAAGGGCTCGAATAGATGTTTGCGCATGCGGTCGAGAAAGCCGCTGCCGGTGTCGGCGAGCGTGATGCGCACGCCGGCCTCTCCGGTCGACATGGAGCTTGCCGGCTGCAGCCGCACATGCAGCTGGCCGCCCTCGGGCATGGCGTCATAGGCGTTGCGAATGAGGTTGTTCAGCACCTGCCGAATATCGCCTTCGAGCAGCATCGCCGGCAGCGCGGGCCGCAGCCGCTGCTGCAGCACGATCCTGCGCGACATCAGCCGCGACGCATACAGCCGCAGCACCGCGGGGATGGTCTCGTTCAAATCCACCGGCGCCGCGTTCGTCTGCTGGCGATGGAAGCGCAGCGTCTGCAGCGTGATATCGGCCATCCGGGCAAGCTCGGTTTCGGCGAGCATCGCGTAGGTGCGCACCTCTTCGAGCGTGTCCGTCGTTCGCACCAGGTACAGCAGGTTGATGACGGCTTCGAGGGGATTGTTGATCTCGTGCGCGATGGAGCTGGCAAGCTGGCCGACCGCCGCCAGCTTCTCGTTGCGCCGTAGAGCCTCTTCCGTCAGGCGCGACTGCGTAATGTCGCGAAAGGTGATGACTGCGCCACGAACATCGTTCCCCACGCAGATGGGCTGTGCCGACATCTCCGCCCAGAACATGCTGCCGTCCTTGCGAAACATGTGGTCGATGCGGTTGGCAAACGGCTGCTTGTTCCAGAAGACGTCGTTGATGACACACTGGTCTTTTGGGTAATGGGAGCCGTCAGGATAGTGGTGATGCACCATGTCGTGCATGTTATGGCCGACGAGTTCTTCGGAGCTGAAGCCGATCATCAGCAGCGCGGCGCGGTTGACGAACGTGCAATCGCCGTCCAGGTCCACGCCCCAGATGCCCTCGCCCGCGGAGTCCAGCAGCGCCTGCCAGGGCAGTTCCGCATTCTTCAGTTGCTGCTGCACCAACGCGATCGCCTGGTTCATTCGTGCTCGTCCCCGTTCGCGCCTGCTGAGAGCCTACTCTTCGCAAGCGGCGAAACGTGAGCAATATGGAACACTTCCTGTTCCGTGATCTGTTAGAACAGATCATGCTGTCCAGCCTGCGTTCCCTCGTTGCGAGCCTGTTTGTCGTCATAGCATCCTGCGCCCTGGCGCAAACGCCCATTCAGATTACGGTCGATGCCGGCAAGGTGATCGGCCCATACAAGCCTATCTGGAACAACTTCGGTGCCGACGAGCCTAACTATAGCTATGCACCCAACGGTACGAAGCTGCTGCGCGAACTCAGCGCGATCGAACCCGGCGTGCCGGTCTATTTTCGTCCGCACAACCTGCTCACCACGGGCGATGGCGCGGGCTCGCTGAAGTGGGGCTCGACTGACGTCTACACCGAAGACGCGAGCGGCAAGCCGGTCTACGACTGGACCATCACCGACCGCCTCTTCGATAATCTGCAATCCACCCATGTGCGCCCGATGGTCGAGATCGGCTTCATGCCGGAGGCGCTGTCGCCGCATCCGGAGCCGTATCGGCACCAGTTTCCCAAGGGCGATATCTTCACCGGCTGGTCGTATCCGCCGAAAGATTATGCGAAATGGCGCGCGCTGATAGTGGCTTACGCGACGCACCTGTATCAGCGCTACGGAGCGGCAGTCGATAACTGGAAGTGGGAGGTGTGGAACGAGCCCGACATTGACTACTTCCATGGCACGGTCGAGGAGTACGAGAAGCTCTACGACATCACTACCGGGGCGATACGCCAGGTGGTTCCGCATGCCACCGTCGGCGGGCCGGGCGTCACAGGCGGCGGCGATAACAAGCACTTCCTGCAGCTGTTTCTGGAGCATTGTCTGCGTGGAACCAACGCTGACACCAACAAGCTGGGCGCGCCACTGGACTTTATCAGCTATCACCCCAAAGGTTCGCCGAACTTCGCCGCCGGACACGTGACGATGAACCTCGGGCGCCAGCTGTCGCTCACCGAACGCGGCATGGAGACCATCGCCAGCTTTCCCGAGTATCGCAACACGCCCATCATCCTGACCGAAACCGACCCCGAAGGCTGCGCGGCTTGCCAGGGGCCGCAAAACGGCTATCGCAATGGGCCGCTCTACGGAGTGTCCGTCGCGGAGATGCTGGCGCGCTCGGCTGAGCTGGCGCGGATTCATGGCGTCAACCTCGAAGGCGCAGTCACTTGGGCGTTCGAGTTCGAGAATCAGCCGTACTTCGCCGGATTCCGCGATCTGGCTTCGAATGGAATCGATAAGCCGGTGCTGAATGTGTTTCGCATGTTCGGCAAGCTGTCGGGTTCGCTGGTTTCGCTCACCAGCAACGGCGCCTTGCCGGTGGATGCGATCGCGAAGAGCAGCGTGACCGGCGCGCCGGACATCAGTGGAATCGCCACTCGCGGAGACCATTCTGTCGCTGTGCTGCTGTGGAACTACCATGACGAGGACGTTGCATCACCGGCTGCCGAAGTCGCGCTCCAGGTCTTGAATATCCGCTCGACAAGGCTGGATATAAGACATTTTCGGATGGACCGCGAACATTCCAACGCCTACTCCGCGTGGCTTGCCATGGGGAGCCCGCAAAGCCCCACCGCCGACCAACTTGCCACGCTCAGGGCCAGGTCGGGCTTGGAATTGCTTGACGGTCGCGCGATCGCGGGAGAGATGCCCCGCCCGCTAAAACTCACGTTCAGCTTACCCCGGCAGGCGGTCGACCTCATCGTCCTGAGCTGGTAGGCCTGCCCGCTGGATAAGGCGCAGACGGTGGGGCTTCTTGTCCAGCACCAGAGCGTCGAAGCGGTGGCGCGTGATGAAGCCGGCGGCGGTGTAGAGGTTCACCGCGGCGGTGTTGGCTTCGCTGACCGTGAGGGTGAGGGCGCGGTAGCGGCGCGAGGGCATGAACTGCATGCAGGCATCGAGGATCGCCTTGCCCAGGCGGCGGCCGCGGAAGGCGGGCGCTACGCATAACTGCGTGACATGGGCTACCTCCGGCGCGACGCGGGAGCACAGAACGACTGCGGCGAGGGCGTTGGTGTAGCGGTCGCGCAGCACCCAGGACGACTTGGGATCGAAGACGCCGCAGCCGGGAAAGCGCACGATGTTGTGCAGGAAGCGCAGCGAGCCGGAGAGCGAACGGTACTGATCGTTGATGGTAGAGTCGACGTGGCCGGCGTAGGCGGCGAGGATGAGCTCGGCGGTGGGCTGGTAGAAGTTGGCATGCCAGGCGCAGAATTCGAGATCCGTGGGGATGCGGGCGACGGGCAGCGGAGGCAGGAGGTTGTACTCGAGGAACAGCCGCGGAAACACCTTAAGAGCCGTGCTGTTGGGATACAGGTGGGCGAACATGGGCGTCAGGACGCCGCTGTCGAAGAGCAGCAGCTGCGCCTCGATGCGGTCGATGTCGGGCGAAGCGTCCAGCGTTTCGAGCAGGTGGCCGGCCAGCGAGTGGCAGACGGCCAGTGGCGCGGGATTTTCGATCGCTGCGAAGAGATCGCCGATGACCGCTTTGTGCCCTTCGTAGACGCAGAAGGTGTAGCCGCAGACGCGTCCGCGGTCGAGCGCGACGAAGCCGGGCAGGATGCGCGAGTCGAGATATTGCAGCAGCAGATCGGTGGAGCTGCGATAGTCCCAGCGCAGGCGCCGCTGCCACGCGGTCGCGGCCTGATCGAGCAGCGGGCGCAACTGCTTCGCGCTGAAATGGCGGAGATCGAGAACTTCGAGTTGTTGCGGGGATGTCATAAAGAACAACTGTTAGTTGTTCGTTCTTTGTCGTTCGTTGTCAAGCCACGACTATGGATTCCTTACCTCTCTTCGTATCGTTCGAACATTGCGTTCGTTATTTCAGGATTGGTGGGCCACTGGCCGCGGCATTGGCCTGCGTGAGTCTGGTAGTTGTTGATGGCGAGATTGACGGGATGCAGGATATAGCCGAACAGCTCGTCCGGCATGGTGGGGAAAAAACGATAGTCGCTGTCCGCGACCCACTCGAGCCGCGTTTGCGCCTCGTCGCGCCTGATGTAGGCCGTGTGGATCATTGGCAACTGGCGCAGCCAACTCACGCTGTACCGGCCTCAACTAACGTTTGAGCGTCCGCGAGCGCGGAGGCTGCCAGGCTGTCTTCGTTGTCGTGAAAAAACGTCAATATCGCCCGAAGAACGGGCAGCATTGCGATTGACAGGAGTTGAGCCGGCGACGTAACTTTCAGGCTTGCGCTGTGCGGCGAGCGTGCGCAGTATCTCCGTCTGGAGATTAGACAGCGGCACGGCAGGCCTCTTCGATCTCTTCGGCGAGAAACCGCGCCTGCATGTTTCCCTCCACGCGCAGGGCTCGAGCGATAACCAGCGCGTACTCCGGGCCTGGATTCTCCAGATAACGAATGTTCCAAAGAGCGAGACTTTTATAGTCTTCGAAGGCGCGCCGGTAGAGTGTCATGAAATCAGGTTGGGTCGCCTGCACTGGCATTCTGCGTCCTCCTTGTTCCAGCTTACCGGATTAGCCCATGCTTTGGATGCGGTGACAGGTGGGAGGCTCTGGAAAGATCAGCTTCGCCGGTGCCCACCTTAGCGACGATGCCACCGTCGCGAAGGTGGGGCATAGGAGGGACAGCCGAGTAGTGCGGATCGTGCTGCAGTAAGGGTCCAGGCTCCTTCGCATAGACCTTATAGGCGGCCAGCCCCTGCGTCTCATACAGGAAGAGCGGCTCGTAGATGCGGCCTTCCAGATAGCGTTGCACCTCAGCTTCTTCGTGCGTGTTGGCGATCAGGATGTGTTCGCCCGGCGGCACGCCCTCCTGCGCATTGTCATAGTGCAGCATGGGTTGGTTGCGGTAGAACGACAGGCCGTAGTCGACGTCGCGGCGCACCCCGAGCAGCGCGACGGTCCGCTCGTCGGGCGCCTGCGCAGCGAGCTCCTGTGCCAGCGGACGCGCGGAGTAGTTCAGATCCAGCTCGCGACCGTGGAAGCCGAGCAGAAAGACCAGCATCGCGCACACCGGCACCAGGGTTATGTTGCGCACCTGAGCGATGCCCCAGCGACGGACGACGGCCGCGACCAGCAGCAGCGTGACGATGCCCGATAAGGCGGCGATTACCAGCCATTGCCGCGACGGCACGATGGTGTCGTACTGCATGTGCTGCGGGGCCAGCACCAGCACGAAGACCATGATGGCGCAGACGAAGGCGTGAGACCAAAGCAGCCACGGCTTCAGCCCGGTGCGCCGGGTGCGGTAGAGATAATCGCCGGTGAGAATGGTGAGCGGAGGCAGCGATGGAAGGATATAGCCGGGCAGCTTCGAGCCGGAGAACGAGAAGAAGAGGATCGGGAAGAGCGCCCACAGCACCAGAAACTCGGGGAAGGCGTCGCCGGCACGGGAGTGGCCGAGGTAGGGGATGGGCCTGCGGCGCACCTTCCATTCCGCAAACGAAAGTTGGATGGCGTCGACCAGGGCGCGCATGGCGAGGATGGTCCAGGGGATGAGGCCGAGGATGAGGACGACCAGGTAGTAGTACATCCGCTGATGGTGTTGGTAGCGGTCGGTGGCGAAGCGCTGGACGTTCTGCTCAATGAGGAAGAAGCGGAGGAAGGTTGGGTTGCGGCGCTGCACGGCAATGTACCAGGGCAGCACCATCACCAGATAAAGGATTACGCCGGGCAGCCAGATCGTCCGGCGGAAGAGGCTCCACTCCCTGCGCAGCGCGATGAAGAGGAAGATGATGCTGAGTGCGAGGAAAGGCGCTACGGGACCCTTGGCGAGCGTGGCGGCGGCGCCAAAGAAGTACAGGTCGAAGAGCCAGAACTTCTTCCCGGTCTCATACCACGCGTACCAGCCCAGCATGCCGATGCAGAAGGGCGCGGCCAGCTGCATGTCGGTCGACGCTCCGCGAGCGAAGGCGAAGATGGCGATGGAGGATATGGTGATGAGCGCCGCATCGAGGTGACCGCCGGGCCGGAAGCGCCGCATGTGCAGGAAGATGAGCACGACCAGGAAGCCGGCGCCGGAGGTGGAGGGCAGCCGCGCGCTCCAGTCGGAGACGCCGAACTCGCGGAAGAAGCCCATCGCCCGCCAGTAGTAGAGCGCCGGCTTTTCGAGCCACGGTTTGCCATTCAGGATGGGCGTTACAGTGCCGGAGAGCAGGCAATGCAACGAGTTTTGCAGATCGACCCGATGATAGCTGCGCGGCACCAGGTTGGCGTGCACGGAATCGCAGGCCTCGTCGTGGACCGCGAGCATCTCGCGTGCGATCTGGGCGTAGCGGGGCTCGTCCGCGCCTACGAGGCCGAGCTGGTCTCCGCCGACCACGGGCGCGAGGCCATAGAGCAGCAGGAAGCCGCCGATGGCGCACAGGATGATGAACTCCCAGGGCGAGGCGAAGGTGGGTCCGCGCAGCCAGGCCATCACCCACTGAATGGGGCCATTACGGGGGTCGCTTGGCGGAAGTCTGCTGGGAATGGCGGATGGAACCGCTGCAGGCTGCGGTGAGGCGGCGGGAGCGGGTTGGGTAAGGTCGGTCACGAAGCGAGGTTGAGCGACACAGACAGGCGAGACTAGGCTAACAGAGTCGCGGCTGGGCGGGCATTCTTCCTGGCGCGGCCCGGGGCTAAAGCCCCCCTCGAATCCTGTGGCTACTCGTGGGGCTGAAGCCCCACGCAATCCCGAAAGACGAGCCACTTAGTTAGGTTGAGGTATTTCGGCGGGAGCCGGCGCGGCGTCGCGCTTGGCGTCACGCTTGCGCTGCCGGCCGAGCAGCTCGTCCATGCGGCCGGTCATCTTTTCGGAGCGGTCGATCGCGAAGGAGAGCTCGGGGATGTGGCGGACACCCATGCGGTCGCGAATCTGCGCACGAATGAAGCCGCGGGCCTGCGTGAGCGCGGCGAGGGTCGAGTCTTCTTCTTCGGGGCCGCCGTGCACTGCGACGAAGACGCGCGCGGATTTGCCGCCGGGCGCGAGTACGACCTCGGTGACGACCGACGGGAAGATGCGTGGGTCGGAGAGTTCGCCTTCGAGCATGGCTCCGATCTCTTCGGAGAACGAGTGGGCGACGCGGTTGCGGTGGTAGGTTCTGGCGCGTTGTACGGGCATAATGTGGTTCCGTTCTAATCGTTCAGGATCTCTGCGTAGGAGTCGGCGATCTCGGCCGACAGCGAGGTGGAGATACGATGCGCGGCGCGGTCGATTGACTCCAGGTGTTGAGCGAGCGACTGCGTGCTGCTGGAGACGACAGCGACCTCCACGGTGGCCTGGTTCCAGATGGTGCCGCCCTCGTTCATCTCGGCGACCGAGAGGTTAAAGGCGTGGCGCAGCTTGTCCTTCAGCGAGCGGACGACCTGGCGGCGGTCTTTCAGCGACTGCGCATGCGGGATTGAAAGCTCGATGGTCAGTTTTCCGATGGGCATTGTGCGGGGCCGGAGCGGACACGGCGATGCGAGGGCTCGCATCTCTATTGTAGCGCGCTACCGCTGTGGCTGATTGAGGCGACTTACTCGGCTTTCACCGGGTTGGCCAGTTTGCCGATCCCTTCTATCTCGACGGTCATGGTTTCGCCAGGCTTTATCCAGCGCTTCGGGTTGCGGCCGAGGCCTACTCCGGCGGGTGTTCCGGTGGAGATGATATCGCCGGGCGTGAGCGTCATGATGCTCGACAGATAGGCGATGAGTTCGCCGGTCTTGAAGACGAGTGCGTCGGTGTTCGAATCCTGCAGGTATTCTCCATTGATGTCGAGCTTGATGTCGAGCTTGTGCGGGTCGCCGAGGGTGTCCAGCGAGACGATGGCCGGGCCCATGGGGCAGAAGGTATCGAAGCTTTTGCCAAGCGACCACTGCGATGTGGCCAGCTGGATGTCGCGGGCGCTGATGTCGTTGATGATGGTGCAGCCGAAGACGTGTTTCTTCCACGCGGCGGCTGGAATGTTGCGTCCTCCGACGCCGATGACGATGGCGAGCTCGGCCTCGTAGTCGGGCTGGGTGGAGGCTTTGGGCAGCACGACGGTGTCGCCCGGGCCGATGATGGAGTTTGAGAACTTGGTGAAGACGACGGGCGTCTTCGGCAGCTCCATGTTCGATTCAAGCGCGTGGTCACGGTAGTTGAGGCCGATGCAGATGAGCTTGGGCGGGTTCGCGATGGGGGCGAGGATGCGCTGGAAGT
>CAXTMK010000045.1:0-14267 GCA_964245315.1 uncultured Acidobacteriaceae bacterium | reverse complement strand
GCGCGAGGGGTCGTTGAGGTCCTCGGGATCGATATCCCAGGCATCGGGGCCGGCGCTGAGGAAGTCGAGCGTGTCGTCGAATCCACGCAGAGGGTAGACGCTCCGGTGATCGCGTGCGAGCAGGCCGGGCGTGGGGTTGCCGTTGAGCAGGACAGTGGCAAGGCGCATAGGTGTCTCCGTTAGTCTAAGGACAGTGGTTCGGCGGCGCGTTCGCTGGAGAGGTAGCAGGCCTCCACCAGCGCCATGGTGTGGAAGGCGTCTTCGAAATGCGAGGGCAGCGTGGGCGCGGAGCCTTCGGCGAAGGCCTGCAGCGCGCCCATGGAGCCGATGAAGGCGTCGGGAAAGTTTTCGCCGAGCACGGGCAGGTTGTGCCAGAGTTTAGCCGGGTCGCCACGGTGGGCGTACTCGAGCGTGTCGGGCTTGCCGCGCGGGTAGTCGAGGTTGAGGCCGAGCGTGATGCGGGCCGCGCCGCCGGTGCCTTCCCACTGGGCGAAACTGTGTTGGTAGCGGTCGCCGAAGTCGTGGCCGTGGGTGGCGGTTACGAGCACGCGTGTGTCGTCGCCGTAGTCGAGGATGATGGTCGACTTTGTGGGTGCGAGTTGCGGCGTCTGCGGGTTGCGGACGGTCTTGCAGTAGACGCCCTGTGGGTTGCCGAACCAGGACCGCCCCAGATCGAGGTAGTGGATGGAGTGGTAGAGAATTTCGAGCCGCGGCGCGGTCGCAAGGAAGCTCCAGAGCTGCCAGGGCGTGTAGGTGCGGGTCTGGATCTCGAGGTCGTGGAGTTCGCCCAGATAGCCGCGGTTGAAGAGCGCGACCGCGCCGAGATTGTTGGGCGAGTAGCGCAGCGAGAAGTTAACCGCGGCGAGCAGCGAGCGCGAGCGGCAGAGGTCGCGGATGGCGCGAGCTTCGGCGAGGGTCTCGCCCATAGGCTTCTGCATCAGCACGGTCGCGCCGGCGGGCAGCAGCGGCAGAGTGTTGAGCAGTTGCGATGCGGGCACGGCTACGTCGAAGACGGCGTCCGAGGGCGCGAAGGCGATGGCTTCGGAGATGCTGTCGAAGCTGCGAGCGATGTTGAAGTCTCGCGCCAGTTCGGCGGCCTTTCCGGGTGCGGGATCGGAGACAGCGACGACCGGGAATCCGGCTTTCGCGTACGCCGGCAGGTGCGCGGCGCGGACGATTCCGCCGGCGCCGATGGTGACGATGGGACGCGGAGATTTGGGTCTTGGCGGATGCGCGGAAGTCGCGGCGGTAACCAGATCGGCTTCGGAGATGGGGGCGAATTGCATTCGGATCATTGTATAGTTAGCGTCTCAGGAGGCGTTTCGGATGAAGTTTCGGCTGGATGGAAAGACCGCTGTGGTAACGGGCGCGGCGACGGGAATCGGGCTGGCAATTGCGGCGGCGTTCAGCGAGGCGGGCGCGAAGGTGCACATAGTCGACCTGAACGGCGAGGCCGCGGCAGAGTCCGCCGAGGCGCTTGCCGATGCCGAGGCGCATAGGTGCAATGTGGCCGATCAGGCTGAGGTGGATCGCGTGTTTACCGGCCTTGGGCGGGTCGATATCCTGGTGAATAACGCGGGTATTGCAGGCATCGGGACGGTGGTGACCACGACCGATGCGGACTTCGACAAGGTCTTCTACGTGAACGTGAAGAGCGTGTACAACTGCTCGCGCGCAGTGGTGGGCGGGATGGCGGAGCAGGGCGGCGGGGTAATCCTGAACATGGCCTCGATTGCGGCGACGAGCGGATTGGCCGACCGGTTCAGCTACTCGATGAGCAAGGGCGCGGTGCTGGCGATGACTCTGTCGATCGCGCGCGATTTTCTGGCGCAGAAGATTCGCTGCAACTGCATCTCGCCGGCGCGGGTGCATACTGGATTTGTGGATGGCTACCTCGCGAAAAATTATGCGGGGCGCGAGGCCGAGATGTTCGCGAAACTGTCGGCGGCGCAGCCGATCGGGAGGATGGGCAAGCCGCAGGAAGTTGCGGATCTGGCGTTATTTCTCTGCTCGGATGAGGCTGGATTTATTACCGGAGTGGATTATCCGCTGGATGGCGGATTCTTCAATCTACGCTAGTTTCGCGACCGACGCTCGCTTCCGGCCGATCAGTCGAAGCGGGTGGAGGCGAAGGCGGCGGAGAAGGCTTCCGTCCAGCCGGGCTGGCCTCCTGCCGGTTTCGGAGTTCCCGCCCCCGGAACGTTCACGGGCGGGGTGATCGCAACCGGTGGAGGAGCGTCGACCTCCAGATAGTTGTGGTGGCCGTAGTTCCAGGCGTTGGGCAGTTCGTACGGCCCCAGGAAGTTGGCGGGCCGCGGATTTACAGGGCCGCAATGGCCGAGCGCCGCGCGCCACCAGGGATGGCCCTGCGTAAGGATGCCGCCCAGGAAATTTCCCAGCGGAAATATCGCGGACAGCACCTCGTCCTTCTTCGAGGCGAGGACGGATATCTGCGTGGCTTTGGCGGCGGCAGCCTTGAATTCGCTGCTGTTCAGGCAATTGTCGTCGATTGCGCCCGCCATCAGGATGACGTGGCGGACCGGGAACTCCATCCGCAGGACGGTCTCCAGGACAACCCGCGCGCCGAGGCTGTGCGACGCGAAGGAGATGCTTGCGGCCTCGGTGAAGTAGGTATCGATGAAAGGCGCGAGCAACTGGCCGGCGCCGTCGGCGATGCGCGGCTCGTCGGGATAGTCGAGTCCGTGTGCCCAGACGGAATCCCCGGGCCAAAGCACGCCGACGAAGGCGAACGGTTGAGGAATCTGCAGCAGAGACTCCCAGTTGCTGAGGGATGAAACACCGGCGTCCCGGTCCACGTTGAAGCCGTGCGTGCCGATCAGCACATGCGCACCGGCCACGGCTTTGAGCAGGTCGGTCAGGGCAAGACCGGAGTAGCTGACGACCGGCTTGCCGGCGGCAAAGACAAAGCTTCCCTGGTTGATCGACACGCTCGCGGCCAGATTGCCGCCAACCGCATTCAGGCGTACATCGAGAAACTGAGTCATGTCTCCGCCTATTTCTTCACTAACTGGAGCGCGTTGACCGCCGTTGCGAGAGCGGTGGAGATGTCTTTGGCGATGGGCGCGAGCGGCGCCGCCAGCAAACCAACCAGGAAAGCGAGACCGAGCTGATGCTTGTTCGGCTGCGTTCCGGGACCAAGCAGCATGTAGCAGGCGACCACGGAGAGAATCAGCGAGAAGATGACTGCGCAGAAACGGGTTCCATTGCGGTATATCTGGTCGGCCTGCTGGAACGTTTCGTCCAGGCGCGCGGTCAGGATGAGATCGAAGCGCGAGTAGACGTCGGTTTGAGGCGCGGTGAGCGCGATGCCTCCGGCTACGCTGGTGGCGACGGCGGCGAGCACGACCGGGTCTACGCCGGCTTCGGCAGCCAGGGTCGGGGCATTGGCTGGATTCAGGAAGAGTTTGATGAGCGATTTGGCGATGGCCTTCTGACTGCCCAGGTCGGTTCCGTTGTACCAGTTGGCTTTCAGCGTGCACAATATCTGATTTTGCGGGAGCGCGTTGATCGCTCCGGCAGCGGAAGGCGTGAAGGCCTTGATGGTCTTTGTAATGCCGCCGAAGCCGATGCGGTTGACGCCGCCCCAGAAGGCTTTGGTCGCGTCGACCAATCCGAAGGAGGCAGTGCCGAGGGCGCCGATTGCGGTAATGATTTGCGGAAGATTCGCAAGCTGAATCATGGGTGCTTCCTTTTAGGATTTCCGGGGGTTGCTAGAACCATACATCCAGCCGAATGGTTAGAAAAGAAAATAATGCAGAAAATGTCGAAAATATGGCAGTGATTTTCGGGAATTATCCGAAATGGAGCTATCGGCCGACAGACCGAGTTAGAAGCGAGCTTGTCAGATAAGGCGGTCGAGCATCCAGGCTATGTCGGGAGCGGTGTCATCCATGTAGTGGGTGTGGGCTCCGGCGCCGATGCACATCTCGGCGCGGGTCTTGTCGAGGGACTCGACTACCAGCGGCGGGTTGTGGCGGGGCGACGCGTCCTGAGCGGTGCGGAGGTACCACTCGTCGAGCCACAGGGAACGGCCGACGTAGTCGCCGCTGCGGTAGGCGCTGACCCATTGCCTCACGCCGATGTGCGCGGGGATGGGCAGGAGCGTGTCGGGGATGGGGTCGGGTGCAGTAAGACGAGGCGACGGCAGCGGGCAGGCGCCGTTATCGGGCGTGGCTTTGACCCAGTCGTAGAGGTAGGGAAAGAAGCGGTTCAGCAGCTGGCGCGTGGGATTTCCCATGGTGAGGAGCTTGATGGGAACCGTGATGGGTTGCTCGAGAGAGTAGTCCGACTGCAGGAAGTGCAGGATGTCGCCGGAGATGAGCGCGCCCAGCGAGTGGGCGACGATGACGATCTCGTCGTCGCCCTGGCCGTCGGCGTCGCGGTAGGTGGGGAGGTAGCGGAGCGTGGAGCTGTCGCGCGCGAAGATGCGGGCACGGGGCGGCGCCTCGCGCGGCGTGTCGCGCAGATAGGTGTCCACGTCGAGGACGATGCCGAGGATTGGGCCTCCGCTGCGGGCGGCGCCGGCGAGCAGGACCGCGGCGGCGAAGACCTCGGAGTAGACGATACGCACGGTCCAGGCCTGAAGCGTGTTGAGGGCGTCGAGCAGGCCGGAGGGGTTCGGGGCAAGGTCGCGCAGGATGATCCAGGCGGCGGGCGCGAAGAAGATCGAGGTCCACAGCAGGAAGGTGATGACGGAGGTGGAGTCGATGCCGCGCGAGAGCCAGGTTCCCATGTGGAGGGACGTGGCGTTATCGGTGTCGCGCGGAGCCTCGCCGTCGTGCTGTTTGTCCTTCGCGTCGTTGCGGAAAGGGAATCGCTCCGTGAGTGCGCTGGGCAAGGCCCACCACGTGAGCAGAAATCCGGCGAGGGCGACCAGGATCAGCGAAAACGGAAGCTGGTAGCCAACGCACCAGGCGAGCGCGGTAGGGATGAAGTCGCCGGCTGAGCGCAGGGGCTGTCCCAGGCCGAGATCGTCATCGCCCCAGGCATAGGTGTGCTGGGAAAAGGTCTTCCAGTGAGTATGGATCCAGGTCAGCCAAGGCGAACCCTCGAAGGAATTCAGCTGCGGGAAGGGCGACCTAATGACATCGATCGGGAAAACAGGGTTTTTCGACAGCCCATCGGAGAGGTGGATCAGGCTGGCCCAGATGGCGAGCGTGATGAGGGAAAACGAGATGCAGGGCAGCGCGAAGGCGAAGCGGCTGGTGCGGACGGCGGCGCGGGCCCGGGCGCGCTGCGGCGGGTCTTTCACCGAGCGCCAGGCGATGCTGCCGAGGATGAGCGCGGCGAAGGCGAGGACGATGATCAGGAACCAGCAGAAGCGAAGATAGCCAAGAACAACCTTTGCGGTCCAGAAGGCGGCCAGCGCGACATTCCATTCGCCGAGGTAGAGAACGACGAGAAAGTAGGTGAAGGCCGCCAGAAACAGCACGGTTCCGGTGGCGGCGGCGCCCTGGCGCACATCCTCGTAGTTGGAGAGGACCCAGTAGAAGAGTCCGACGCCAGGCAGCAGCCAGAACGCGATGGCGGAGGTGATGTTGGCCTGGTCGGGCGGGCTGAAGCCGGCGCAGTGAAGCGCCCACATGAATCCCGCCGCGATTGCCACGCCTATGACGCCGGGCAGGATGGTGAGCACCGACCAAAGCCAGGGGCCGACGGCGATCTTGTTCTTGTAGCGGACGACGCCGACCAGGCCGAAGAGTACGCCCGCGAATGCGCCATAGGCGAGCGGAAGGAAACGGTGGTTGCGGGTGGCGTCCGCGGCGGTGCTAAGGCAGCTTCCGCAGGCGACCACGACGAGAAGCTGCAGCAGAGGCGCGAAGATCTGCAGCAGGCGGATGGCATAACGCTGGCATTGCCGGTATCTGCGCCAGATTAACGAGGTGCCCTCGGCGGAGCCGGTGTCGATGGCGGTGCGGCTCAGGCTGGCGAGATGCAGCAGGACCTGGAACAGGCCAAGGAAGAACTTCAGAATGCCGTTGTTCGGCTTGGCGAGGTCGGCCCACAGAACCTCGTAGATATGGACCTGGGTGCCGTCAGCGGTGCGCCGGCCTTCCAGGCGGGAGGTGCAGTATTTGTTGCCGCCGACCTCGCTTCCGCCTTCGTAGTTTTCGAGCAGCATCTGGGTGTAGCGGCGGCCGGTATCGCCCAGCGGGTCGGCGGGAATCTCCGCGCGGGCGTTGGCTTCGGCGTGAATGCGGCGTTTCATCGCGAAGTCGGCGCTCTGCTCGCGGTAGAGGTTCCTGATGCGGGTGCCGAGCGAGGGCGGGGGCACAGGCTCGGCGGACTCGGGAGATCCGGGCGGGTCGAAGGGCCTGGCGCGCAGAGGTTCGAGGGGAATCTGGAGCGAGACGGAGCGGAAGGGCTCATAGGCGCGCGGCGCGGTGTACGCGCGGGCGGGCAGCGAAAGCAGCAGGTCGGCCATGTCGTTCTGATTCTCGCCGGGAGGGTGCACTCCTACGCCGTGTACAGCAACTACGGCGACTTTACGAGGACGGGCGGCTGATGGGACCTCTGCCATGATTCGACTCTCCTGTTATTCCAATCTTCCAGGGGCCCGATACTGCGACGAATGCCATGCACCGACGCCTGGATGAGAACAGAGAGTGCAGTGCGTCAGCCAGGCTGATCTATGTATCCATCGCGGGGTAAGCAGAGATTATAAAGTGGCGAACGGGTGGAGTCAACGGAATTTACCGATGCTGGCAGCATTCGAGTTTTTCGCAGGCTTTCCAGCGGAAGGTATTGCCAATGGTCCTACCAATGGGGTAGGTTGTATGGGTTCTCCAACATAGGCCACCGCGGGGCTGTACGTTTTGCGCGACAACTCCTGAACGATGTAAAGGCAAATCCCATGAAATGCAGAAGCGAATTCACGTTTGAGCGGCATTGGTTGTCCACAGTCACACTGTCCCTGGCAGCATCGTTGATGGCCGCCGGCTGCGCCAAAGCTCCCACAACGACGGCTGCGGCGAAGACGTTTGCCCTCGCGGGCGCGGTACATGGAGGTCAGCAGCCCGTCACGGGCGCCACGCTGCAGTTGTACGCGGCGGGCACGACAGGCGATGGCTCGACGGCGACACCGCTGATTTCGGCTACCCTTACGACCAGCGACGGCAGCGGCAACGCAAGCGACGGGAATGGGAACGCGGGCAACAATTTCAACCAGCTTCCGGCCGGCTCATTCACGCTTACGGGAGATTACACCTGCCCGCAGGGAGCGAATGTGTACCTGGTCGCCAAGGGCGGCAATCCGGGTGTGGCCGCAGGCACGAACAATGCGGCGCTTGCGATGATGGCCGCGCTGGGACCGTGCAGCAGCCTGACCCCCTCGACCAACATCTTCGTCAACGAACTGACAACGGTTGGCTCCGTGGCTGCGCTGGCCAATTACATGACATCCTACGCGGCCATCGGTTCCGGTTCGAGCGATGCGACGCAACTCGCGACCGCGTTCGGATTGGTGAACGAATACACGAATACGACGACCGGCGCGGTTCCGGGACCGACCCTGCCCGCGAGCACCTACGCGTCGAGCATTGAGATTCAGACCCTGGGCGACGCGATCTCCGGGTGCATCAATTCGACCGGCGGGGTGGCGGGCGACGGCAGCGCCTGCGGCAACCTGTTTACAGGCGCGACCGTAACGATCGGCTCGAAGCCCAGTAACGTGATTGCGGCGCTGCTGAACATCATCAAGAACCCGACGCTGAACGTCTGCGCGATTTATGGGCTGGTTCCAGCTATGCCGCCCTACCAGCCCACCTTGACCGCCTGCCCGGCGAGCTGGAGCCTGCCGATTTCGGCGCTCAGCGTGACTGTTTCCGGGCCTTCGTCCGTGTACACGGGACAGTCGGCGCAGTACACGGCCGCGGTCACCGGCGTGTCGAACCAGAACGTGACCTGGAGCGTGGATGGTACGGCCGGCGGCAGCACGCTGTCGGGCACGATCTCCGCGTCGGGGCTGTATACGCCTCCGGCTACGGCGCCCTCCAGCACGGTCACGATTTCAGCCACCAGCGTTCTATCCAGCACTGCGGCGGGCTCGGCCAGCGTCACGCTGATTCCGGTTACGGTTTCGGTCGCCGGGCCGGCGAACGTTCTGCTCGGCCAGACGGGACAGTACACGGCGACAGTCACCGGCAGTTCACAAGCCGTGAACTGGCTGGTGAACGGGGTCTCCGGCGGAAGCGCGGCGGAAGGAACGATCTCAACGGCGGGCGTTTATACGGCGCCTGCGACCGCACCATCTTCTCCGGTGACGATCAGCGCCCAGAGTACCGTCGCGATGACTGCGTACGGCTTCGCCAATGTCACGGTCTCACCTACCGTCCTGACCTATGCCACGGGCGACACGCGCACGGTGACGCAGCCGAGCTATCCGGCCATCTGCGCGACGGTGTACGCGCAGTACACGAGTTCGCAACGCTCTTCGCCACCCACTGCGGCTTCGGACGACACGGCTCGCATCCAGGCGGCGCGCAGCTCCTCGGCCTGCCAGAACACCGGAGGCAGCGTGGAATTGGCGGCTTCGGGTTCGAACAATGCTTTCTTCTCGGAGCTGCTTACGGTTACGGGTGAGGGGTTGACGATCGATTCGGGGGTGACGCTTTACGGCGGCGCAACGTATTCGAGCGGGTCGTACCTGATCTACATCACGGGGGCAAACTCATCGCTGACCGGACGTGGGTCGGGCACTTCGCAGGGAACCGTGGACGGTCGCGGCGACCTGCTGACCGGCAAGACGAGGCTGGTCGAGGCGGTGAACGCGAACAACTTCATGGCCTATAACGTGACGCTGCAGCAGTCGCTCTATCCCAACCTCTATATCCAGGGCGGTAACGGCATCACGGTTTGGGGAATCACCGTTCTGACGCCGGCGACGCGCGCTAACGCCGACGGTATCGACCTGGACAGCCTCACGAACGCGACCGTAACCAACTCGACGATCGAAGCCGGCGACGACGGCGTGGCCATCAAAACGAACTCGGCCGCGAACTCGAACGTGACGGTGTCGAACAACCGCCTGTATGGCACTCACGGGTTGTCGCTCGGCAGCATCAACTACAACACGGTGTCGAACATCCTGTTCCAGAACAACTACGTTTACGGGAGCGATTTCCAGGGGAATCTCTCCGCGAGCTCGAACGCAATCGTGATCAAGTCGGATCCGGCATGCCAGACGACGGTGCAGCAGGTGACTTACCAAAATACCTGCATCAGCGGAGTCAAGCACCTGATCACGTTCTACACGAACTACGCGGGCACCTGTACGAACAATGTGGGCAGTCCCATATTCACGGATGTGATCGTGAATGGCGTGGTTGCGGCGAACTCGATTTCGGGAGCGTACTCGGAGTTCATCGGATACAGTGCGGCGGCGCGGAGCGATGCGGCCCTGGCCTATATCAGCCTGGACGCGAATGCGCTGAATACGGGGACGAACGCCTCGCAGTATGCGACCATCTCGCTTGATAGCTCGAGCCTGACGCCAACGGGAACGGGCATCGTGACGCAGGCGTTCTCCACGCCGGGGAGCGTGCCAAGCTGTACGTTCTAACGCGGTGGAAAACGACCACGGATCTGCACGGAGGGACACGGGTTTTTATTGCCCGTGTCTCTTCTTCCGATGTCTCATCGGCTAGACATTCGTCGCTGGCCTGGAGGAAGACGGTCGTTTCTTCCGCAACGGTACCCCACCCTGCCACGCGAGGTCGGGGCGCCCGCATCGATTCGACCGGTTTTCCTACAGGTGTAGCCGCCACCCGAGACGCGGATTCGCTTCGGGAATGACAAACAAAAAGGAACGAGCGACTGCAGTAAGTGAGAATCGCTCTACGTCAGTTCGCGGGCGTAGATCTGGTGGGTTACGCGCGGGGGTGCGTCGCCTTTGTGGATGGCGTAGACGCGGTCGCGGATGGCGGTGTCGGCGGCGGTGGTGCGCTCGCGGGAGCGGAGATAGTCGACCCAGGATTCCATCAGGAAGGTCTCGTTCAGGTGGGTGGGGTCGTCGGCATCGCGGAAGACTCCCCAGCGCAGCGCGCCATCGCGGAGACGGACGCCGCGCAACTCGTGGATGGCACGGGTGAAGTCGGCGTAGCAGTCAAGCGGAATGCGGTACTCGATGGAGATGCGGACGGGGCCTTCGTTGGGGTCCGCTTCGTGGGTCGGCGCGACGCCTACCAGCGAGGGCGCCGGGCGCTTGAATTGGTAGGGGCTGAAGTCGGGCACCGCGCCTTGCAGGATCTTGAAGCGGTGCAGGAACGGCAGCGTGACCAGCAGGCCGGCGGACGCGGCGGCCAGGGCATACGGCGTTTTGCTGTGCTCGGCGACGAAGCCCCAGAGGATAGAGCCGAGCGCCATGCCGCCCTGGAAGGTCATCAGGTAGGTGCCCAGAGCGCGGGCGGTGATCCAGGGCGGGACTGACAGCTGCACTGAGGTGTTGATGCTCGACATGCTGCTGGTCCAGGCGGAGCCGGAGAAGACGAGCACCGGGATGAGCAGCCACGGGTTCGGCACGAAGGCCATGACGAGCAGCGTGAAAGCCTGGTAGATGGTCGCGACGAGCAGGATCGTGTCGGCGGAAAACCGCCTCCGAATTCGCGGCAATTGCGTCGCAGCGATGACGGCTCCCAGGCCGAGTGAGCCGTTGAGGATGCCGTAGCCGAGCGGGCCGGCCTTCATATCCTTGCGCGCGACGACCGCGAGCAGCGACCAGATGGCGGAGAC
Organism: uncultured Acidobacteriaceae bacterium; assembly: GCA_964245315.1. Lineage (GTDB taxonomy): Bacteria > Acidobacteriota > Terriglobia > Terriglobales > Acidobacteriaceae > Edaphobacter. Next base: position 3,518 of record CAXTMK010000045.1, on the reverse strand, counting down.
GAAGAAGCAGTAGCCGAAGGCGCGGATCAACGAGGATTGCAGCTGCGGCGAGTAGCGGACGTAGCGCAGGCCGCCACGGATGGAGCCGGCGATGCGCTCCGATGGCAGCGCGGATTTGAACAGCGGCGTGCGTTTCCAGTTGACCAGGACCCAGATGACTCCGGCGAAGGAGATTGCATTGAGCGCGAAGACGCTGCCCGCTCCGGAGTGCGCGGTCGAGAAGGCGGCAACCATCAATCCGCCGAGCGCGGGGCCGACGGCGCGCGCGAGGTTGTTGGAGGCGGCGTTGAGCGAGACGGTGTCGGGGATAAGCTCGCGCGGGACCAGTTCGGGGACGATAGCCTGCCAGGCGGGGTTGTTCATGGCGGAGCCGATGTTGAGCAGGCAGGTAAACGCGAGCAGCGCCCACGGCGAGATGTGGCCGAGGAAGGTAAGGATCGCCAGCACGGCGACCGAGCCGAGCATCCACGCCTGCCAGAAGATGAGCAGCTTGCGCCGGTCGAAGATGTCAGCCGTGGCGCCGGCGAGCAGGCCGAGGATGAGCACCGGCAGCGACGCGGCCGTCTGCATCAGCGCGATCAGCAGCGGCGAAGAGGTGAGGACGGTCATCAGCCAGGTGCCGGCGGTGTCCTGCATCCAGGTGCCGACAGAGGAGATGGTGGAGGCGATCCAGCGGTCGCGGAAGAGCGGAATGCGGAGAGGCGCGAAGCCGGAGGTGACGGAGGGCGCGGAGGCTTCGGCGGCGGGAGCGGTATTGGGGGAGGATAGAGGCACTTGCGGTTAGTTTACGCGGATGGTGGTGTGGTTTATCCCACTCATCGCAAGCTGCGTGTTGAATGGGGTGCGTTTTCACTTCAGGGGGTTGCGGTGATGACCTGTCCATCGCATGGGCCGCCTGAGAAGGTTGCGGTCAGGGTGGAGTTCGGCGGCGGGTCGGGATCGAGCGTGAATGGGAGACCCGCGACAGAGAGGGTGGAGCTGTCCCGCATTCTGAAGGTGTAAGAGGTCTGGTTCGCTAAGGGCAGGATGATCGGCGACAGAAAGGCGATGCTGTTGCATCCGGGCTCGCTGACGAAGAGTGCGCCCCAAAGAAAGGCCGGTTGAGTGGCTGTCGGGCGCGTCTGGTATAGGGTGACGCTGAGGACGGCAGGCCGGGCCGCCACTTCAACGTTGCGCTTCCATGTGTGGCGCAGGTCTGCGGGTCCGCGAGCTTCAGCGTGGATGGGCGTTGGGCCGCAGGACGGCGGTGAGAACGTGAAGAACAGGGGGAATTCGGCCACCCAGTTGTACGCCGAGGTTTGGTGAGCCGAGCCCTTGGCGGTCATCTGCTGGAGGGCGGCGAGCTGAAAGTTGCTGGACCTGCCGGTGAGCGGGTCAAGGTCATTTTCGAGCTGATATGACCCGGCGAGGCACGCCGGGTTGGAGAGGATTACGCTGGCGAAGACCATGTGCCTGAAGCCGCTGATTCTGCCGGTGCCGAGCAGGTGGTCCGGGCCTCCGGCAGCATCCGTCTGCCAGATCACGAAGTCCTCCGTTTGGAGGATGGTAACGGCAGGCCGGCTTGCACCGCCGAAGCCGCATGCGGAGAGCAGCAGGATCCCGATGCAGCCGAGGATGGTGGCGATGGCGACGCGGGTTGGCAGCGGCGGGTTCATCTGGAAGAACAACGTTAGCGCGGGCAGGCACCAGATTGGTGGGCGATTGTGACACTTTTTGCAGTGCGTGGGCTTCGAGCGAAGACGGTCGTTTGCTTCCGCAATCGATACCCCACCCTGCGACGATAAAACTGTCGCGAGGATGGGGCACCCATGGTCAAATCTGCATCGTATTGAAATTACATGTCCATCGACCCGCTGGCGCGCACGTCTGTCGCAACGGAATCGGCTCTGCCGATACCGGTGAGCGGTACGCGCTGCTTTGACCTGGCGCATTTCGATCTGAGCGACATGATTGAGTGCGGCAGGGCGGTGCGCGAGGTCAGCGCGAGCGCGGCCAGCATGGAGCAGGCGGCGGAGGCGATCGTGCAGGCGCTGCACCGGTCGCTGGTCGATTCGGCTACGGGCGAGCGCAATTGCGCACTGGTGCGGTGCTTCAAGACGCACAGGTTCGGACAGTTGCCGCCGGAGCTGGATAAGATCGCGCGCGGCATTCTGGCGCGCGAGGAGATTGATCCCCAGATGCCTTGCCTGACTCTGCTGGCGACAGCTGGAAGGCGGCCGGAGTGGAACGATCGCCGCGCCTCGGCGGGACATGCGGCGATCCCGCTCGAGAGCGAGGACTTCGTCGAACGCGCTCCGATGATCGCGGCGCTGCTGCGCCAGATGGGCCTGGGAATCAAGTCAGCGCTGTACCCAAGCCAGAAGATTGTCCTGGACGCGGAGCAGCATGCGTTCAACGTCTTCCATGTCGAAGAGGCTGAGGGTTCGGAGGCCATTCCGGGGCAGGAGTTTGTCCTTCGGCAGGGCATCAGGTCGGTGCTCGGCTTCGGCGGGATGCTGCCACCGGGAGACCTGTTCGCGGTCATCATGTTCTCGCGGGTGCGGATTCCGCGCGAGACGGCGGACCTGTTCCGAACGATCGCTCTGGGGGTGAAGCTGGCGCTGCTGCCGTTTACCCGCGGCCCTGTCTGGACCTCCGATATCGAACAGGTCACGAGGACGAGAGCGGCCGGATGGAAGACGAAGTATGAGGACGAGCAGATGCGCAGCGAGATGGCGACGCTGCGGCTGCTGATTCCGGCGCTTGAAGAGGCCGCGCTGCACCAGACCGAGCGTCTGAAAACGGCAGTCTCCGACCTGCGGCGGCAGAGCGAGCACGTCCGCCAGCAGGGGATGCGGCTGACCGCGATGCTGGAGGCGACCACGGATGCGGTGTTTCTGCTGGATCGCGAGTGGAGATTTACGTTCCTGAACGGGCACGCGCAGACGCTGATTGCGCAGGGCAAAGACTTACTGGGATCGAACATCTGGGAGCTCTTTCCGGAGGCTGTGGGCAAGGAGTTCTGGACGCAATATCATCGGGCGATGCACGAGGGCGTGAGCGTCGAATTCCAGGAGTATTATCCGGAGCCATTGGACAAATGGTTCGAGGTGCATGCGTTTCCCAGCGAAGACGGCGTGGCGGCGTTCTTCCGCGACATCACCGACCGGCTGAAGACCGAAGCGCAGCTGCGCCAGACGGAGAAGCTGGCGGCGACCGGCCGGATGGCGGCTTCGATCGCGCACGAGATCAACAATCCGCTGGAGTCGGTGACGAATCTGCTGTATCTGCTGGGGACGGACCCCGCGCTGAGCACGCAGTCGCAGAACTGGGTGCAGGCGGCTGAGAGCGAGTTGCAGCGGGTTTCGGAGATTACGACGCACATGCTGCGCTTCCACCGGCAGAGCACGAACCGCGCGGAGGTGGCCGTGGCCGAGGTGCTGGAGTCGGTGCTGGTGCTGTTCCACGGGCGGATCGTTCAGGCGAATGTGGCGGTGGAGAAGCAGTTCCGGGGCGTGCTTCCGTTGACGGCGTTTGCG
>CAXTMK010000044.1:21365-31720 GCA_964245315.1 uncultured Acidobacteriaceae bacterium | reverse complement strand
ACTGGAAGTTGTACTCCGGAATTCCGTGCTTATCCTCGCGATAGACACCCATGTCGTCGTGCAGAATGCCGTGCATGCGAATGTAGTCGAAGCCGATCTCGCGCTGCACCGTGGCGAGTTGTTCCTGCCAGTCGGCGCGCAGCCCTTCATAGCCCGCCCTGCCCCAACGACCCGTAACGGCACGTGTGTATGAGGTCCGACAACCTTCGTCACATCGCCCCGGACCTCGCGCGTCTGCCCCGCGGCGATGCTTCCGGCGCCCAGAACAACCACCAACGCAAGTTCCCTCAGGCCCATTACAATTCCATCCATCCCAGTGCTCCTGCTCTAAGTTTAAAGTGCCCACGCCGCTTCGCAGCTACAGATTCTCCGTAGATGATTTAAGTAGCTCCGGCGCGACCAGCCATTCACACATGTCATGGGCTAAGCCGATGAGGCTTAGCGGGGCGGCGTCCCCTGCTGCACTGAGCTTCATAGATATCCCTTCCTAAGCACATACAACTGTTCTATATATCTGCGCATCGCATAAGCGACATAAGCTCTCTCCTCCGGTACCCGAGAACGGCTTTGCACCAGCCGCACGCAGCGCGCCAGACCGACTACCAGGTTCTCGCCACCCAGAGCATCACCGAGAAAGTGGATTCAATGACGCTGCCAGACCCTGAGTTTATCTCCTCGGACATACCCGTAGATCTCTCAAACTGCGACCGGGAACCGATTCATATCCCCTCTTCCATCCAGCCGCAGGGAATGCTGCTTGCAGCCCGGCGTTCCGACTTTGTCGTTCTGTATACGAGCGAAAACTCGACAGAGCTACTGGGAGTACCTCCGGCAAAGATTCTTGGGCAGACACTCCAGCAGATCCTGGGCCAGGAGGCGGTGTCCTCGATTGTGGAAGCAATGGGAAACGAACAATACTTCCCAACCAACATTCTCACCTTTACCTTCCCAATTCGCCTGGGGACGCGTTTCGACGTCTTTACCCACCAGAACGGGGACCTGCTGTATGTTGAATTGGAATTGGCCCGAAAAGAACGGCATTGGGATATCCTGTCGACTCAGATTGAGAAGGCGATCCGTGAGCTTCGCCGTCCCAATACGCTCGCCGGCTTATGCCATGTCATTCCAAGGTTGATTCGGCGGCTAACCAGCTATGACCGGGTTATGGTCTACCGCTTCGACGGTGATGGCCATGGCGAGGTGATCGCCGAAGAGAAAGATGCTTCCATGGAGCCATTTCTCTTCCTGCACTATCCAGCCTCGGACATACCCGCGCAAGCCAGGAAGCTGTTCCTCCTGCAGCGCCTGATAACCATCGCTGACGTAGGGTACACGCCAGTCCGAGTTGTAGGCCACCCGGACCTGGCCAACGGCGAGCCCCTCGATATGACCTACTGTGGACTTCGCAGCGTCTCTCCCATTCACATCGAATATCTGCAAAACATGGGTGTCGGCGCTTCGCTGGGTATCTCGCTCATCCACAACAATAAGCTTTGGGGAATGGTGCTATGTCATCACCGGACTTCGAAAACTCCTCCCGCGGAAGTACGTGCCTTGTGCGACTTACTCGGTCAGCTTATCTCAATGCTGCTTGGAACAACACTCCAGGCCGAGGAGTCCTCCGCGCGCATCACGAAGAACTCTCTTCTCGATGCGCTGGACGTCGCGATCGAAGGGAACGAATCCATCTCGGCGGCCGTCGCGGAAGATGTCGCCGGCTGTCTTGCACTGGTTGGAGCGACCGGCGCGCTTGTCAGGCTTGGCAGCCAGTTGCGGCTGATCGGCGAGACGCCGGACCTTGTCGATTCGGCGGCGCTCATGTACTCGATCCGCTCGAAGATGAATGAAGGTGTCTCATGGTCCGACAATGTGGGAGCGCTTTTCCCCGAGTTCGCAAGACTTTCTTCGGTTGCCAGCGGAGCTCTGATGATCCAGGTCATCAATGAGCCCAACGACGGCGTTCTATGGTTTCGGGGAGAGGTCAGCCGCACCGTAAACTGGGGTGGCAAACCGGACGTGATCAAGGAAATCGCCGAGGGCTCGATGCGCATGAGTCCACGAAAGTCTTTCGCTTCCTGGAAGCAGGTACAACACGGATGTTCGCTTCCCTGGCTTCCAGGCGAGATTGAGGCGGCACGCGGAGTCCAGCGGATCATTACGCGTTCTCTCCTGCAACGCACCGAGGCTCAACTCGCGCAACTCAGCCGATATGACCCTCTGACCAACCTGCCGAATCGCCGGGTTTTTCTCGATCGACTCATGGTCTGGCAGAATATGGCAATCGAGAGCGCAGCTTCTCTCCTTTTTCTCGACCTCGATGACTTCAAAACGGTAAACGACTCGCTGGGCCACATTGTAGGAGACGAACTGCTGAGGCAGGTCGGCGAAAGGCTGAGCTCCTTCGCTGAAGATAAGCGATTGATCGCACGCCTTGGCGGAGACGAATTTGTCATTTTCTGCGAAGACATGGGAATTGAGGAGGCAGAAAGCTTCGCGGAGAAGATCGTTCTTGGGTTCAAAGAACCTTTCGTGATTGACGGAATGCCGTTTCGCACCACGATGAGTATCGGCGTCGCTCCTGTGAGCGGAGTGGATACAAAAGACAGAACTGATCCCCTCCGGGCGGCCGACTCAGCGATGTATTCTGCAAAACAGAGTGGGGGTAACCGAGTTTGCGTCGTAGAAGAACGTCACCACGAAAAGGTGCTCCGCCAACTGCACCTGGAACAAGGCCTTTTCCATGCAGTCGAGCGCGGAGAACTCCTGCTCGAGTATCAACCCCAGTTTGCATGCGACACCCGCCAGTTGCTCGGTCTGGAAGCCCTGGTGCGCTGGCGTCATCCTGTCTATGGCCTGATCTCACCGGGCGAATTTATTCCTCTGGCCGAAAAAAGCGGCCAGATCGTACCGATCGGAAACTGGGTACTACAGCAGGCGACGCGGCAACTCCATTATTGGCGCGAACATTTCGATCGTAAGCTCACCATATCGGTCAATGTATCCGCCCAACAGGTCTTCCGATCGGATTTTGAACAGACGATCATGGATGCACTCGCCTCGGCTGAGATTCCCAATTCGGCATTGTGCCTGGAAGTAACGGAAAGCATGCTTCTACAGGATAAGGCCGTGGTACACCTTGAACGGGTACGACTCAGAGGCGTCCGGATTTCCGTCGACGACTTCGGGACCGGTTACTCTACCCTGGCCTACCTGCAACGCCTTCCCATCGATGAAATCAAGATCGACAAATCCCTTCTCGATGACGTGGGCACGGAAATACGCAAGGCAGCGCTCTACGGCGCCATCGTACATATGGCTCATACGATCGACGCCACCGTCATCGCTGAGGGCGTCGAGACCGAACTCCAGTGGGGGTGCCTGCAAGGTCTTCTTTGCGACGGCGCCCAGGGATTTGTCCTCTCAAAGCCGCTTTCCATTCTGGGAGTTGAAGCCCTGTTCTCTTCCCCTCCCCTGGTGGTTCCGGAAGCGGCCTGACGCTCCTGCTCGGCGAGAAATGCGTCAGTTCATTTCCTTTGCCAGAGGAGTGTCTAGGGCTCGCCTAATCTCGTTGGCGAGTTGTTGTTGCGTGAACGGCTTTTGCAGGATAGAGACACAATCGGTATAGCCACGAGCGATAACAGTATCGGTCGTGTACCCGGACATAACGATCACCCGAAGCCCCGGCTGGATGCTTTCCGCACGCCTTCCGAGGTCGATGCCGTCCATACCTCCGGGCATCACCAGGTCTGTAAGGATGAGGTCGATAGGACCCTCGTACGACCTGCAGAGCGCAAGCGCTTCTGCCGGCCGATTCGCAGTCAGAACCGTATATCCCAGTTGCTGCAGTAGTATCTCCGCCAGTTCTCTTACCAGGTCGTCGTCATCCACCAGCAGGATAGTTTCCTTTCCTCCGAGCGCCTGCACCTGTACCTGCGCCGGCACAGGCTCTTGTGGTGCCTCCACCGTGGGGAAGTCTATCCAGAACGTAGTTCCGACGTTCAGGGTGCTTGTAAAGTGGATTTCGCCGCCGCTTTGCCTGACGATGCCAATCACAGTAGCAAGGCCCAGTCCGGTACCCGACCCCTCAGGCTTCGTCGTAAAGAATGGTTCAAACAGGTGTTCCTGCGTAGCCTCATCCATCCCCGCGCCCGAATCGGTGATCGCAATGGTCACATAGTTGCCGGTGGGAAGGCTTCGACCGGATATTCTGTCTTCGCTGCTCGTCGTGTTACTCGTCCTGATCGATATGGTTCCACCCTGCGGCATCGCATCCTTTGCATTGAGGCAGAGGTTGAGAATCACCTGACTGAGTTGCCCGGCATCTGCACTGATAAATCCCGGACTTTCTTCCAGATCAACCGCAAGCTGTATATTTTCTCCAATAAGGCGATCCAGCATGCTATGCAGATCAGTCACAATGGCATTGAGGTTTATCACCTGAGGACGTAAGACCTGCCGTCGGCTGAAAGCGAGCAGCTGATGAGTGAGCGCCGCTGCCCTTTCGCTCGCCTTCCTTATCTCCGCCGCATAATGAAAGCTTTTACTCTCCGGATCGAGAGTATCCAACAATACTTCGCTGAAGCCCGATATTCCAGTTAATATATTATTGAAATCGTGAGCCACACCTCCGGCCAGCCGCCCAATTACTTCCATCTTCTGGCCCTGCCTTAGTTCGTCCTGCAAACGCTGCAGTTCGACTTCCGTCCGCCGACGCGGAGTCACGTCTCTGATTGAAACCAGAATCATCTCCCCGACGCTGACCCGCCGAACATTGAACCGGAGCGTTCTAAGTCCAAGGTGAGGAAAATCCACCTCAGCTTCCAATTCCTCATAAGCACGTTTGTCGCGCGCCGCCTGTACCAGCAGGTGGTCGAGAGCCGGGATCTTCCACGCACCCTGCGCAAGGTCATCCATCGGGTTTCCAATACTCTCAGCTTCGGTTAGCGCGAACGTCCTGTAAAAAGCCTGATTCGCGCCTTTCAATCTGAACGTGGTATCGAGCACTACCAGCGGTTCTCTGACGATATTGATGACGGAGGTCACGACGTCGAACGCGTAGTCAGATGCGAGCACTGGAGAAACTCGCTCTCTGCCCTGCCCTTTCCCCTGGTCCGCGTTGAGGATCCTTGCTTCATTCTCCGCCGCTTCCAATTGTTGGTTGAAGCGCATTACCTCAGCCCGGTTTTCCCGAGCTTCGTCCGCATCGTTCGCAACATGGTAGGTACGACGCGCTCCACTCCACGCCAGCGTTCCTGTCTTCTCTGCAAGGTTTCTTCTCTTCCAGTCAACCCGACGCCAACACCCCTGCGCAGGGTCGCGCGCATCTGATTCTCGGCTCGGGCCTCGGTCTCAAGCTTGTCTCGCCTCCTTTGAAACTCGGACGTCAGGACCGATCGATTGAACAATGAATTTCTCATGTCTGGAATGGCAACGTCGAGCAGGCCAAAGTGAGAAACAGACGTAGCGGTGTCTTTATTGGAAGCTGGTGTTGTAGATAATGACTCCATAGAGCTCTCCTGGGCGTTTCGTTATCTGGATTGTTTTATTACGACAACGCGAGCTGACCAGCGGACCTGACGCCTCTCTCAGCAAGTCTGTGTCTAGCCCCTGGATCGGGACTATAGCTGAATTAGACCTGCATCGTTCCGATGAGAGATGGCGTTGAGGATTGTTGCGTCTCTTTGCACGCGACACTGAATTCAGGCGGCGGTATGCACCGGGATGGCCTCATACCCCACACGGAGGTCTTGTCCTCTCATTTTCTTGAGGAGATCGCTGGGATGCACCGGCTTCGCAAGCAGATGAAAGTCGTGTCCCTGCGCGCGGGCTTCCTGGAGCAGATCGAGCGTGGCAGCCTGGCCGGAGAACAGCAGGATTTTACAGGCGGGAAGCTGTCCGGTTATTTGGATCGCTAAATCGACCCCGGACATCTGGGGCATCATGACATCGGAGATCACGAGATCGGGAGCATCAATCCGCGCCGCCTGAAGGGCCGCAACTGGATCGACAAAGAAAATTGCTGAGAACCCATTCCTGCTGAGGATCAAGGCCAGTGTTTCGGCAATGGTCCGTTCATCGTCAACTACAAAAACACGGGTAGGTCTCTGTTCCTGCATGGAGTTCCTCCTTGGCGATCTCTGGTTTGAAGAAGGAGCACGGGTGCGACTTGGTCAGGGTAAGACTTAGCGTCGATCGATTGGCGCCGACGCCGCTGGGCCTGCGACATCATTACATCTTTCGGTCAGGGAACACCGTCCGCTGTCGAACACAGCGTGTATGCGGACGTAGAATCATCAGGAAGAGCGCGGCGGTTGGAGCGCGCCGGCATGCTCGCGGCTGTATCTGGCGGACCCTCGCTTCGCTTCCTGCCTCTTCGGGACGCTCGGCCAATGGGCCGCGGGTACGACGCCGCCCTTTTTTACGGTAAGTCCAACCGACTGCCCACAGGCAGTGCAGGGAAATTCCTGTTGCATGGCCCTGGACGGATTGTCCCGATAGAACTCTTGAACGATCTCGGCAAACTGCCCCGGACAGGGCTTTGTCAGCGGCATAGGAACTCCTTGCGATTATCGTAGACAATAACCTGGACGCGGTCTGTTATTTGGCGAACAAAGCTGGGTGCGTAAATGCATTTTCGCTGCATTAATAATGCACTCTGTCCGATACGACAAATACATGAACTCCAATGTGCGGTATGGTCGGACTATCTCCAGGGGTTGACGACATGGCTCGATTCAAAGGCGAAGTGAAGTGGTTCAACAATGCAAAAGGCTTCGGGTTCCTCGGCCGCCCGGACGGTCCAGACGTGTTTGTGCATTTCAGTTCAATTCAATCGGACGGGTACAAGTCACTCAAGGAGGGCGACCCCGTTGAGTTCGACATCATCGACGGTGACAAGGGCAAGCCTCAGGCCGACAAAGTCACGCGCTTAGAGAAGGTTGCATGATTCCGGTTCCGCACGATGCTTCGGGGCGGCGGCATTTCGTCCATAAGCACAACGCGGATGGGTCTTTCAATTCGATATGCTGTTGCGGCTGCTCGGAAGGCCACATGCCGGTGACGGCACGACGCCGGCCAGCGCCTAGGCCGCCTCGCGGCGGAACAACCCGGGCCGGCATCTCCGCGATCGGGGAAGACTCAGGATTGCTCTTTGGCCCTTTCTGCTGCACAATAATGGCAGGTAGTTTATACAGCATCCAGGCTCTCAACGGCGTTCTACTTCCTTAGCTCTTACGCGAACAAGGAGCAGGTTACAGCGCTTCATCGATTTTACAGGGCTGCTTTTACAGAGCATCCTCTTGCGAGGCAACGTTGAAGACCATTAGCATCGTTACGTCGGCGCCATCTATACGCAGGTACAGAAGCGTCCGTATGCAGTTGAACTCGATCGCCTCAACTTCGAATATCTTCTAACAAGTCCCAGCGTCTTAGTGACTGCGGATGAGACGAAGACGGAATACAGGGCCACATGAAGGCCTCCGAATGCATCGCCAGAACTCTCGATGCACGCAACATACCGGCCGTCTTTGAACTTATCGGCGGCATGATCACGGATATGGTGGATTCCATCCATTTGCTGGGGAAGACGCCTATCGTGAGCATGCGCCACGAGCAGGGCGCGGCCTTTGCGGTTGAAGCCGCCGGTCGCATTTACGGCAACACGCCGAGCGTCGCCATGGCTACGAGCGGTCCCGGTGCCACGAACCTGCTTACGGGAATCGGCAGTTGTTTCTTCGACTCCAGCCCGGCGATCTTCATCACCGGCCAGGTCAACCGGCATGAACAGAAGGGAGACCGTGCCATTCGCCAGCTTGGCTTCCAGAAGACCGATATCGCCACGATGGCAGCCCCGGTGACCAGGCAGGTCTTCTCCGTGAAAGAGGCCGAAGACCTGCCGCAGATCCTGGATGATGCCTTTCACATCGCGACCTCCGGTCGGCGAGGGCCGGTACTCATCGATATTCCCATGGATGTGCAGCGCGACCAGGTGACCGCGGACGTGCGTCCATTCCCGCCGGCCCCTGCCAGGACAGGCTTGAGCACCGGCTTTGCCGAAGATGCCTTGAAGGCAGTCCTCAAGGCCAGGAAGCCCCTCATCCTCGGGGCGGCGGAATCCGTTCAGGTCAGGCGTTGACAGCTTTCCGGCACTTCGTGAAGGTCTCTCAAATTCCCGTGGTCCACTCGCTGATGGCCTGCGATGTCTTGCCTTTCGCCGACCCTCTCAACCGTCGGCATGATCGGAAGCTACGGCAATCGATGGGCGAATCTCGCCCTTACCGAGTGCGACTGCCTCATCGTTCTTGGAAGCAGGCTGGATGTTCGGCAGACCTGGTCGGACGCGCAGGGCTTCAAAGGAGAACGGCCCATCTTCCACGTCGACATTGAGCCGGGCGAGATGAACAATCGGGTGGTCGATTGCTTCGCCTCCGTCTCGGACCTTGAATCGGCGCTCGATGTGCTCGCCCAGGTCTTCGAATCGAGCGGGCCTGTCATTGCCCGGCAGACCGAAGGCTGGCAGAAGGAAATGTCCGATCTCCGCGAGCAATGGCCCGACACCAAAGAGTTGACCACATCGGGCATCAATCCGAACACGTTTATGCACCAGATCTCGCAGGCGATGCCTGGAGCGGGCGCGTATGTCGTCGATGTAGGCCAACACCAGATGTGGTCCGCGCAATCTCTGGAACTGTCGGGCGACCAAAGGTTCCTGACCTCCGGCGGCATGGGTTCGATGGGCTTCGCGCTTCCCGCGGCCATAGGGGCAGCGGTATGCCTCAAGGGGCAGCCGGTCGTGATGATTGCCGGGGACGGCGGGTTCCAGTGCAACATCCAGGAACGCCAGACGGTCGCACACCTCGGATTGCCGGTCAAGATGGTAGTCATCAACAACGAGTGTCATGGCATGGTCCGGCAGTTTCAGGAGAGCTACTTCCACGCGCGGTATCAGTCCACCATGTGGGGATACTCCGCGCCTGACTTCAAGCGAGTCGCGGATGCGTACGGCATCGAGAGCCGGACCGTGGCTGAACCGGACGATGTCGCCGCCGCGCTTAAGTGGTTCACCTCGAACCACAGCGCGCCCGGCCTGTTGCAGGTCATGGTCGATCCCATGGCAAATGCCTATCCCAAGCTCGCATTCGGCAGAGGCATGAGCTCGATGGAACCGCACTCCCAGCCTCTGGAGATGGAAGGAACCTAGGCCGCGCGATGCAGGAACTGCTCCTCCCCAGGCGCGATCTGGACCGCATCCTCGTCGAAACCGCGCCTTTTTGAGAGGAGATGCGAGGTCAGCGGCTGTTCATTACCGGCGGCACCGGGTTCTTCGGGATCTGGCTTCTCTCGTCTTTTCTCCACATCAATCGAGAGCTATCGCTGGGTGCCCACGCCACGGTGCTCACCCGCGATCCGGCCTCCTTCGGGTCGAAAGCTCACAATCTTGCAACGGATTCGTCCATCTACCTCCTTCAAGGCGACATCCGCACCTTCAGTGCCCCTTCTGGTAATTTCGACTTTGTTTTGCATGCTGCGACCGACGTCGTACCGGGCAGCGCCTCGTTTCCGCTAGACGGTACAGCGCGATCGCGGATGGAACCGCGCGCATCCTCGATTTTGCGGAGAAGAAGGGTGTACGCAAGCTGCTGCTGACAAGCTCAGGAGCGGTCTATGGCCCACAGCCTGGAGATATGACTCACATCCCTGAGACCTACCTCGGTGCGCCCGATACGATCGACCCCGCGGCGGCGTATGGGGAAGGCAAGAGAGTCTCCGAGCTGATGTGTGCCCTTTACGCTCAGCGTTCCGCGATCGAGTTCAAGATCGCCCGCTGCTTCGCCTTTGCCGGCCCCGGTCTGCCTCTCGATGCCAACTTCGCCATCGGCAATTTCATCCGGGATGCCATCGCCGGCCGTCCCATTCAGATCAACGGCGACGGCAGCGGCGAGCGCTCCTACCTCTACGCCTCCGACCTCGCGACATGGTTGTGGACCATTCTCTTCCGCGGCCCCTCCATGCGCGTGTACAACGTTGGAGCCGAGGCGACCATCACGATAGCCGATCTCGCCCGCCTCACTGCCGCAACCTTGAACCCCTCCGTTCCGGTGCACATTGCGTCGGTCCCTGCGACAGGTCAAACTCCGCAGCGCTATGTGCCCTCCGCAGCGCGCGCGGCCCAGGAGCAGGGACTCAGGTCCACAGTCGATCTCGTAGAGTCCATTCGCCGGACCGCGGAGTTCAACGGCCTCACCAGCTTGTAGAGAACTTCTGTTTTGTCCCGGGATGAGCGTAGGGCTTAAGCCGCACGAATCACTCCTCAGATTTGATTGCCGATCAAGCCGCGGGCCTTCTGCTGCTGGCGC
>CAXTMK010000044.1:8203-21355 GCA_964245315.1 uncultured Acidobacteriaceae bacterium | reverse complement strand
TTTCCCGCTGCCTCAACAGCCGCTCAGTGCGCGCCGGTGGTGAAGGTGGATTGGAATGCGGTAAGCGCGTTTCCTTCGAGATCGAGGATGCCGGTCGTCAGCTGCAGCGTGTAGGTGGTCGAAGGCGAAAGCGCGGCCGCCGGCGTGATGGTGAGCACATTACCTGCGGGATTGAAGCTATAGGTGGCCGTCACGAAGGTGCTGCCGTTGGTGGTGATCTTCACCGTCTGGCCGCTGACTGAGATCTGGTCGATCAGTTTGTCGAAGCTGACCTGGATGGGCGCGGTGGTGAGGACGGCCGTAGCTGCGTTGCTGGGTGTGATCGCGCTGACAACCGGCGTGGCGAGATCGGCGCCGCCCGACGTGACGAACGTAGAGGTAAATGGCGTGGCCAGGACGTTGCCGCTGAGGTCGGAGACCGCGTTTACCGCGAGCGTGTAGGTGGCGCCGGCGAGCAGGTCCGCATTCGGAGTGAGCGTGAGCAGTTGATTGCCGGAACTGAGGGAGTAAGTCAGAGGCACGCTGTTGCCGCCGGTCGAGAGCGTGATGCCGGCGAGGCTCTCGCCGTTGACAGGCTCCGAGAAGGACACGACGACCTGCGCGTTGATGGGTACCTGCTGCTGGCCTGCGACCGGGCTGACTGCGGCAACCTGCGGTGGCGTGGTGCTGGTGGAGTAGCCGGTGGTGAAGACGAAGTTGTTGAGGCAGCTCGTGCAGTTGCTGCTGATCGAGTTGCCGGCCAGATCCGTCATGCCGTAGCCGTTGAAGTTGACGTCATACGTGCGGCCGGTGGCGAGCTGCGTCGGTGGTACGAAGAAGACCGTCATACCATCGGCGCTGAGCGTGTAGCTGCCGGCGACGGTCTGGCTGAGGGTCGTGTCGTAGACCTGGTAGGTGCCGGTGTTGACGGTGGTGAGATCGAGCGGCGCGTTGGCCTGCAGGCTGAGCGCTGCGTTGGTGGGCACGCCGGTGGCCGAGGCAGCCGGGTTCTCAACCAGGATGCCGGGGGTAGAGGTGGCCGCGGCGGTGCCGGTCGTGAATTGTGTAGTCTGCGCGGTGACGGCGTTTCCGGCCACGTCCCTGACCCCGGAGATGGCGAGCGTCATTACGGTTGAGGCAGGCAGCGGCGCTTCCGGCGTGATGGTTACCTTCTGGTTGTTCTGGCTGAAGTTGATCGTGCCGGGCAGGTAAGAGTTGCCTCCGCCGGAGAGGGCGATTGTGGTGCCGGAGACCGACAGCGGATCGATGGGAGCGCTGAAGATCACACTGATGTTGGCGTTGACCGGCACGTTGGCCAGGTTGTTGCCTGGGCTGAGTGTGCTAACGTGCGGCCCGGCGGTCTGGGTGACGCCGCCCGTGGTGAAGTTGTGCGCCTGCCCGGAGACCGACAGCCCATTGGCGCCCACGAGATTGTAGAGGGCGAACTGGTACTGCGTGCCGACCGCCAGCGGCGCGTTGGGCGTGAGGTGAATGATGGTGCCCGTCGAATCGAGCGTAAGGGTCGATGGCACGACCGAACTGGTGCCATAAGAGTAGAGGTAAACGTTGGCCGCGATCACGCTGGAGGGATTGAGCGGCTCCGTGTAGATGGCATCAGGGATGACGTTGAGCGGGATGGCGGTCGCGGAGCTGATCGGGCTGTAGTTAGCAAGCGACGGCGCCGTCGTAGCGGGGTTGCCGGCAACGTTGAAGCTGCCCTTGTAGGCGTCGACGGTATTGCCGTCGGTATCGAGCGCGGAGGACGTGAGGAAGACCTGAACGAAGGCTCCGTAGGTCCACGCTGACGACGGAGTGAAGGCAATGGTCTGGCCGTCTCCGATCACCGCGATGGAGCCGCTGACTACCTGGCCGTTCTCCGTGACCTCAAGCGAGTTCGAGTTGATGGTGGAGGCGTTGAGCGGCTTGTTGAGGAAGAGGACGACGGGGCTCGCCGCCAGACCAACGCCGGTTACGCCGGCGGCCGGACGCTGGCTTACCACTGAGGCATGCGTGGTGTCGAAGTTGGCTGCGGTGGCGAACTGGCTGGTGAAGCTGGCGAGCGCATTGCCGCTCAGGTCGGTGACTGCGTTCGAGATGGCGAGCGTGATCACGGAGGCGCCCGGAAGGTTGAGACCGGAGAGCGTGATGGTGCGATTGTCGGCCGAGACGGCCAGGCTGTAGCTCTGGCGCACGCTGCCCGCGAGCAGGCTGATGGTGGACGTACTGAGCGTCGCCGGGTTCATCGACTTCGAGAACATCACGGAGATCTGGCCGGTCTGGCCCACGTTGAGCTGATTGTTTGCGGGCGTGACGGACAGCACGGTCGGGATCGTGGTGTCGGCGGTGCCGGCGGTGGTGAACGATGTGCTGGACGATCCGCTGTTGTTGCCGGCGAAGTCCTGCACGTAAGCGTTATAACCCACGTAGATGTGGATGGTGGCTCCGCCGGGCAGCGGCGTTGACGGAGTGAAGGTGACGACCGAACCGCTGACCGCGTAGGAGCCCGCGACGCCGTTGCCGTTGGCGGTGACGAAGACGGAGCCGGTCGAAATGGTGAGCGGGTCAACGGCCGCGCTGAACGAGACGACGATTGGCGTGGTGACGGAGATGCTGCCTGCGCCGTTCGATGGAGTCACCGAGCTGACCGTCGGACCGGTCTTGACGGGCGTGGAGGAACTTGAGGTTGTGAAGGTGCTGGTGAAGCTGGTGGCAATGTTTCCGGCCAGGTCGTTGAAGCCACCGACGGCAATGGTGTAGGTAGTCCCGGGGGCAAGCGCGCTGGTGGGGACGAACTGTACTGTGGTGTTCGCAATCGAGATGGAACCCGCGACCGCCTGGCCGCCCGCCGTGACCGTGACCGCACTGTTTCCGACCGAGGTGATGGCTACCGCGTCGTTCAGAGAGACTGCGATCAACGTGTTGACGGGTACGTTTGTGGCGGCATTGGGAGGCGTAACGGCCAGGACGGCGGGGCCGGTGGTCTGCGCGGCTGCGCCGGTGGTGAAGCAGGAGTAATTCGAGTACGTGTTGCCTTCCAGATCCTGGATGCCGCTGCCGTAGATACAATAGTGCGTCTCCGCAAGCAGCGGCACGGATGGCGTGAAGGTAACGGTGCGGGCGTCGCCTGAGAGGCTGATGGCGCCCGGCAGCGAGATGGCGCTGGTGACGTAGGGGTAAAGCTGGATCTGCGCCGTGGATAGAGTTGCGGCGTCGACAGGCTTGTTGAACTGCACATGGATGAGCGCGTTCAGCGGAACGCCGGTGGTGTTATTAGCGGGGTCGATTGCCAGGGCGCTGAGACTGGTGAGGTCGGGCGCGGTGCCGGTAGTAAACGCGGAGGTGACCGGCGAGGCCATCACATTGCCGCTCATGTCGGCTACGCCCGCGATGCGCAACGTGTAGGCGGTCGCGGGCAACAGGCCGGCGACGGGAGTAATGGTGAGGAACTGGTTGCCGGAGCTGAGCGACGTGCTGAGTCCGACCGTGCTGCCGCCGGCTGAGAGCGTCACGCCGGCGAGGCTTTCGGCGTTCACCGGCTCGTTGAAGGAGACGACGATCTGCGAGTTGATCGGAACCTGCGTGGCGCTTGCAGCCGGGCTGACCGCGATCACCTGCGGAGCCGTGTTGCTGAGCGCGAAGCCGACCGTGAACGAGAAGTTTCCGAGGCAGCCGGAGCAGCCGTTGATGGCGTTGCCGGCGAGGTCCGTCATGCCGTAGTTCTGGAAGTAAACGGAATACTCGCGGCCTGCGGCGAGCGGCGTCGCCGGTAAGAAGTAGACGGTCGTAGCGTCCGCGCTGAGCGTGTATCTTCCCGCGAGCGTTGTGCCCAGTGTGGTGTCGTAAATCTGGAACGTGCTGGTGTTGACCGTGGTGCCGTCGATGGCTGCGTTAGCCTGCAGGCTGATGGCGGCGTTCGAGGGAACACTGGTCTGGCCGTTGACCGGGTTCTCCGCGATGATGCCGGAGGACGTAATGGCGGCGGCCGTGCCGGTGGTGAAGTGTGTCGTCTGTGCGGTGACGGTATTGCCTGCCAGATCGGTAACGCCGGAGATGGTGAACGACAGCTGGGTGGAGGCGGGCAGCGGAGCCTCGGGTGTGATCTCGACCTTGGTGTTGTTGTTCGAGAAGCTGATCGACGCCGGCATGGAGTTGGCGCCGCCGCCGGAGACGAAGACGGTGCTTCCGGTGACGGAGATGGGATCGATGGGACCGCTGAAGATGACCGAGAGGTTGGCGTTCAGCGGAACGTTGCCGAGGCCGTTCTGCGGCGCGACGGTCTGCACCGAGGGCGCGGTAGTCTGGCTGGCGGTTCCGGTGGTGAAGCAGCTGCCGTGGTTCGCCGCGTTGAGCCCGTTGGTCCCCAACAGGTTGTAGTTGTAGAAGCAGTATTGCGAGTTGGCGGCAAGCGGCGCCTTGGGAATAAGGCGGAGGATGGTTCCCGTTGCGTCGAGGCTGAGCGTCGATGCGACCGTACCCGACGACCCTTGCAGGTAGACGTTGGCGGAGGTGACCGTGGCCGTTGCGATGGGCTCGTTGAAGCTGGTGTCGAGGACCGGGTTTAGCGGGACAGCGGTCGATCCGCTCACCGGACTGTAGTTCACGATCGCCGGCGCTGTCGAGGCGGGCGTTCCTGCGATCGTGAAGCT
The DNA here is from genome assembly GCA_964245315.1 of uncultured Acidobacteriaceae bacterium. Lineage (GTDB taxonomy): Bacteria > Acidobacteriota > Terriglobia > Terriglobales > Acidobacteriaceae > Edaphobacter. The sequence continues at coordinate 16,730 of CAXTMK010000044.1, read as the reverse complement.
TCCCTTGTAGGCGTTGACCGCGTTGCCGATCGTGTCCACGGCGTTTGCATCCAGGAAGACCTGTATCAGGGCGCTGTACGCGAACGGCGATGCAGGGGTGAACTCGATGGTCTGGCCATTGCCGACGACCGCGATCGTGCCCGTGACCAGTTGGCCGTTCTGCGTCACCTGCAGCGAGTTGCTGTTGATGGTGGAGGCGTTGAGCGGCTTGTTGAGGAAGAGCACGATGGGACTGGCGGCGGTCGAGACACCGGTGGCCCCTGACGCAGGCCGCTCGGTGACGACGGACGCGTGCGTGGTGTCGAAGGCCGGGCCGGTGGTGAACTGGCTGGTGTAGTTGGCCAGGGCGTTGCCGCTGATGTCGGTAGCGCCGGAGATGGAGAGGGTGATGACAGTCGAGGCGGGCAGGTTGAGACTGCTGAGCGTGAGCGTCGTGTTATCGGCCGAGATGCTGGTGCCGAAGCTCTGCTTCACATCCTGCGCGAGCACCGCAATGGAGCTCGAGTTGAGCGTGGACGGGTTCATCGACTTCGAGAAGGTGACGACGATCTGACCGTTGATCCCGACGCCGGTCTGTCCGTTGGCGGGCGCGACCGACACGACGGTCGGAGCCGTTGTGTCCGCGGTCGCGGCTGTGGTGAAGCTCGTGTTCGAGGAGGACGAGTTATTGCCCGCAAAATCCTGCGGGTAGGCGTTGTAGGCCACGTAGACGCGAATGGTCGCGCTGCCAGGCAGCGGGTTGAGCGGCGTAAACGTGACGGTTGCGCCGCTGACGGCGTAAGTCCCCGCGATCTGTGTGCCGTTGGCGGTGACACCGATGGAGCTGGCATTGATGGTGAGCGGATTGACCGCGGCCGAGAAGGTGATCACGACGGCCGTGTTGACGGCGACGCCGGTCGAGCCGCTGAAGGGCGTTACATTCAGGACGGTGGGTCCGGTCCTGACCGCGGTGGACGAGCTTGACGAGGTGAAGCTGCTGTTGAAGGAGGTGGCGGCGTTGCCGGCGAGGTCGGTGAACCCGCCGACGGCGACCGTGTAGGTGGTGCTGGCTGCCAGCGGCGCGGCCGGAGTGAACAGCAGCGTCGAAGTATTCGGAATGGTGAGCGTGCCGGCGATAGTCTGGCCCCCGGCGGAGACGGTGAGCGCACTCGATCCGACGCTGACCTGGCTGACGGGTTCGCTGAGGCCGACCTCGATGGTTGCGTTCACCGGGACGCCGGTGGCGAGATTCGGCGGGCTGATCGCAGTTACGGCTGGACCGGAGGTCTGCGCGCCGGAGCCGGTGGTGAAGCAGGGATTGCTGCTGCCGGTCAGGTTGTCGCCTTCGAGGTCGACGACCCCGGAGACGTAGATGCAGTAGTGGGTTTCGGCCAGCAGGCTGCTGGTTGGCGTGAAGGTCGCGGTCTTGCCGTCGGTAGAGACGCTAAGCGCGCCGGCGATGGGATAGCCAGTGCCGATGTTATAGGGATAGACGATGAAGTTGCCGCCCGCCAGCGAGACGCTGTCCACGCCCTTGCTGAAGCCGACGCGCATCCGCGCGTTGGTGGGAACGCCGGTGGCTCCGCTCGCGGGATCGAAGGAGACGATGGTGAGCGCGGTCAGGTCCGCCGTCCCGCTGGTGGTGAAGGTGGAGGTGACCGGCGCGGGCATGGCATCGCCGGCCACGTCGGTAACGCCAGCGATGCTGAGGCTGTAGGCCGTGTTGGGCAGCAGGCCGGCCACGGGCGTAATCGTGAGCAGCTGGTTGCCGGAGCTGAGACTGTTGCTGAGGCCGACGGGGCTGCCGTTGACGGAGAGCGTGACGCCGCTCAGGCTTTCGAGGCTCACCGGCTCGTTGAAGGAGACCACGATCTGCGCGTTGATGGGCACCTGCTGCGAGCCGCTGGACGGGCTGACGCCGGTGACCTGCGGGGCGCTCGCCGCGGTCGTAAAGCCGGTGGTGAAGGAGAAGTTGCCGGCGCAGCCGCTGCATCCGGTTATCGAATTTCCAGCGAGGTCGGTCATGCCGTAGTTGACGTAATAGACGCTGTACTGGCGGCCGGTAGCGAACTGCGCCGACGGAGCGAAGAAGACAGTCATTCCATCCGCGCTGAGCGAGTAGGAGCCGGGGACGGTTTGGTTGAGAGTGTTGTCGTAGACCTGGAAGGTGCTGGTGTTGACCGTGGTGAGGTCGATGGGAGCGTTGGCCTGCAGGCTGATGGCCACATTGACGGGGACGCTGACGGCGCCGTTGGTCGGATTGGTGAGCAGAATGCCGGCGGTCGAAGTAGCCGCGGCGGTCGTGGTGGTGAAGTGTGTGGTCTGGGTCGCGACGGTATTGCCGGCGGGATCCTTAACACCCGTGATGGTGAGCAACATCAACGTGGACGCGGGCAGCGGCGCCTGCGGCGTGATGACGACTCTGGTGTTGCCGTTCGAGAAGCTGATGGTGGAAGGCACTGCGGTAGATCCGCCGCCTGAGACCACGATGGACGAACCGCTGATCGAGAGCGGGTCGATGGGTCCGCTGAAGAGGGCTGAGATGTCTGCGTTCAACGGGACATTTGTGAGCTTGTCAGCCGGACTGACGGTTAGGACAGTAGGCGCGGTGGTCTGAGCCGCGGTGCTGGTGTTGAAGCAGTTGCCGTAGCCTGGAAGCGCAAGCCCGCTGGTTCCCTGCAGGTTGTAGAAGTAGAAGCAGTATTCCGAGCTGGCGGTGAGCGCGGATTTGGGTATCAGGCGGATGATCGTGCCGGTTGAGTCGAGCGTAAGCGTGTTCGCAACCGTGCCGGTGGGGCCGTTCAGGTAGGCGTTGGCTGCGATGACGGTTGCCGGGTTGAGCGGCTCGCTGAACTGCGCGTCGACGATCGCGTTGAGCGGCACGGCGTTCCCGGCCGGGCTGTAGTTGAGCAGCGCCGGGGCAGTGGCGGCGGGCGCTCCGATGACCGTGAAGCTGCCCTTGTACGCATTGACCGTGTTGCCGTTGGTATCGAGCGCGGCGGCATCGAGGAAGACCTGCACCAGCGCGCCATTGGGCCACGCGGCGGACGGCGTGAACTGGATGCTCTGGCCGTCGCCGACAACTGCGATGGTGCCTGCGGCGAGTTGTCCGTTTTGCGTGACCTGGAACGTGTTGCCATTGACGGTGGAGGCGTTCAGCGTCTTGTTGACGAAGAGCGTCACCGGGCTGGCCGTGGTGAGCACGCCGGTCGCGCCGTTGGCCGGGCGCTGGCTCACCACCGAGGCATGCGGGGTGTCGACGGCGGGCGCGTTGCCGCTCAGGTCGGCAGCGCCGCTCGAGATGGCCAGCGTGAGCACGGTCGATCCGGGCAGATTGAGGCTTGTGAGCGTAAGGGTGCGGTTGTCAGGCGAGATGCTGATGCCGAAGCTCTGCTTCACATCGCCCGCTAGCAGCGCGATGGTAGACGCCGTGAGCGTCGCCGGGTTCATCGACTTCGAGAAGACGACGACGATCTGGCCGTTCAATCCGACGCCGGTCTGCCCGTTGGCCGGAGCGACGGAGAGGATGGTCGGCGCGGTGATGTCGGCAGTTGCGGCGGTGGTGAACGAGGTGCTGGACGAGCCTGTATTGTTGCCCGCCAGATCCTGCGGATAAGAGTTGTACGCGACGTAAACATGGACGGCGGCGCCGCCGGGCAGCGCGGTGAGCGGCGCAAAGGTAAGCACCGCGCCGCTGACCGTGGAGGTACCCGCAACTTCCGTTCCGTTAGCCGTGACGAGGAACGAATTGCTGTTGATGGAGAGCGGATTGATGGGCGCCGAGAAGGTGACGACGATGGGGGTCGTGACCGCGATGCCGGTGGCGCCATTGAACGGCGACACGTTGAGGACGCTGGGCCCGGACGTAACGGGACTAGACGAACTGGAGGTCGTAAAGCCGGAGGTGAAGGCAGAGGCGGCGTTGCCCGTGAGATCGGTGAAGCCGCCGACCGCGACTGAGTAAACCGTGCCTGCAGTGAGCGCGCTGGCAGGCGTAAACAGCAGGATAGTTGAGGTAGGCTGCGTCACCGTACCGGATACTGCCTTGCCGGCCGCCGTGACCACGATTGAGCTGCTGCCGACGCTCACCGCGCTGACGGCTTCGTTCAGACCGACCTCAATGGTCGCGTTGACCGGCACGTTGGGCGACGCGTTGGGCGGGCTTATGCCCGAAACCGCCGGTCCGCTCGCCTGCGTGGCCGCGCCGGTGGTGAAGCTGCTGGTGCTTGAACCCGACAACGAATTGCCTTCGAGATCGACTACGCCGCTGACGTAGATGCCGTACTGCGTCTCCGCCAGCAGGTTGCCGGTGGGCGTAAAGGTGGCGATTTTTCCGTTGGCCGACACGCTGAGAGTCCCGGCGACAGGATAGGAAGACCCAACGCTGTAGGGATAGACGATCAGGTTGCCGCCGGCGAGCGAAACCACATCGACGCCCTTGCTGAAGGCGACCTGCACCTGGGCATTCAGGGGTACGCTCGCGGTGCCGTTCGACGGCGCCACGGAGACGATGGTGAGCTCGGTAAGATCGACCGTGCCGCCGGTCGAGAAGGTTGAGGTCGAGCCAGTAGTCATGACGTTGCCGCTGAGATCGGCAACGCCGTTCACCGCCAGCGTGTAGGTGGTATTGGGAAGCAGTCCGGCGACCGGCGTGATCGTCAACAGTTGATTGCCCGAGCCCAGTCTGTTGCTCAGCGCGACGGCGTTTCCGTTGGCTGAGAGAGTAACGCCGGCGAGCGTCTCGGCGTTGACCGGTTCCGAGAAGGAGAGGACGATCTGCGCGTTGAGCGGAACCTGCTGCAGCCCGTTGGCAGGGCTGACGCCGGTTACCTGCGGCGGCGTGGTGCTCGTCGCGAAGCCAGTGGTGAAGGAGAAGTTGTACAGGCAGCCGGTGCAGGAGTTGGTGACCAGGTTACCGGCGAGATCGGTCATGCCATAGCCGCTGAAGTAAACGCTGTACTGCCGTCCGGTGGCGAGTTGGGCGGCGGGTACGAAGTAGACCGTCGCGCCGTCAGTGCTGAAGGTATAAGAACCGGCGACGGTCTGATCGAGTGTGTCGTCGTAGACCTGGAAGGTGCTGGTGTTGACGCTCGTCGGATCGACCGGAGCGTTGGCCTGTAGGCTGATGGCGGCGTTGACCGCAACGCCAGTGGCTCCGTTGACCGGGTTCTCGACCAGTATTCCCGGTGTAGCGGTAGCAGCGGAGGCGCTGGTGGTGAATGTTGTGGTCTGCGGCGTGACAGGGTTGCCAGCGACATCGGTTACGCCTGAGATAGTAAGGGTCAGTTGCGTCGAGGCAGGAAGCGGAGCCTCAGGTGTGACTTCGACTCTGGAGTTATTGTTCGAGAAGCTGATAGACGCCGGCATCGAGGTGAAGCCGCCGCCCGAGACGAAGATGGTCGAGCCGTTGACCGTGAGCGGATCGATGGTGCCGCTGAAGATGGCGCTCACATTGGCGTTCACCGGCACATTCGCAAGCTTGTTGCCTGGGCTTACGCTCACGACGGAGGGAGCGGCTGTCTGCGCCGCGGTTCCGGTGTTGAAGCAGAAGCCCAGGTTCTGCGCGGCCTTGTTGCTGATGCCCTGTACGTTGTAGATGTAGAAGCAATATTCGCTGCTGGCCTTGAGCGCGACCGCGGGACTGAAGGTGACGACCGTGCCGGTAGCGTCGAGCTTCACCGTACCCGTAACCGCGCCGCTGGGGCCATTCAGGTAAACGTTGGTCGTGTTGACCGTAGAGGCGCTGAGCGCGCCGCTGAACTGGACATCCATGTGTGCGTTCAGGGGCACGTTGCTGGAGCCGTTGATCGGGCTGTAGTTGAGGATCGTGGGCGCGGTCAGTGTGGGATCGCCGGTAACGGTGAACGAGCCGCTATAGCTATTCACCGTATTGCCACCGGTCTCGAGCGCCGCAGGATCGAGGAAGATCTGCACCAGCGCGCCGTAGGTCCACGGAGCGGATGGCGTGAACTCGATGGTCTGGCCGTTGCCCGCGACGTTGATCGTGCCTGCGACAATCTGTCCGTTTTGCGTAACCTGCACGGTGCTGGCGGTGATGGTCGACGCGTTCAGCGGCTTGTTGACGAAGAGCACGACGGGCGACGCGCCGGTGCTGACCCCGGTCGCGCCACTGGCCGGCCGCTGGCTCGTGACCGAGGCGTGCGTCGTGTTGTACGCGGCGCCCGTGGTGAACTGGCTGGTGAAGTTGGCGAGCGCGTTGCCGCTCAGGTCCGCGGCGCCGCTCGATATCGCGAGCGTGACAACCGTGGACGCGGGCAGGTCCAGGTTGTAGAGCGTCAGCGTGCGGTTGTCGGCGGAGGTGCTGATGCTGAAGCTCTGCTTCACATCGCCGGCCAGCAGCGCGATGTCGCTGGTATTCAGCGTCGACGGGTTCATCGACTTCGAGAACACCACGACGATCTGTCCGTTCAACCCCACAGCTGTCTGGCCGCTCGCGGGCGTGACGGAGAGAATGGTGGGCGGCGTGGTGTCGAGCGTGGCCGCCGTGGTGAAGCTGATGGCGGTGGACTGCGTGTTGTTGCCCACCGCATCCTGCACCGAGGCGTTGTAGCCGACGTACACATGGATGCTCGTGGAGCCGGGCAGCGGGGTCAACGGAGTGAAGGTGACCACCGCGCCGCTGACGGCGTAGGAGCCGGCGACGGTATATCCGTTGGGAGTTTCGACGGCGATAGAACTGCTGTTCACCGTGGCTGGGTTGACTGCAGCCGAGAAGGTGATGACGACGGTTGTAGTGACGGCAACGTTCGTTGTTCCGTTCGCGGGGCTGATATTCAGCACCGACGGACCGCTCGTAACCGGCGCGGAAGAACCGGAGGTCGTGAAGGTGCTGGTAAACGCCGTGGCCGGGTTGCCGGCGAGATCGGTGAAGCCGCCCACGGCGACGGAGTACACGGTTCCGGTGGCTAGCGTGTTCGCCGGGCTGAAGAGGATGGTCGTCGCATTCGGCACGGTGACGGTTCCAGCGACGGGCTGTCCGGCGGCGGTGACGGTGATGGCATTGCTGCCGACGCTGACTGCGCTGACCGCCTCGCTGAGACCAACCTCGACAACTGCGTTGACGGGTGCGCCGGTGGCACCGTTTTGCGGGCTGATCGAGATGACCGTCGGGCCGCCGGCCTGAGTTGCTGCTCCGGTAGTAAAGCAGTTCTGGCTGGAGCCGCTGAGTTGATCTCCTTCAAGATCCGTGACTCCGTAGAAGTAAATGCAATACTGCGTGTTGGAAAGCAGCGTCGAGGCGGGCGTAAAGGTAAAGCTGCTCGCCGTGGCCGAGGGGGTCAGGGTTCCGGCGACCGGATAGCCTGTACCGAGGCTGTATGGATATAGCACCACATTGCTGAGCGTGACCACGTCGGCGGGCTTGCTGAAGCCGACGCTTATCTGTGCATTCAGCGGCACGGATGTAGCGTTGCTCGTGGGCGTATAGGAGACGACGGTGAAGCTGCTCTTGTCGACTAGGGCTGCCGTCTGGAAGCTGAACGTGCCCGGATTGTCGATCGCCGTGCCTGCGATGTTCGTGATGCCCGGACCAAGCGTCACGGTATAGGTTGCGTTCGCCTGCAATCCGGCGACCGGCGTGACGGTAACTCGCTGGTCGCCGCTCGAAAGCGCGGTCTGCACGGCGATGGGCTGGCCATTGGTCGCGATCGTCAGGTTCGGTACAACGGTGGTGATATTGAGCGGCTGGCTGAACTTCAGGTCGATGATCGCGTTGACGGGGATGCCGGTGGCGCCGCTGAGCGGGCTGCTGGTCGTGAAGTGCGGCGCACCGCTCTCCGGCGTGTAGCCGGTGGTGAAATAGTAGGTGCCGGCAGAAGCGAGGTAGTTCCCTACCGTGTCCTTGATGGAGGTCGTGAGGGTTACGGTGAAGCTTCGGCTCACGGGCAGCGGCGCGCTGGGCACGAAGGACGCCGTCATCCCGGTCGCATCCACCTGTACCGTGCCGGCGATGTTGGCGCTGGCCGTCTGATCGTAGACGGTGAAGGTGGTCTGGGTCAGGCTGGCCGGATCCATCGCCTTGCTGAACTGCACGGTGTAATGCGCGTTGGTGGGCACGCCGGTGGAGTTGTTCTCGGGGTCGACGAGCTTGACCGTGGGGATGGACGTATCGACCGACGCGCCGGTGGTGAAGGTGCTGGTGAACGGCTGCGTCATCAGGTTGCCGGCGGAGTCGCGCACGCCGTTCACCTTCACCGTGTAGGTAGTGTTGGAGGTGAGCGGGACCGACGGCGCGAAGGTGATGGACAGGCTGTCGCTCGACGCGGTGACGCCCCCGGTGATGGCGCCGTAGGGGCCGGATACGGTGACCACGCCGGGAATAACGGTGTTCCCGCAGCAGGTGCGGTTCATGTAGGCGGCCAGCGTTGTGGCCGCGGTGGTCTGCGCTGCGGCGGAGACGGACGTGCTGCTGCCCAGGGCGGCGGTGATGGCGTTCTGCGCCGAGGCGAGCGTCACGCCGGTAAGCAGCGGCTCGCCGAAACGCACCACGACGGCCGAGTTGATGTAGACGGCGGTGGCTCCGTTGGCC
>CAXTMK010000044.1:0-8193 GCA_964245315.1 uncultured Acidobacteriaceae bacterium | reverse complement strand
GGTATTGCCGCTGCCGCCGGGATCGCGGCCGGCCGAGGCTGCGCTGAGCGGATTGAGGCCGAAGAAGACCTGCCAGCCGTCGGAGATGCCGGCGCCGGAGGTCAGGGCATTCAGTGGGTTCGAGCCGATCGCGATTTCGACCGCGTTGGTCACGCCGTCGCCGTCCGCATCGCCGTCCGGATCGATCACCTGCAGCGTATTATTCGCGTTCGGAATCGGGCTCGACGAACCCGCCGCATTCGTGGCGATGAGTGTAAACGTCCCCTTCACCCCGGCCCCGACGCTCAGGTTCAGCGTCGCCGACGTGCCCCCGGAATTGATACTCACAGAGTTGATTACGATCGACGGCGGGTTGAAACCCGGGGCAAAGCTGAACGTCGCTCCCGTCAGGTTCGCTCCATTCACCGTAAACGCCGGAATCGTCGTCCCCGCCAGCGAGCTCACGGTGAAACTCGGACTGACTGACAATACCGCCGGACTCAGCACCACCGTGTAGCTGTTCGTTGCGGTCGCCGTCACCCCGTTGACCGTCACCGCCAGGGGCCCGGTCGTCGCTGTCGCCGGGACCGTCACCGCCAGCGTGGTCGCCGTCGCGCTCTGCACCGCCGCGGCCGCTCCGTTGATCGTAACCGTATTCGACGTCGCTGTCGTACTGAAGTTCTGTCCCTGGATTGTCACCGTCGATCCCGCCGCACCCGACTGCGGCGTAAAGTTCAGGATCGCCAGCGTACCCGCGCCAGGCGCCGTGCCGCGCGTGATCGACGTAATGTTGCCCGAGGCGTCGTAGATGTAGTCGATCTCGTGGCCGTTGGAGTCGATGACCTTGATCACACGTCCGGAATCGTCATACACGTACTGCTGCGAAGGCGTCTGCGTCAGTGCGGGAAACGCACCCAGCAGAAACAGCAGCACACCGGCGCACCCGATTCCGGCCTTCCGCGTCATCGTCCTGTGTGTGCCTCTCGCTCTCATCGCTCTTCCACTCTCACTCCGGATAAACTTCCGCAGGACGTCAGTGGCCCCCTGAATTCGGTCCAAACAGCGGGACTACGACTGTCGTTGTCTCGGTCACGCTCGCGCTGGCCCCGAAGCCGACGCCCACCGAGCCTCCGTACCCTGTCACCTGTCCGTGGTCGCTCGACCCCGTGTAGCCATCCACCTGCACGTCCACTCCATCGCCCAGCCCTGCGCTGGCATTTGTAAACGGCCCGGCCAGGTCGTTGATCGTCTGCGCGTTCGAAAGCGAGAAGCCCACGCCAGCCTGCGCCTGGATCCCAGACGGAGCGGTCGCGCCCCCGCCTCCCGCATAGAAGAAGCCAACGTCGCCCGAGTCGTCCACCGCGAAGCCCACCTGTGCCTGCACCGTGAGAAATCCAAGGCTGAAGCTCAGGTTAATGCTCACGGTGGCCGTGGTCTTGCCGCTGGGGTCGACGTTGTTGATCGGGTCGCCGCCGGCATACGCGAAGAGGTTCGCTCCGCCAGCGATGCCGGCAGGGTCCTGACTCAGGAACCTGTCCGTCGTTCCGTCGTAGTAGCGCGCATGATCGTAGTAAATCGAGCCCGCCACATTCAACGTGCCGGCAAACCCGAACGGATACGCCACGCTCAGTTGCGCGTTCAGCATCCCGTACGGTTCATAGCTGACGTCGTTGGCCTCCGCCCCGTTCACGCCCACCGTCGCCAGCGTGCTGCCGATCGCGTCCATCAGGCCGAAAACCGCGTTGCCCGAGGCATCCACCGTTGCGACATACTGATTCTCGGAGTTGCCCGAAAGCACCGTCAGCGGCGAACCCGTAGCCGGCAGCAGCTCCACGATATTCCCGCGCGAATCTTCCACAAACGATTCGCTCGACGTGCCGCCGGCCGACGACGTCACGCCCAGCAGCCCGCGCACGCTGTCGTAATGCATCGTCAACACCGTACCGTCGGCCTTCGTGATGGTCGCCAGGCGGTTCCGCCCGTCCCACGTATACGTGTTGCCCGTTCCGTTCGCCCGATCAGTCAGGCGGTTGCCGTCCGCATCGTTGGTAAAGCTGCTCTGGTTGAACGTCAGCAGGGCATTGTTGGCGTCCACCGAGGCCACCGCGCTCTGGGTGGTCAGCGGCGCAAACAGACCGTTCTTCACGTTTGACCGCCTGCCCGCGGGGTCGTACGCGTACTGTTGTTGGTCCAGCGTCGCGGCACCGTTGGCGTGCGTCAGCGAGAGCAGCTCCTGCGCCGCGTCATACGTCATGGTGCTGGTCACACCGTTACTGCGCGTCAGCTTGCTCACCTCGTTGCGCGTGTCGTACTGGTAGGTCACGGATGCGCCGTTCGTCGCGATGCCCGTCAGGTTTCCCGCCGCGTCATACGTGTAGTGGATTGCGTTCTGCCCCACCACCTGCTCGGCGCCGATCCGGCCCAGCGCATCGCGCGTGTACTCAACCACCCCCGTCGGCTCGGACTGCTGCGTCAGCCGTCCACGTGCGTCGTACTTGAAGCTGAAGCTCCCGTCCGTCGAGTCCTGGATGCCCAGCAGACGGCCCGCCGGGTCGTACGTGTACTGCACCGTCGCGTCGCTGTACGCCGCCTGCGCCAGGCGGTTCATCACGTCGTAACTGTAGTTCGCCACCAGTCCGCGCCGGTCGGTGTACTTCGTCCGGTTGGAGTTCTGATCGTAAGCGTAACTCTCCGTCGTCCCGTTCGGCCCGCTCACCGACAACAACCGCTCATCGCTGTCGTAGACGAACGTCGAAGCGTTCCCCTTCGGATCGATGAACTTCAGCAGGCCGCCGATAGCGTCGTAGGTCAACTGCGACTTATTCCCCAGCGGGTCGGTAATTGTCGTAATGCGGTCGAGGGTATCAAGTGCCGCCACCGTCTTCCGGCCCAGCGCATCCTGCTTCTGAATCAGCCGCGACGCCCCGTCGAAGGTGTAATACGTTGTGTTGCCCAGCGGGTTCGTAATCGAGACCACATCCCCGTACGAGTCGTATCCGAACGTCGTCTTCGCACCCGTCGCGTCCGTCGTCTGCACCATCTCGCCGAACTGGTCGTAAGCATTCTGCTTCGTATGTCCGTCGGCGTCGGTCACCGTCAGCAGGTTGCCCTGCGCGTCGAACGTCATCGAAAGCGGGTTGCCCAGCGCATTGGTGACGGAGTTCAACTTGTTGAATCGCGTGTCGTACGCGAAGCTGGTCTGGTTGCCGAGCGAATCTTTCTCCGTCAGCACATTTCCTACCGCGTCGAAGGTCAGGTGAATGTCGCCATTCTTCGAATTGCCGCAGACAGAGCAGCTCCCGCCGCCCACGTAATCGCTCACGAGGTTGTTGTGCGTCGGATCGTGAGTCAGCGTCCTCGTCTGGCCGGATGCGTCCGTCACGCTCTGCAGGAAACCCTGCATGTCGAAGCGGTACGTCGTCTGCGCGCCAGCCGGGTTGGTTACCACGGTCTGCAGAACGGGGCTGGCCGCCTGCGTCGGATTCTGTAGCGTGTAGGCAAATTTGAAGACGCCGCCGTCAGCCTGAATCTGCTGCGAAATTCTGCCGTCGAAGCTGTCGTTGTACGTGTTCTGCAGCGTCTTCACGCCGCGCGGATCGGTCATCGTCGCCAGGTTGTTGCTGCTGTCGTAGGTGTACTTCGTCACGCCGTTCTTGGCATCGGTAAACTGCGTCAGCCCGCCCGAGCTGTTGTATGCATACTGCAGCTTGCGGCCCAACGGGTCCAGTATCTGCGTAATCCGGTTCGACGAGTCGTACGTAAACGTCAGGCTGCGTCCCACCGGGTCCGTCACGCTAAGTAACTGATACGGATTGGCCGAGTTGACGTTCATCGTCGTCTTGTTGCCGTTCAGGTCGGTAATCGATGTCAGGAACGCCGCCCGCTGTCCCAGCGCCGAGAAGATCGTGAAGTTGTAAACCGTTCCGTCAACCCACGTCAGCGTGAACGCTCCCGCCGCCGTGCTCCCGCTGATCACCGCGCCGCGCAGCTCCGGAATGACGCTGTTGATGTAGGTGCCGTTGGGTGTCTGCTGCATGTTGTACTGGTTGCCGTCCGGCATGACCAGCCCCACGTAACCCTGGTCTTGCAGCAACGGGAACGTGTTCAGCTGATACGCGTAGTTGTGCGACCCGCCCAGCCCGAACGGGCCGGAGCTCGTGCTCACCGAGCGATACACACGATCAATGCGCAGGCCGCCGCGATGCCCGCCAATCTCGATATCCGTATGCGTAAAGTTCAGAAGCCCAGAGGCCAGGTCCACCGGGTCGCCCTCCTGGGGCGAGCCCTTCGGCCCTGGATTTACCGTGTTCGGCGGCGCCGTCGCCGGCCCATGCCAGTCGAAATGCACCAGGCCATACGCGTGCCCCGGATGGTTCGGGTCGGGGTCCGCGATGAACTCCGTGCCGTCGTTCGAGACCGTGCCCGTTCCGTAGGGCACCATGTAGCCATGCGTCGGGTCGAGCGTTACGAACATCACGCTGCTGTTGGGCGCGATGCCAAGCGAGTTCGGGAAGTTGACGGCGACCGGCTGGCTGGCGACCGCGTTGGCGGGCTGGAAGGCCACGATGAACGGCATCAGCATGCCCGTGGTCGCCATCTTCTCCGGCAGGCGGTCGAGCGGGATGGAGATGGCCACCAGCGGGAACGGATTCGGCTGGCTGCCGTCGTCGAGGGAGAGGGTCGTGCCGGCATACACCGTCACCTTGACGCCCGGAATCGTGTGGAAGTAAAAGATCTGGTCGGTTGAAGCGTTCTGCGCCACCATCACGGTTTCAGCGTTGTCGATGCGCGGCAGATGCACGAGCACCGGCGACGCCACAACCTGGCCGGAGACCAGCGTGTACGAAAGATTGACGCCCGCATACTGGCCAGCCGGCGCGGTCGCGGTCATGCCGTTGTAGGAGATCAGCTGCGGTCCGGTGCAGGCCGCGGGCAGGTTGCTGAGGACGAAGTTGCCGCCGCCGTCCGTCACCGTCGAGCCCGAACAGCCGGTGGTGTTGCCGTTCATGTCCTTGCCGGTGAAGGAGACGGTGACACCCGCGATCGGCTCCTGCGCGGCGTCGTCGACCACGGTGCGGCCGAGGAAGGTGGTCGTCGTTGGCTTGATGTTGAGCTGAGCGCCGGCAGTCTGTGAGAAGGGCAGGCCGTCGATGGTTGCGGCGGCGGTCAGCGTCAGGTTGGCGGTTCCGACCGCCTGGCCCGAGGGCGCCGTCAGGGTTAGCAGAGCAGTCTGCCCCACGGCCAGCGATGCCGGCTGGAAGCTGGCGGAGACGCCGCTGGGGACGCCGCTGACGCTGAGGCTCGCGACCCCGGCGAAGTTGTTGCTGCTGCTGATCGTTACCGCCAGCGAGGTGGACTGTCCCTGAAGGAGCGTCCCGGTGCCGGGTGTCACCGCCAGCGTGTAGGTGGACGACGTAGTGACGGTGAGAGCCGTGGATGAGGTCGCGCTCTGGCCGGCCGACGAGACGCTGAACGGTCCGGTCGCCGCGCCTGCGGGGATAACGAACGATAAGCTGGTCGACGTGATCGCGCTGACCGGGGCGAGAATGGAGCTTCCGCCCTGCTGCGCCAGCAGCACCTGGGTAGCGGAGCCGGCCGGAGCGGCGAGGTTGGTTCCGCTGACCGCCACGACCGTGCCGACGGGCCCGGATGCCGGAGCGAAGCCGGCGATCACCGGTGCCGGCTGGCCCACTGCCACAGTCGCGGTCGCCATGGCGCTGGCGCCGTCGGTTGCGGTGACGACGAGGCTCGCAGTGTAGGAGCCGCCGACGGCATAGACGTGGGCCGGCGTGGCGCCCGTGCCGCTGGTGCCGTCGCCAAAGCTCCACGAGTAGGTGAGGCTCTGGCCGGCCGGTGCCGTGGAGCTGGCACCGCTGAAGGAGACCGCTGCGCCCGTCGTGCCGGAGTACGGACCGCCCGCGACTGCCAGCGGCTGCGGCGTACCGGGACGCTGCGCAATCTGCGTCAGGCTGACCTGCTGAGCCAGGGGCGTGATCACCGGCGCGGCCAGACCCACAAATTCGGTAAGCGTTGCGACTTGTCCTCCCCTGGTCAGGGGCGCGCCGTTCGCGATCCAGATGTTGCCCGAACTGTCGATCGCAAGCGAGACCGGCGAGGAGAGCGAGCCGCCCTGGTACCCGGTAGAAGGCGACAGCGCGCTGCCGCTCGATGAGAGGGCGGAGAGTGCGTTGCCCTTGGCGTCGGCCACCCACACGCTGCCATTGCCGTCGATCGCATCGGCCTGCGCGCCGGTGAGTCCGCCGCCCGTGTATCCGCTCGCCGTGGTGACGGGTGTGCCCGTGGAGTTGAGCCTGGCGACCTCGCCGAGATTTGGGTCGGTTACCCACACGTTCGATGAGCCGTCGATGGCGACGCCCGCGGGGCTGGTGAGTCCGCCGCCGGTGTAGCTGGTTGCCGTTACCGGGGTGAGGCCGGGCGCGAATTTAGTGACGGAACCCCCGCCGTTATTGGCGATCCACGCATTGTTAGCGCCGTCGAACGCAATGCTCGAAGGCACGTTCAGGCCCAGAGTGGTGAAGGCGTTGGGCGTTCCAGCGGGATTGGCCGCGAGCAGTTCTGTCAACGAGTTGTTGCCCTGGTTCACGAACCAGATATCGTTGGTGCGATCGATGGCAACCGACGCCGGCGCATTGAGTCCGGCGAACGGGCCGGCCTCAACCTGAACGGCTCCCGCGGCGGTCGCGTTCAGTTCAACTGCGGTGTTGTTATCGTGGTTCGCCACCCACACATTGTTTTTTGTGTCGATCGCGAGCGCCGACGCGCCGTTGACATTCGCATTCGAGAACGGACTGTTGGAGGCTGGCACGCCCGTCGGAGACAGAAGGCTGACGCTCGACGCGCTGCCTCCTGTGGAGTAGTTTGCGACCCAAAGATCGCCGGTGGCATCCACCGCTACGCCTGCTGGAACGCCTCCCCCAGAGGCAAACGCAAGCGCGACCGTCCAGTCGTTGGCGGCGGAGATGGAAGGCTGGAACGGCGCGGATGCGTTTGATTGCCCCAGCACGCCGCTCACGTTATAACCGGGGTTCAGCGCGATCTGCAAAGCCGCGGCCAGGACTGTAGTGGGAGCTGTACCGTTGCCGGGGGTGACTGCCTTGAACAGGCCCGCGCAGGTGGGCGAAGCCGGGCTGGCGGAGTTGACGCAGGGCGAGATGATATTGCCAAGCGTGTTGAGTTCTGCCTGCGGGACGATTCCATTGCCCTGCGGCGTTACGCTGCGCACCACGCCGGCGGTAGTGTCGACCAGGTTCGAGATCGTCGCAAATGCGTTGGCAAGGCCCTGGCTGCTGCTGCCATAGGAGCCGATATTCTCCCCCGGTCCTATGAATTGAGCCAGCGCGTAGACCGAGGCCACCGTTGTGACTTCGTTGATCGAGATGAAGGTCGAGGCGGATAACGAGCCGCAGGTGCCCAGGCCGACCAGCATCGAGATGGCGGAGTTGTTGGTCGCCGGGTCGGGAAGCCCCGGATTGCCGCCGTCCGCGGTGACATAGACAAGCGTGTTGTTGCCGGCCGCGGCTGCGGAGCAGCTGTACTTACCGGTAAGGGTAAAGCTGCCGTCGCTTCCCGACACAGCGCTCGACCCCAGCCTGGCCGCGCCCATGCCGTAGCCGGTGGTGCCTACCTGCCACACCTGCACAATGGCATTCGATACGGGTTGTTGGCCGCCCTTGATTTTTCCGGTAATGGTGGCGCTCGACGCGACCGAGACGGGATTGGAACTAATCGGAGTTTCCTGCCCCGGTTTGAGCGCGCATCCCGTGAGGAGCAAAACGATAAATGCAGACAGAACCGCCCGCATCCAGTTACCTGGAGTCGTTGGCAAGCAGCATGAATGCGAGCGATGATACATCCTGAACCGTTCTCCGAGGGTACGTTCTGTAAGCCCAATAAGGTTAAATCGTGGAAAGACGATGCTTCGCTCGCACGGCACGTGCCGCCGGCTTATCGAAAGCAACGGAATCCAGTAAGAGCGTGCACCAAAGCGACGAGCGATGTAACTCGCTTCATCGGTCTGGGCAGCAACTCCTGACGAACGGGCCCGGATACGGGGAGAAACCAGAATGGAAATGTTGAACAGGACGGAGACTAACGCTGTCAGATGGACACGTCAAGCGAAAATAATAGAAATAAATGAATTTCTGTTGAAGCACATTAGAAGTGTCCCCTGTTGTCCTCGATAGAAGTGTCCCC
>CAXTMK010000043.1:0-33504 GCA_964245315.1 uncultured Acidobacteriaceae bacterium | reverse complement strand
GAAGATGCGCTGCCATTGGCCGAGGTCGAGCCTGCCATTAGTGATCGGCAGCGTCGTCTCATGGTGCAGCAGCAGAGCCTTCAAGTGCGCGTCGGCGTTATCTTCGCCGGTCTGGTGATGCTTATAACCCGGCCACGACGGCGCCAGCTTCTCCAGCCATGTGCCAATATCCTCGATCAAACCATCTTCGTTGTCGTTTACATAGATCGCCGCTGTAATATGCATCGGCGAGACGAAGCACAGCCCATCGACCACGCCGCTGCGCCGGACGACATCCTCCACCTGCCGCGTGATATGCACCATCTCATACCGCTGCGCGGTCTTGAACGTCAGGTACTCCGTATGCGCCTTCATCGAAGCCATCTCCACCTCCACATCAATCTATATACTCACATCATGGCATCGCGCACCATCCCGGCACGGATCGTCTCGCTGCTCTGCCTGCTAGCGGTTCTGCTGGTGGCGCTGCCCTGCGCGACCATCCCAGCCCATGCCGAGATGGCGCACTGCGACCCCTGCTGCCCGACGCACCTGAGTTCGACTTCAACCTGCTGCACCGCCGCACCCGTGCCCGCAGCACTCGTGCCGCAGCCGCTCGCTCCAGCCTTCACACTCGATCACCAGCGCCTGCCGCTCCTGCACGCACCGATCCTCGCGGCACCCAGTGTCCTCCTCACGACAATCCGCAACACCTCACCCCCGCCGCTCCGCACCATTCTCCGAATCTGATCTGCATCCGACCTGGGTGCCCCATGTTCGTCGCGGTCCCATCGCGGCGACCATGGGGATACTCCCTTGCCCGCGACCCGCGACCGATCATCCCCCGGAGATTACCCATGTATCGCTACGCCCTGCTCGCTGCCCTGAGCGGCATCGCCTGCGCCCAGCAGGAGATGCCCGGCATGACCATGGATCAAGCCATGCCCGTTCCCCACACCCTCATCGACACCATCCTCCAGCACACCAGCTCCGGCACCACGGTCGAGCCGCCTTCCACTCCCATGCACATGCTCATGCGCACCGCCGGCGGGTGGCAGCTGATGCTTCACGGCACCGCCTTCATCGCGGACATCCAGCAGCACGCGCAGTCGGAGCGCGGAGGCGACAAGCTCTTCTCCACCAACTGGATCATGCCCATGGCGCAACATCGCCTGGGAAAGAACGGCGAGCTGACCCTCCGCACTATGCTCTCGCTCGAACCCGCCACCATCACCGGACGTTTCTACCCGGAGTTATTCCAGCAAGGGGAGACCGCCTACGGCAGACCCATCGTCGACGGCCAGCACCCGCACGACTTCGTCATGGAGCTGGGCGCGCTCTACGACCTTCGCATCGGCGAAAAAGCCCTCCTGAGCCTCTACGCCGCGCCGGTTGGCGACCCCGCAATCGGCCCCACCGCCTATCCGCATCGCGAGTCCGCCAGCGAAGACCCCATCGCCGCG
This sequence comes from uncultured Acidobacteriaceae bacterium, assembly GCA_964245315.1. Classification (GTDB taxonomy): domain Bacteria; phylum Acidobacteriota; class Terriglobia; order Terriglobales; family Acidobacteriaceae; genus Edaphobacter. Next base: position 32,062 of record CAXTMK010000043.1, on the reverse strand, counting down.
CTCGGCCACCACCAGCAGGATTCCACCCACATCGCCTTCAGCGTCGTCACCGCCGGCCTGACCTACCGGTCGCTGCGCCTCGAAGGCTCGGGCTTCCACGGCGCCGAACCGACCGAAGCGCGCTGGCACTTTCAGCCCTCGCCCAACGGCCTCACGCCGGACAGCTACTCCGGCCGCCTGACCTGGGTGCCCACCACGAACATCTCCGCCCAATACAGCATCGCGCACCTGACCGGCCCCGAGTCGCTCGTCCCCAGGGATGACGAGACCCGCCAGACCGCGTCGGTCATGTACAACCGCCCGACGGGCGTCCACACCGGCACATCGATGCCCGGCATGGCGATGTCCACACCCGCCATCGGCAATTGGTCGACCACTCTCATCTGGGGCCGGGCCAAAGCCACGCCCACCAACCTGATGGGCAACTCGTACCTGCTCGAATCACTGCTCACGCTCGGCCGCAACAACTACTGGACACGCATCGAATCCGCCGCCCGCACCAGCGAACTACTCGAACCCGAGCCGGCCGTCGAGACCCTGGCAGGCCACGTGCAGGCCTACACCCTCGGCTACGACCGCGACTACAACATCGCACCGCACCTGCGCGCCGCCCCAGGAGCCCAATTCACCCTCTACCGCGCCCCGGACCAACTTGGCCCAATCTACGGCCGCATCCCCATCGGCGGTGTAGCCTTCATCCGCTTCCGCGTCGCCAACTAAACCAATCATCCACTCCACGGTGTAGCCTGAACTGGCTCGCGTAAACGGATGATGCGACACTCCCTCAAGTTCGGCCTTTGGCTCTCGGCGGTGATGCTCATCGCCGCCTCGCCAGTCACGGCGCAGCAGCAATCCATCCAACTCGGCGCGGCCTGGTATCCGGAGCAGTGGAGCGAGACGCAGTGGGATCACGACCTCACCCTGATGGAGCAGGCCCACTTCACCGTCATCCGCGTCGGCGAGTTCGCCTGGTCGCGCATGGAGTCGAGCGAAGGCCGCTACGATCTCGACTGGCTCGCGCGTGCCGTGCGCCTCGCCAAAAGGCATCACATCGCGGTCGTCCTCGGCACGCCCACCGACGCGCCACCGGCCTGGCTGACGACCAGGTATCCCGACACACTCGGCACCGACGCCAACGGCCACCTGCGCGAGCACGGCGAACGCCGCCAGTTCTCCTACTCCAGCCCGCGCTACCGCCAGTTCTGCATCGCCATCGCCGCGCAGCTTGCAAAACGCTTCGGCCACGACCCCAACGTCATCGGCTGGCAGATCGGCAACGAGTACACCGACGAGAGCTTCGATGCACCCACCCGAACGCAGTTTCAGCAATTCCTGAAGGCGAAGTTCAAGACGCTCGACAGCCTGAACCAGCACTGGGCCACCGCCTACTGGTCCCAGACCTACACCGACTGGGCTCAAATCCCCCTGCCTGCCGGCGGCGGCAATCCCGGCCTGCTGCTGGAGCACAAACACTTTGTCACCGCGACGTGGCGCAGCTTCCAGCACGACCAGATCGCCGCCATACGCCCGCTCGCCGATGCGCGCCAGTTCATCACCACCAACATCGGCGGCCTGGGCTGGAGCGACAACTGGGACCACTACGCCATCACCGAAGACCTCGACCTCGCCAGCTGGGACGAGTACGTAGGCCAGGGCCATCTCGCCGCAACGAAAGAAGCTTTCATGAACGACTTCGCGCGCGGCTGGAAGCGCAGGAACTTCTGGGTGATGGAGACGCAGCCCGGCTCCGTCAACTGGGCCGGCATCAACAACGCGCTCGACCCCGGCGAGACCCGCGCGCTGGCCTGGCAGGCCATCGGCCACGGCGCCGATGCGATCCTTTACTGGCAGTGGCAGGATGCGCTGAACGGGCAGGAGCAGTACCACGGGGCGATTGTAGGCCCGGATGACCAACCGAATCCGATCTACAAAGAAATTCGGCAGTTAGGCGACGACTTGCGCAAGACTTCAGTCGAGTTGAAAGACACGCACCCTGTTTCCGAAGTCGCCATGTTAGTTGACTACGACTCCCGTTGGGCGATCGACTTCCAACCGCACAGCAAAAACTACGATCAGCTTCAGGTTCTACTTCGCTTCTATGAACCGCTCGCTCACGGACAATCAACCGACATCGTCGACCCGACTTCCTCCGTCGATCTCACCCAATACAAGCTGCTTGTCGCTCCTTCCCTCAACGTAATCGACGATGCCCTGGCCGCCAGGCTCCTGGCCTACGTCCAGCAGGGCGGCTACCTCCTCCTTGGCCCCCGTACTGGCATGAAGGATCAGTACAACGCACTCAACCCGCAGCGCCAGCCCGGTCCTCTGGCGGAAGCTCTCGGAGCCAAAGTAGACCAGTATTACGCGTTGGATCACCCCGTTAGGCTATCGGGGCGTCCGCTCGGCGATGAGGCCAGTCCCTCATCGGACATCTGGGCCGAGACTCTCATCGCAGCCTCAGCCGACACCCACACGGACGTTACCTACATCGACCCAAACGGCTGGCTTGATCGTCAGCCCGCTATGGTCTCGCGCACTGTCGGAAGGGGAAGTATCGCGTACCTCGGCACCCTCCCTGCTCCATCCGCGATGAAGCAGCTACTCACCTACTTTGCATTCAAAGCGGGCAGACCACCCACTTTCTTCCAGCACTCGGAGGAAGTTGAGATCACAGCCCGCCGCCAAGGCTCACGGTTTGTCTTCATCGTCATCAATCATGGTTCGGCGCCAGCCGAAGCACAGCTGTGGGGAAGATCTCATGACCTTCTCTCCGGCAACACGTTGCAGCCAATTTTCCTACCCACCGGAGTTCCATCGACTCACATCGAACTTCCCCCGCAGGGAGTAGCCGTCCTCGTCCTTGAACCAAATTAATGAGCTTTCAGCTTACAGCTCACAAGCTTAAAGCTCTCGAATCAAGCCTTCCGCACCGGACTGACTCATGCCACTGACTCGCCGACGCCTCCTCCAAACCGCCGCCCTTGCCTCCGTCGCTCCGCGAGCCTTCGCAGGCGACCTCATCGCCCCCTATCGCACCCCCTATAAATACCCATCCCTCGTCCTGAAATCTACCGGCACCAAAGGCGACTTCGACGAAAAGGCCGTCGATGATCCCATTGTCTTCCGCGCCAACAACGAATTCAACATGCTCTACGTCGGCTTCGACGGCACCGGCTACCAGACCGGCCTGGCCACCTCGCCCGACCTCATCCACTGGACGCGCTAAGCCCTCGTCGGCCCGCGCGACCCGCAGTCGAAGTACACCAAGTACAACCTCGCGCTCTCCAGCATCCTTCGCGACAAGAACCTGCACGGTACCGGCGAAGCCATCAAAGTCGACGGCCGCTACCTCGGCGCATGGAACGCCTACCCCGGAGCCGGCTACGAGGAAGGCGCGGCGGTCATCGGCCTCGCCTGGTCGCACGACCTGCTGCACTGGGAGCTTACCGACCCAATCCTGTTCCCCGCCGACGGCGCTCCCTGGGAACACGGCGGTCTCTATCGCCCCGACCTGCTCCTCGACAACGGAACGTACTTCCTCTACTACAACGCCAAGACCGACACGCTGCCCAAGTCTGAGGGCGGCGGCTGGCACGAGCAGTCCGGCGTCGCCACCTCGCGCGACCTGAAGACCTGGACGCGCTACCTTGGCACTCCCATCCTGCCGAACGGCTCCCGCGATGCGAACGCCCGCGACTCCCGCTTCGCCTCCAACCCTTACGTCGTCAGGAACGGCCGCGAGTTCGCGATGTTCTACTTCGGCTTCGGCTACCAGCGTCCCGGCCGCGCCTGCGAGATGCTCGCCCTCGCACAAGACCCATACCACTTCACCAAATCACCCGACATCCTCATCGACACCGGCGCACCCGGCGCCATCGACGAGACCTTCGCCCACAAGCCCTCGGTTATCTTCCACGAAGGCGCGCTCTACCACTTCTACTGCGCGGTGTCGGGCAAGTATCCCGAGGAGGTAAGAGGCATTGCAGTCGCGCGATCGAAGCCTTGGTAGCAGCTACTTCGCTGCATCCTTCACCGTTACACGCAGCGATCCGCTCACCACCTGCGTCGTGCCCGGCAGCACGATCGTAGCCCTCACCCCGCTCGGCACGGTGACCTCATAGGTCGTTTCACCGTTGCGATGCGTCCAGTCGCTCTCGATCTTTCCCCGCACCGAGTCATAACCGACCTTAGCCCAATCCACTCCATCCACAATCCGCGGCCGAATCGTTATCTGCTCCTCGGGTCTGCGCGACATATCCACGTCGATCCCGCCCAGCCCGCGATAGAACCACTCATCGCCCGCGCCCAGCATGAAGTGGTCCTGGCTGCTCTTCGGATTCGCATCCCACGCCTCGGTCAGCGCGGTCGCGCCGGCCGCAAGCTGCGACGCATAGCTCGGCGAATCCCTGCGCAGCATCATCGCCAGCAGCAGGTTGTCCTGGCCTGTGTCCATCAGTGCCCGCATCAGGTACGGATAGCCAACCTCACCCGTGGTCACATGATCATCATGCGCGTGGATATCGCCGACCAGCTTCGCCATGACCTTAGCCCTGGCCGCTTCGGGCACGATTCCGAGCGCGAGCGGCATTGCCTGCGCGGTCTGGCTGCCTTTGTCGTAGAAGCCCTGCGCAGCGTCGTAGAACCTCGCGTTGAACGCAGCCCTGGTCTTCTCCGCCAGCGCCTCATACTTCGTAGCATCGTCGCGCCTGCCCAGCAGCGTTGCGATCTTCTGCAGCGTAACGGCGTCTTCGTACAGCATCAGCGTGCCCGTAACGCCCAGCGTCGTCAGCTTGCTGAAGCCCGGATTGCCCGGCCCGATGTCGTACCAATCCCCCAGCCCATACGCGACGATACCGTCGACAGCCTTGCCTTCGAGGAACGCCACATAGCGCTGCATCACGGGATAATTCACTTCCAGCTGAGTCTTGTCGCCATAGAAGCGGTACGCCGCCCACGTCGCCAGCACGCTCGCCGAACCCCACTCCGGCGAGTCGTCGTACACCGCGTTCTTCCCACCGAAAACCGTATACTGCGGCGCGATCGTCGGCACATCGCCATCCTCATGCTGGGCGTCGGCGATGTTCCGCGCGGTCGCCGCATACAGCCCGCGCAGATCGTTGTTGTACATCACGGCGTCGGCTACCAGAACAGTCTCGTCCAGCCAGCCCAGCTTCTCGCGATGCGGGCAATCGGTAAAAATGCTCACCTCGTTGTTATGCATCGCCTCGACGATCAGCTTGTGAATCGCATCCAGCGTGGCATTTGAACTCGCGAACGCGCCGGCCATCCTCGACGCCGAATGCAGCCCAACACCCGTCAGGTCGACGATCTTGCCGCTACCGCCGGCCCACTCCGCCTGTACATAACGGAAACCGTAAAAGCCAAACAGCGGTCGCCATTCCTCGCCCTTCGCCGAGCCATTCAGCGTATAGGTCCACCACATTGGCCCGCCGGAGCTGCCCTGGTCCACCGTGCCATCCGGCTTCAACAGTTCGCCCGGCGTCAGCTTCAGCACCGCGCCGGCCGGCCCTTGCACCTTTATTCGCGGCACACCTGCGAAGTTCTGCCCCAGATCGTACACAATCCGGCCCTGTCCGGCATCGGTCGTCTTCAGCGGCTTGTAGTTCTCCGCCTCCAAAACCTCGGGCGCAATCGCGGGGATCAACGTACCGCCCGGGCTCTCGACCTGAACCGCCGCGGACCAGCCCGCCTCCTTTGCGTCCGCCATCCGCGCGTCGGAGTCCTCGCCGCCGTAGGTGGAATCTAAGACCACCGGACTGCGCGCGACTTTCCACTGCTCGTCCGACATGATCGTTTCGTTATGCCCATCCGCATACGTCAGGCGCAGCTCTGCAATCATCTTCGGCGCACCGAAGCTACCCTCGAACTTCGTGTATCGAGCCTTGCCATTCGCCATTACGCTGCGCTGCACGTTATACATGCCGTTGCCCAGCATCACCGCAAGAGCATGTTTTCCCGGCTGCATCTGCGCGGTCACATCGCAGGTCTGGAACTCGACCGTCTTTTTATAGTTCGTCCACGCTTCATGCAGACCAGCCGGCCCAACAAGCTCGCCATCCATCCGCGCGGAAAACTGTCCCAGGCCTGCGATGCGCAACTCCGCACGCGCGACCTTGCCCCTGATCTCCATGTCGCGCCGAAACATCGGCATGGGCCTGCTTCCATCCGCCTCCGCACCATCGCGTACCGTGCTCCAGGGCGCGCCGATCCACTTTGCCGTCCACGCGTCCTGCGCCTCGCAAGCAGCACAGAACATCATCACCAGACCGAGCACGTACATCTTCATAGCTATCAAACTACATCGCCCTCTGCTATCGTGTCGCGGTGAAGCTGAAATTCCCCACCCTCGTAGCGTTGGCCTTGCTGCCGGCATCCGCCCTCGCCCAGCAATCCAACCCCGCCGTCGCCCGGCAGGACGCCAAAGTCCGCGCCGAAACCGCCAGAGGCACCTTCAAGCCCGACTGGAACTCCCTCGCCGCTTACCGCACGCCGGAGTGGTTTCAGGACGCGAAGTTCGGCATCTTCCTGCACTGGGGCGTCTACTCCGTTCCGGCATTCGGAAACGAGTGGTACTCGCGCAACATGTACGTGCCCGGCAACGCCGCATTCAAACACCAGATAGAGACCTACGGCCCGCAGTCGAAGTTCGGGTATAAAGATTTATTCCGATGTTCAAAGCCGAGAAGTTCGACCCTAACGCCTGGGTCGATCTCTTCGCCAGGGCCGGCGCCCGCTACGTCTTCCCCGTAGCCGAGCACTGCGACGGCTTCGCCATGTACGACTCCGGCATGTCGGACTGGACCGCCGCCAAAATGGGCCCGCACCGCGACATACTCGGCGAGCTTGCGACCGCCACTCGCGCCCGCGGCCTGCATTTTGGCGCATCCTCCCACCGCGCCGAGCACTGGTGGTGGTACGGCCTCGGCCGCACCTTCGACTCCGACGTCAACGACCCGGCATATGCCGGCCTTTACGGCCCCGCAGCGAAAATGTTCCTGCCCGGCGCCGTTGACGACACCAAAGAACCCGACCCCAACCACTTCGAGCAATGGCTCCCACCCGACCACGCCTTCCTCGAAGACTGGCTCGCACGCGCCACCGAGATAGTCGACAAGAATCATCGCGAGTTTATCTACTTCGACTGGTGGGACGGTCAGCCCGCGTTCGTTCCCTACCTGCAGCAGTTCGCCGCCTACTTCTACAACCACACCGAGCATCCGGTGCTGACCTACAAGATCGAAGCCATGCCCGCGAACACTGCCACGCTCGATATCGAACGCGGCAAGCTCGACAGCCTGCGCCTGCTGCCCTGGCAGACCGACACCAGCGTCTCCATCCACTCCTGGGGTTACGTCGAGTATGACGAGTACCGCAGAGCGCAGTCGCTGATCCAACAGCTGGTCGACACCGTCAGCAAGAACGGCAACCTGCTCCTCAACGTCGGGCCCAAATCCGACGGTACCATCCCCGAAGAAGCGACAGCGGTTTTGCTCGAGATCGGCGACTGGCTGCGCGTCAACGGTGAGGCCATCTACGACACGCGCCCCTTCTCCGTCTTCGGCGAAGGGCCGACTAAGGCCGGCAAAATTCCCACCGCAAAGAATTCCGACATCCAGGTTTTCAGCTCCGAAGACATCCGCTTTACCATTCCGAAGGCGCAGTCGCCGCAGGCTCCCGGGATGCTCTACGCGACTGCGATGGCGTGGCCGTCGTCAGGGACTCTGCGCATCCAGATCCTCGGCTCCGGACTTCCCTACCTGCCGCATCCGGTCTGCTCGGTAACGCTGCTCGGGTCCGAATCCAAAGTCGCCTTCATCCAGAAGCCCGAAGGGCTGTTCGTAACGCTGCCCGGCCATCCCGCGAACGATCTCCCCGCAGTCTTCCGTATCTCTACTTGCCCTCGCGGATAGGACACTCTTCGCCGTAGTCATCTCTCCGAAAATAAAGGTATACTCTCGAAAATAATCCGCCGCCCATGCCCGCACTCGCTGCCAGTCCCGCTCGTTCCAGCACGCAACTCGCGGCTCCGTATCCCATACGCATTCTGGCCGACGACCTCACCGGCGCCTGCGACTCCGCCGTAGCGTTCCTGCAGGCGGGGCACAGTGCCCGCGTCTGGCTAACGGCGGTGGCAGTCGAAGCAGCCGAAGAAACTGTGCAGGCCTTCAACACAGCCTCTCGCGACATCTCCAGAGCACATGCTCGCAAGAGGGTAGCTGACGCCGCCACCTCTTTGCTCAGGCACGGCCCATCCCTCTTCTTCAAGAAGGTCGACTCCGTCGGACGAGGCCACATCGCAACCGAAGTTCTGGCGGCGCACGCGGTTCTCGGCACCAGCGCTGTCCTCTTCGCGCCCAGTTTTCCCGCCACCGGACGAACCGTGCGCGGCGGCATCCTCTATATAGAAGACCCATCCGGCACGCGCGATTCCCTTCCACTTCTGCCGTTGTTTCAAAACGCCGCAGTCGCCGCGCAGATATCGCAAGCAAGCCAGATTCCTGCTGCCATCGCCGGAGGCGCGACCGTCCTGGTCTGCGACGCCGCAACCCAATCCGATTTTGAAGCCCTGACCTCTGTCGAGTACCCAAACCTGCTGTACGCAGGCTCCGCCGGTCTCGCCAGCGCGATCGCATCCCGCAGCGCTGTCAACTCGTTCGCGCCGGCCTCGATGCCGATGATTGCCCAGTCGCTTACCGTCTGCGGCACTTCCCACCGCGTCACGCATCTGCAGCTTGGACACCTTCTCGCCTCCCATCCGCAGCATCCCCTGCTGCAAATCCGTGCGGAAGCTCACGATCGTCCTTACATACGTGCCGCCTTCGACCAACATCGACCCGACGCGCTGCTGCTGACCGGCGGCGACACCGCCCTGCTCGTGCTGACCACGCTCGGCGCGCATTCCATCCTGCTGCGCGGCGAACTGGCGCCCGGAATCCCGTGGGGCTTGATACAAGGCGGCGCAGCCCACGGGCGCGTCGTCATCACAAAGTCTGGCGGCTTCGGCTCCGTCGACATACTCTCCAACATCGTCAAAGGATTCCCATGAAGCTTCCCCGCATCGCCATCTCTATTGGAGATCCCGCCGGAGTCGGCGCCGAAATCGCCCTCAAAGCCCTCAGCGATCCTGCCGTCGCCGGCATCGCCGAGTGGCTCCTGATCGCCGATGTCGCAGCGCTGATCGCCGTCGGAGCGACCACGGGCATCGACGCCCGCCTGCTCCCGCACACGCCCATGATGGCGTCGAATCTGCCGCGCAGCCACGCCATCGCCTGGGGCGAACTCCGCGCCGAATACGGACTTGCCGCCATCGACTACGTCCGCCGCGCCACCGAGCTCTGCCTTGCGGGCGAAGCCGACGCCATGGTCACCGCGCCGCTCAACAAGGAGGCCGTCACGCTCTCCGGCCGCAGGTTCTCCGGCCACACCGAGTACATCGCCGAGTTGACTGGCGCGACGGAGTCGCGGATGCTGCTGGTCAGCGAAAAGCTCGCCACCATCCATGTCAGCACGCACATCGCGCTGGAGCAGGCCTGCAAGCTGAGCCGCCAGCGCATCCTCCGCACTATCGAGCTCGGCAACGACTCCCTGAAGCTGATGCGGCAGCGCCCGCCACGCATCGCCGTCTGCGGCCTGAACCCGCACGCCGGCGAGCACAATCTCTTCGGGACGCAGGATTCCGAGTTCATCGCGCCCGCCGTCGCCGAAGCCCGCGCGCTCGGCATCGACTGCACCGGACCGCACTCGCCCGACACCGTCTTCATCCGCGGCGTTCGCGGCGAATTCGACCTGATCGTCGCCATGTACCACGACCAGGGCCACATCCCCATGAAGCTCATCGACTTCGACGCCACGGTCAACGTATCGCTGGGCATCCCGATCATTCGCACCTCGGTCGATCACGGCACCGCCTTCGACATCGCCGGCAAAAACATGGCCGACCCCACCAACATGAAAGCCGCTATGCGCCTCGCCGCAAAGATGGCCGCAGGCAAATTTGCCCTTACCTCAACCGAGCCCGCTCCTGAATGCGTGTCATCGCTGTAAATCGGCGTTAGTCTTTCGCCGTACCCGCAAAACTTCCATGCACCTCATCGACATTCTCATCATCGCCGCCTACCTCCTCACGCTGATCGCCATCGGCCTGCGGGTCTCGCGCGGCCAGCACACCACCGACACCTACTTCGTGGCCGACCGCTCCGTGCCCGGCTGGGCCGCCGGCCTGTCGCTGCTTGCGACCATCATCACCTCCGTCACCTTCATCGCCTACCCCGGCGCAGCCTACGCGGGCGACTGGACGCTGCTCGTCCCCGGAATCATGTTCGTAGCGGTCATCGCTGCCATTGGCCCGGTGGTCGTGCCGTTCTTCCGCCAGGTCGTCTCGATGTCCGTCTACGAATACTTCGGCCAGCGTTTCGGACCGGGCGTCCGCATGTACGCGTCGTTCGCCTTCGCCACCGGCCACTTTGCCAAGATGGGCTTCGTCTTCTACCTGCTCGCGCTATCGGTTTCCGGCATCACCGGCTGGCCTATCGCGCTCATCATCGTCGGTCTCGGCGTCATCACCATCTTCTACACCTTTATCGGGGGCCTCGAAGCCGTCATCTGGACGGATGTCGTCCAGGGCTTCCTGCTCTGGACCGGCGTAGCGGTCACAATCCTTCTGCTGCTCTTTCACAGCCCGACCACTCCCGGAGCGATGCTTCACCTCGTCGCAGCCAACCACAAGATGGATCTCGGCGGCCTCAGCTTCAGCCTCGCCAAACCGACGTTCTGGACGATGGCCATCTACGGCCTCTTCTTCTACCTGCAGAAGTACACCGCCGACCAGACTGTAGTGCAGCGTTATCTCGCCGCCAAAACAGATCGCTCCGCCATCCGCGGCATGGCGCTGGGTGCCTCGCTCTGCCTGCCCATCTGGACCGCGTTCATGTTCATCGGCTCGCTGCTCTGGGCGTTCTACAAGCTCACCGGCCAGGCCCTGCCCGCAGCCGTCACGCGCCCCGACCAGGTGTTCCCGCACTACATGGTCACGCAGATGCCGGTCGGCGTGGCCGGGCTCTTTCTTGCCGCACTCTTCGGCGCGGCCATGTCCATGCTCGCCTCCGACCTGAACTGCCTCGGCCTCATCCTGGTCGAGGACTTCTACGCGCACTTCTATCCGCGCCACAGCGATGCGCAGCGCCTGCGCTTCGGCAAAGTCTCCATCATCTTCTGCGGATTTCTCGCCATCGCTGTGGCTCTTCGCCTCTCAACCACACAAGGCGCGGCGCTGGCGCTCTATTACACCGCAACCGCCATCGTAGCCGGCGGCCTGGCCGGCCTCTTCCTGCTCGCCTTCTTCATGAAGCGGGCCGGCCGCAATGCCGCAATTACCGGAATAACAGTCAACCTCGTCTTCACCGCCTACGCCACGCTCACGCTCAACGGCGGCAAATCGCTCAACCTGCATCATTACAACTACCCCTGGCACGAGTACACCGTCGGCGCGGTCGGCAATCTGCTGCTGCTCTTCACCGGCATCGCCGTAGCCCTGCTCTCACCCGCCGCATCCTCCAACAACACTCTGTGGGACTGGCTCTCCGCCCGTAATGGGAACAGCGTGGGACTTAAGCCCCACGAATCACATGCCATAAAAGCGAAGGGGCTTTAGCCTGGGCCTTTTGATCGCACAACAGCATCACTTTAGGAGCATCCTCCATGAATCGCCTGAAACAAGCAGTACAGGATAACGGCGGCCAAACCATCCTCGGCGCCGCGGTCTACTTCTACGACCCCATCTTCCTCGAAATCTGCGCGCACCTCGGCTACAAGGCCATCTGGATCGAGATGGAGCACGGCCATATCACCTTCGCCGAGGCCGCCGATCTCTGCCGCATGGCCGCTGGCTCCGGCATGCTCACCATGATCCGCATCGCCGACGCCCGACGCGAAAACGTCCTCAAGGCCGCCGAGTGCGGCCCCGACATCCTCGATGTCCCCATGATCGAGCGCCCCGAGCAGATGCACGAACTGCGCAAATACGCCCGCTTCGCGCCCGAAGGCGCACGCGGATTCTTCTCCGTCTCGCGCGCCGTCGACTACGGGATCACCGGCTCGGTGGTCAGCAAACAGCGCCGCCTGAACACCGACCTCTGCCTGATGGCACAGATCGAATCCGTCGACGCGATGCACAGGCTGGATGAACTCGCCGCGGTTCCGGATATCGACCTCTTCGTCGGCCCCGCCGATCTCGCAGCCAGCTTCGGCCTGCCCGGCCAGACCGGCCACGACGTGGTCAAGGGCGCCGCCGCCGACATCGTGCGCGCCGCGCGAACCTACGACAAGTGCATCGCCAGCGCCTGCGCGCCCGCCGACATGCCCTTCTGGCTCTCGCTCGATATCGACCTGCTCTTCCTCACGAACGACATCGCCTGCCTGAAAAAGGCCGCCGGCGAAACCCTCGAAGAAGCCCGCGATCTCCTCCAATCGCGCACTACCGTCAGGAGTTGAACAACTGTGGGTGCCCCACATCTCGATTCTGAGATGTGGGACGGAGCGGCAATATTCAATTTGTAGTATTTACTTTCAATTCTCCTTGCAAGCCGTCATAGCATCTCGCTACACTGCAGTCGCTCATGAAGACCTCCGCCACATTCGCCCTGGCCGGCGCCCTGATCGCCTCACCCTTGTGCGGGCAGTCGCCGTTTACCGTGCTGCAGCCGGAAGACTACCACCACTACGCCACGCTCTTCGCCCAGCAGGAACTCGAAGCCACCAAAGTCACGCCTCCAGACGAGTGGCCCTGGCTAGCCGCTAACATCCCCTTCTTCGACTCCTCCGACAAGCAGTTCGAAGAGATGTACTACTTCCGCTGGTACGCCTGGCAGAAGCACCTGGTCGAGACCAGACGCGGCTTCGTCCTTACCGAGTGGCTCCCCAAGCCGGAAGAGAAGGACGGCTTCTTCGGCGCGCTCCCCGACGCCGCGCCCTTCCATCTCGGCGAGGCGCGCTGGCTGCGCAATCCCAGGATCGCCGCGGACGACGCCCGCTTCTGGCTCTCGCCCGACGCCGACCCGCGCAAGTATTCGACGCCCATCGCCGCCAGCATCCTGCGCGTAACCCACGCCAGCGGAGACACTCAACTCGCGCTCGACCTGCTTCCCGCCATGATCGCCAACTTCAAGGCCTGGGACGACCACTTCGATCCCGCCGTCGGCCTCTACTGGCAGATCGACACCCGCGACGCCATGGAGAAATCCATCGGCGGCGACGGCTACCGCACCCCGCTGAACAGCTACATGATCGCCGACGCGACAGCCATCTCGCTCATCGCGACCGATCCCGCCGTCAAGGCCGAGTACGCCGCCAAAGCGAGGACCCTGCAGGCCACCATGGATGCAAAGATGTGGAACCCGAAAGACCAGTTCTACGAGGAGCTCTCACCCTCCGCCGACTCCGGCATCCGCAAGCAAAAGAAGTTCCTCGACCCCGGCACGCAGCTCCAACTCTCCGGCGTTCGCGACCTGATCGGCTATATCCCGTGGCAGTTCTACCCGCCGTCAGTCGACCACGCCGCGGCCTGGAAGCAGCTCTTCGACCCGCAGGGTTTCGCCGGAAAATACGGCCCCACCACCGCCGAACGCCGCAGCCCGCGTTTCCGCTTCGCATCCTCCGACCAGTGCACCTGGAACGGACCGTCCTGGCCCTTCGCCACGACGCAAACGCTGCTCGCGCTGGCTCACCTGCTCGACGGACCCGCCCAGCCGTACGCCAGCAACCGCGACTACTACCAACTCTTCTCCAACTACATCCTCTCGCAGCACCTCAAGCTCGCCAGCGGCCACGTCATCGACTGGATCGACGAAGACCTAGACGCTGACACCGACGAGTGGATCGCCAAGGACATGCTCGCCGCCAAGAACAAGCAGGTAGGCCGCGGCAACTACTACAACCACTCCGGCTTCGCCGACCCGCTGATTACCGGGCTGCTCGGCTTAAAGCCGCAGTCAGACGACAAACTTATGATACATCCGCTTTTGCCGGTTGGAACATGGCAATACTTCGCGCTCGACGCCGTCCCTTACCACGGCCACATGCTCGCCATCGTCTACGACGCCACCGGCAAACACTACAACCGCGGCGCCGGCCTGACCGTCTTCGTCGACGGCAAAAAGCTCGCCAGCCGCCCGACCCTGGGCCCCATCCATACCACACTGCCAGCAGCACAATGACACCCTTGTTCTTGCTTGTGAGATAGGCCCGGACTTCAGTCCGGGTATTACAGGACCAGAAATTACGGGCTTTAGCCCCGGGGAAATGCTCTCTTTACCGCGAAGGAATATTTATCATGCGCCACCTCAAACTTCTTGCCGCGCTCCTCGTTGCCACTCCGCTCCTCGCGCAGTCGACCAACTCCATCGGCATTACCCTCAAGTCCATCCCCGCGGGAACCTTCACCATGGGTGCCGACGCAAAGCCTCTACCAAAGAACATCATCGACGGCGTAGGCGTAATGTCCGCCCGCCAGCCAAATGGCGACTTCGACGAAGTTCCCGCGCACCAGGTTTCTCTCACGCATCCATTCTCCATCGCGACAAGCCAGGTCACCGTCGCCCAATACAAGCAGTTCAACCCGAAATATCAGGCCAACCCCGCTCATCCCGACTACGTTACCGGCATCTCCTGGGCGCAGGCGATGGCATTCTGCCAGTGGCTCTCGAAGAAAGAAGGAAAGCCCTACCGCCTGCCCACGGAGGCCGAATGGGAGTACGTAGCCCGCGCCGGCTCGCACGACATCTACTCCACCGGCTCCGCTCCGCTGAAGCCGGGCCAGCCCAACCCCTTCGGCGTCGCAGACATGGAGGCAGGCCGGCCCGAGTGGACACTCGACTGGTACGCGCCCTATAACTCCGCCGCCGGAATCGACCCAGCCGGCCCCGAACATGGCCTGATGAAGGTTCTCCGCGGCGGAGGCATCGACTCCAGGGAAGCCAAGAACTCCACCGCCGAAGGTCTGCCTTCCACTTCGCTCTTCTTCGAGCGCCCCGCCAACCGGGCATCGCTCGCGCCGACCTTCGCCTCGCCCACCGGCAACGTCAGCTTTCGCGTCGTGCAAGCTCCCATGTCCGGTCTGCACTACGAGCCTGACTTCTACGCCTTCTTCCAGACCGCCGTAAAACAAACCTCCGTCGCCGCCATCACCGGCCCCGACCCATCGAAGCCCTTCTATCGTACCCACCTGCTCTTTCCCGATATCGGTAAAGATCGCAGTATGCCCGTCGACGGCTGGAAACTTGGCCTGCCCCGCGGTCTCGGCATCAACTGGCACAACTCCGCCATCCAGCAGTTTCCCAACGGCGACCTGCTCGCCGCCTTCTACAACAACCAAAAGCTCGAGGACGACCCCGATCAATCCATCGTCACCATGCGCCGCCGCGCCGGCAGCGAGGACTGGGACATGCCCGAACCATTCCCCTGGTTCGCCGACGCCGCCAACGCCGCGCCCGTCATCTGGAACGACAATGGCCCGTCTTCGCCTCACCCTGGCAAGATCTGGTACTTCTGGGGCACGCCGCGCCTGATCGGCAACCTGCCCTTCTACTACACCACCTCGCTCGACAACGGCGTCCACTGGACGCCCGTTCAGATCCCCATCTTCCCGCAGCCCATCGGCCGCTACGTCTCGCAACCCATCAACAGCGTAGTTCGCGCTAAAGACGGCACAATCTACATCCCCACCGACTCCACCGGCAAGCAGCCCGACGGCAACTCCTCGGTCTCCGCCATCTGGGCCACGCACGACGACGGCAGGACCTGGTACGACACCGGCGGACGCACCGGCGGACGCCACAGCACCATCGTCCTGCGCAAGGACGGCGCCATCATGGCCTTCGGCGGCAAGAACTCCGAGATCGACAAGCGCATGCCGCTCGCCATCTCCACTGACGGCGGCAAAACATACACAAAATCCGCCAGCGCCTTCGACGTCCTCGGCTCCGGCGAGCGTCCCAGCGTCATCCGCCTGGCCGATGGCAAGCTGTTCTTCGTGGAAGACCAGAACCCCACCGGCCAGCCGAAAAACCACACCGCCGGCGGACAGGTCGCGCTCTCCGACGACGACGGCAAGACCTGGCACATCAAACCACTGCCAAAGGACATCACCACGGTCGGATACACCACCGCCACACAGTCGAAGGACGGCATCATCCACGTCGTCACCTCGAAGAACGACCCAAAGAACTACGAAATTGAGCTGAACGAAGCCTGGATCATGTCCGACTCCGGCGCTGCATCGGCCGCGCCCACGACCATCCACGACGTAAAGAAGCACACCGAAAAGTATCCCGACGGCAAGGTCTACGCCGAGTGGTCGGAAGGAACATCAGACGACGGCCGCACCCTCCTCGAAGGCCCCGAGCACTTCTTCTACCCCGACGGCAAACCCATGTGGACGCTGCAATTCCACCTCGGCCAGAAGACCGGCGACGAGACGTATTATCGCGCGACTGGCGCTAAGGTCTGGCAGAAGACCTACGCCGCCAACGGCACCTACACCTGGCTCAACTTCGACGAATCGGGCAAGCAAATCGCCCAATCGCACTGGACCAACAAGACCTTGAACGATGTGAGCGCCAGGTGAGCACCCTCCCCCGAAGCCGTCATTCTGGCGCAGCCAGAATCTCCGTATTTGCTGTTGCCTTTGCTTTCGTTTTCACCGCGTTCGCCCTTCCCGCTCGCGCCCAAAACCCCTACCTCTTCGCCTACTTCAAAGAACCCGGCAACCAGGGCATCTACCTCGCGCTCTCCCGCGACGGCCTGCACTACACCGTGCTCAACGACGGCCAACCCTGGCTCGCCGCTGCCGACCCTCGTCCCAACGCCAAAGAAGGTGAGGACATGCGCGACATCTTCCTCACCCGCGCACCCGACAATACCTTCCGCGCCGTCTGGACCTGGAACTGGACCGGAAACTCCCTCGGCACCGCCTCGTCGCCCGACCTCATCCACTGGTCCGAGCAGAAACAAGTCCTGATCATGCAGGATTTCCCCGAAGTCAACAACGTCTGGGCTCCCGAAACCTATTGGGACAGCGACAAAAAGCAGTGGCTCATCATATGGTCCTCCGCGATGAAGGGATCGCCCGACGGAAACCGAATCTGGTCCTCGATGACCTCCGACTTCAACACCTTCACCAGGCCCGCCATCTTCTTCGACCCAGGCTATGTCGTCATCGACGCCACCATCTTCAAAGGCGACACCGGCCCTTATCGCCTGGTCTTCAAAGAGCAAACCACCGATCCGCTCACCTACAACGAGCGCGTAGCCACCGGCCCCACGCTCAAAGGCCCGTGGGACATGAAGAGCATCTCCGGCTTCATCAACGAATCCTGGAGCGAAGGCCCGAGCGCCATCCAGGTCGGCGACCGCGCTGTCGTCTTCTACGACCATTACCGCGCCCCCCGCGCCAGGTTTGAAGCCGTCGCTACCCGAGACTGGAAGCACTGGGACGACATCACCAGCGAAATCTCCCTGCCCGCCTATTGCAAGCATGGCAGCTTCTTACGCATTACCGAAGCCGAAGCCCAGAGCCTCGAACAACGCCACGATCCGCCCGCGACAAGCGCGAAATGAAGTACCACTCCACCCCACCTTAAGTATGTAAAGGCCAAAGGTAAAGGACTTAAGTCTGGACTTGGTCTGTCAAGAAGTTGAAGTGTTTGGTGCAGCGGCTTTTCCCGAGAGCCCCTGCCGTTGCTTATGAGATAGGTCTGGGCTTCAGCCCCTGAGATATGATCTCCTCTCGCAGGCGCAAAATCGACAATCCGGAGCAACTCATGAGCGCAACACAATACCCCGACGTCATCGACGCAAGTCTCGTCGGAACCTACTCCGCCGTCGCTGGCTCTGGCGGAGGGTACGTCTGGGATGATGTCCTGGAATACCGTGTGTGGTATCACCCCGAGCGCGGCGCTCCCGATGAGCAAGAAGGAAACGACTACTACGATGCGTTCGCAACCTATGCAGAAGCGCTTGACGCCTCAAGAAGCATCACTGGCGCGGAAGAACCATTGGCGCTTATACGACAGGCGGAATACATAACCGAGCCCGCGCCGGGAGACTATCGGCACATAAAGGAAGAACGAATCACCGAATGGCCTGTGGAGTTCCTCCAGCGCCCGCAACGAACTCCTCAGACGATCCCCAATTTTTTCTCACCCGATGCGCCAGCGAACCGCTTGGAAATCATCCGAGGGCTTGCGAGCGAAATTCAGCGAGATCCCGGAGGCTAAAGCCCGGATTTGTGGCGTCCCGGAATGTCCGGGCTGAAGCCCGGACCTATCTCAGGAGCAGCGGCAGAGGCAACACGAAGCAACGGCAACAGCAACAGCACGCGCACCTACTCAAAAAACCAATCCAGATTCACCGCCTGCCCCCTCACAAAATTTACCCGCGGCAAAACCTTTAGGTTTTCCGGAATAAACCCCAGCACCACATACGTTCCCTTACCCAGGTCCAGCTCATTCGCGCCGGCCGGCAGCGGCTTAGCCCACACCGCCATCCCCTGCATTTTGGGCGCCGACACCGCATTCAGCAGCAGCAGATTCCACTGCTCCGTCTCCGGGTCCAGCACCGAGCTTTTCTTTGAAGAGGATTTCACGAATCCGACAAGTATCTGCGCCGGCTTAGCCAGGTCGAAGCGCAGCGTCCCACCCTCCGTCGGCGAAATCCGAATCCCTTTCAGCCCATCGATCTCCGGCGCCACCGAAGTCATCGCCGTATCACCGGTTGAAAACATCTTCGCCCCGGCCCCAGCTGTAAACACCTCGCCCGGGCCCGGCTTCAGCGTAAACGGGACCTGCGGCAGCGCCGCGACCGCGCCCGTGTCGGTCGAGGCTTTGCCCGAGTTCAACTGCGCCACGCGCTGCCGGAATGTCGCCAGTTCTTTCTCGTACATCGGCAGGCACTGCTGCCAGCTGGGAAACTGATCGTTCCCGCCGCGAAACGGTATCTGCCGCTGCGAGGTCTCCATGCTGGTCGCCGTTCGATACGCCGGACCAGCCACCGCCGTCAACTCACGAAACTTATCCACCGACAGCGCCAGCAGCGTATCCGCCTTCGCCAGATGCTCCGCCTTTTGATCCGCCCCATACAGCAGCATCTGCTCGGCTGCCCTGGTCTTCGCGTTGTAATACTGCATCAGCAGCGAGATCGCCTTCATATCGTTGACGACACGCAGATACTCGTCCCTGTTCTTCGTCACACCCGGTGCTGCTGCCAGCGCGGCGTCGAGCGCCTTCGCGGCATCGGCCGTCTCCTGGTCGCTCACCGCGATCGGGTTCTCGCCCTTCGGCTGTGGCTTTCCCGCTACCTCGTTCGCCACGTAATCCGCCAGCCGCTCGCCCGCCGGAGCATCGCCCGTCCACAGCGTCTGCGCCGGGTTGAAGCGGTCGGGATCGATCAGTTGCGGCATCGTCATGCCCAGGGTAAACGCCTGCCGATTCCCTTCCGTAATCCCGATCCAGGGCAGCAGACGAGGCTGTGCCGGTCCAGCCAGCGTGTACGCCTCCAGCAGCTTCGCACCCGCCTCCTGGCTGCCGTACTTATCCGCAAACTGCCCCACCCAGTAAGCATGCTCTGCCTCCGCATCGCGATTCGGATTCCACGCATACCGGCTCCAGGACGCGTACCAGATCCAGTCGCGGTCGGTCTGCAGCAGCAGCGGCTGCGTATTGTCGCCCGCGACCGGCCACTCCCAATAGCGCAGCGGATACAGATGCAGGCCGCCGATGCCGATGCGCTGAAAGTTCGTCAGCGTCTGGCGCACAAAGTCCGGATCGCCCCAGCGGAACGGCTCCAGGTTCGAGAGCAGATGCACGTTTGCAACCGTGACGTTCGACTCCTCCGCCAGCATCTTGAACTCATCCAGCACCGGCCCGCGAACATTGGTCCAGGTAAGCGACTCGCCGTTCCACTTGAACATCGTGTCGATGTTCGAGTACAGCGGAGTAGCAGCCTTCATCACGTCCGCGATATCGGTCGCATGCGCCCGTACCACAATAGGCGGCTCGACCGTCGTGCCCAGCTCACGCAATCCGTCCTTCACGCCCGGAATGATCGTCTGCGTCAGCCACTCCACGCCCTTGTGCGGCGAAAGCGCCTCGCCCAGCGTCATCATCAGTCCCGCGTTTGGATACTCCCGCACAAACTCCGAGATCGCATAGCGCGTATACGCGCTCGCCTCCGGGTTCGGCGTCGACAAGTGATACGGCATGTTGTGCGCCCGCGCAAACGCATGCGACAGATGAATGTTGTAGAACCCCTGCAGCACCCAGATGCCGCGCCGGTCAGCCTCCGCCGTCAGCCACTTGAACATCGCGATATTCGCGTCCAGCTGCGCCGTCGGAAGCTCCTGCGCCTCAGGATACTTCGGCAGCTTCAGCAGACTCGAAAATGGGTGGCCGTTCCACAGATAGAGCGTATTGGTCCGCTGTTCGGCCAGCATATCCAAATACTTTGTCCACGCCGCCTTGTCGTAGAAAAACGGGAAACCCCTGGGCGTATACGGATAGTCGTACTCCGCGTTGTCGTAGGTAAGCTCCGGCTTTTGCATGCCGATCGCGGTCCCGCGCAGCTTCAGCGCCGGGTGCTCCGTGTCGTCGATCCCCACCGGCAGCCTGCCCGCGACCTTCACGCGCGATGCCAGTTCCATCTCGCCATACAGCAACCCCGAGGCATCGCTGCCCGTCACCACCCACGTCCTGCCGACCTGCCGGATCAGAAACGCTTCCTTCGCCTGCGGCCAGAACTCCGGCAGATTGAACCTGGCAACCCCCTTAGACGACAGCATCCCCACCACAACATTCGCATCCTCATCGACGCCCTTCAGAGACTCTCGCAGACGCTCCGCCCCATACAATTCGCGGGGACTCGCGCCAGCCTCGGTCGTCACCTTCACCGGAGCAGCCTGCATCACGCCAACCAAAAAGAACACTGCGGATAGTACGTACTTCATCCCTTACCCCTCTACAAAACTGTCATCCTGAGCGGAGTTCGGCGCTCTTGCCGAACGCAGTCGAAGGATCCCGACGAACTCCGGCCCGACAAGACACTTCGACCTCTTCGCCTCAAAGCTAAACCTTCTCCACCAGCGCCGCCATATACGGCTTGCCCGTCAGCGTCACATGGCTCTTCCCGCTGAACGTCCCCGCCACCGGCGTCTTCGTCATCGCATAAGGATCGATCAGCGTAATGCGGAACTTACCCTTATCCGGCAGCGGAAATTCATAATCGCCCACGCAATGAAAGTCGAAGAACCAAAGATAAACCTCGCCTGGATTGGAAGCATTCAGGTAATACGGCGCCTCCTGCGCCATCAGCCCCGTCGTCTTCGTCCCTTCGAGCAGCTTGCGCAGCCAGGTAATGCGCTCGGCGCTCTGTCCGTGCAGCGTGCCGCCGTCGCTCCAGGTCGGCGCGCCGTCGGTGCTCGCGTAGGTCTCGCCATGCGTGGCGTAGACGCCATTCACAATCGCCCGCCAGAACCGATACGTCATCTCCTCCGGCGAGAGATTCCCCCAGCGCCGCGAGATGTTCCCTTCATACATAATCTCGTCGTAGATGATGGGCTTGTTCCAGGCCGCCAGCCGCGCCGCGCTCTTTTCGAAGTCGTATTCCTGCAGGCTCGCGTGCGTGCACCACGGCTTGGAGTGGTCGTAGATCACCTTGCTATGGTGGATCGACCGCAATCGACTGTAAGGATCGCTCTCCTGCACAATGCGGAAAAAGCGATCCCAGTCCTTCATCGTCTTCGACTTCACCAGGTCGTACTCGTTGGCGATCGACCACCACACATTCCGGTATGCGGAGAGCCGTGCGACCGCATAGCGCAGATAGCGATCGTCCGCCTCCGCTCCCATAGCCTTAAATCCCCACGAATCGTATGGATCGAACAGGATAATATCCGCCTCGATCCCTGCCGCCATCAACGCCTGCACCTTGCCTTCGAAATGCTGAAAGTACGCCGGATTCAGCCGCGTCAAATCGAACGTCTCCCTGCTCGTCGCCTCGTCGCTCAACACCTCGGCTCCCGGCGCGGCCGCTGGCCCGGTGCGCTCGAACGGCATCGCCACCGGCTTGTACTTGGCCAGACCCTTCGGCGGAAGGCACATCCGCACCTTGTTAAACCCGACCCGCCGCAGATTCTCAAGCGTCTGCCCCGCAAACGGCTCCGGCAGAAATCCCAGTGCGTAATTGGTCGTGCCGAAGGGAAAATATGGCGTGCCATCCGCGTACTGAAAGTGAAACTGGTGCGCCGTTCCCACCGGTCCGCGATTTGCGGCCTTCGCTTCGGTGCAGGTAAACGCACCCGCAGCCTTGCGCAACTCCGCAAGGCTGCCCGTCGTCTCGAACGTCCAGCGGCCCACCGTATCGGGCGAAAACCGCGCCTTATAGACTCCGTCGCCGTCGTAAAATCCCGCGACTTCAACCGTGCGGTGCCCATTGCTGAACTTCGCCCCAAAGGTCACATCCACAAACGGATTGCCCGCAGCCGGCCCTTTGACCGTGGTCTCGAAGACGCCCCACTTCTCGACTTCTTCACCAGCCGGCGCCATCATCGCACTCGCCGGAGCCAATCCTCCAGCGACAACTCCCGCACCCAGCTTGATCAACTCTCTACGATCCAATTTGCGATCCATTCCATCCCTCGATCCGTGCAGTAGCATGGAGCCTGCGGCGATGTCCGTTCTACACAGCCGCCCTCAGCCATGTCAAACTAAAGCTGCAAAACTGAAAATTATTGCGAACGCACCTGCTGGACAGGTATAACAGTCCCGCACGATCACTCCGAGAAAGCGCACCGCGCAAGCTATGCCCAAAACGCACTCCACCCTGCCTACCGAGAAATCCGTCCGGCGCCGCATCCCCAAATGGGCCCTCCAGAGCGGCGCCGACTCACCCTCCGGCGAGCAATATTACCTGCGTTCGATCGGCCGCGCGCTCGAGGTTCTCGACTGCTTCGACGGCAAAGCGCCGCTCGCGCTCAAGGACATCAGCGCCCGCACCGGCCTGCCCGAATCCACGCTCTTCCGCGTCCTGCTGACGCTCGAAAAGCACGGCTACCTCCAGCAGGCGATCGACGGCTGCTACCAGCTCGCGCCCAAACTCCGCTTCGGCTGGCTGGTGGAGCAGGCCAACGCCCTGCGCGACCGCGCCCGCCCCGAGCTCGAGCGCCTCGTCAACCGCTTCAACGAGACCGCCAGCCTCTCCTACCTCTACGACGACCGCATCCACGTCCTCGATTCCATCGAAACCTTCCACGAAATCCGCATGTCCAATCGCATCGGCCGCGTTCTGCCGCCGCACTGCAGCGCCATGGGCAAGGCCATCACCGCCTTCCAGAGCCGCGCGCTCGCCGACCAGATTCTCGAGGTCTACGGCCTCTCCCGCCGCACCGACCACACCATCACCGACCGCGCCCGCCTGTTCGCGGAGCTCGAAGAAGTCCGCCGCACCGGCGTCGCCTGCGACCGCGAGGAATCCATCCTCGGCGGCGTCTGCTTCGGCGCGGCCATCCGGCCGACCGGCGGACCTGTCGTCGCCGCCATCAGTCTTTCAACGCCGGTTGTCCGCATGACTGCGGCCCGCGAAGAAGAGACGCGCAAGGCCGTGCTCGAAGCGGCTTCGCGGCTGGCCGAGACGAGTTGAGAAGTGGAATAATTTCCATTTGCCGCCTTTTCGGGAGCAAAGCAGTGCCGTGCGCCACGCAGTCAAAGAGACCTCAAGGGATGTCCGGGTTGGCCCACTTTTCGGACAATTCGTTCCGCAATGCGTTAGCTGACGACTCGCGAAGCCGCCCTTGATCAGCCGAAATTCTTTGTTTTCGCATTTGTGAAAATAAACCGCCGTTTTTCCCCGAAACCGATGCATATTTTTCACTTTACGCTTGACACTCTGCGCGCGGGCTCTCTATCGTGGGGGCGTTCAATCAACTGGCTTGGGCCAATGCTGTACCCGACGGAGTCTTCGCATGAAGCGTTTCATCCTCTCTTCCATCTTCCTTGCCGCAATGGCTGTTCCGGGTTTCGCCCAGGAAACCCGCTCGACCCTTACAGGTCACGTGACCGATCCCACCGGCGCCGTCATCCATCGCGCCCAGATCGCAATCACCAACATGGATACCGGGGTGAAGACGAATGTTCAGTCCAATGGCGCCGGCGACTACACCGTGCCGTTCCTCGCGCCGGGACGCTACCAGGTCAGTGTGAACATGCCCGGCTTCAAGAACTACAATCACCCCGGTCTCACGCTCCAGACCGAGCAGACGGTGACTGAAAATATTATTCTCGCGATCGGAAATGTCGACCAGACCGTCACCGTTACGGGGGACGCGCCGCTCGTCGACACCGCTGATGCTTCCACCGGTCAGACCCTGACGGCCGAGGAGGTGGAAGATCTGCCCAGCAACGGACGCTCGCCGCTCGGCTTCGCCCACCTGGAATTCGGTGCGGTCTCCAAAGGCAAGCATGCTGAATCGCAGACCACCCCGTTTGGGAACTCGACCGCTGACGACTTCTCTCTCGGCGGAGGTGCGTCGGCTTCGAACGAACTCCTGCTCAACGGCGTTCCCAACATGCAGGATTCCAGCCGTCTTGCCGGTTTCAGCCCCGAGCTGGACGCAGTGGATGCTGTACACGTCGATGAGTTCGCAGCCAACGCCGCGCTCGGCGATACCTCCGGCGGAACCGTCAACATCACCACCAAATCCGGAACCAATCAGTACCACGGCTCGCTCTCGGAGTATTACGCCGGTTCCAGGCCATTCACCGCGAAACCATACTTCACCGCCCCCGGTGTACTCGCACCCTCCACCCACTTCAACCAGTACGGAGGAACCTTCGGCGGTCCCGTCGGCATACCCCACCTCATTAGCGGTAAGGACAAGCTTTTCTTCTTCTACAGCTACGAGGGTTACAACGGCTCAGCGCCGGCAACCACAATCACCACCGTCCCTACCCAGGCAGAGCGTACGGGCGACTTCTCCGCACTGCTCGCGATGAACGCCTCCAATCAGCTCTACAACCCCTACTCAGGCGTCCTTGCCGCCGGTAAGGTAACTCGCACGGCGATCCCGGGAAACATCCTGTCGAACGCAGGGCTCAAGATCGACCCAGTAGCACAGGCCTATTTGAACTTGATTCCGCTTCCAAACTATAACGGTGCTTCAACTAAAGCTGACGGTGAGAACAACTTCTTCGCCAGCGATCCAACGGTCAACAAATACACTTCGGACGAAGGCCGCATGGATTACAACGTTACGATGAAAAACCGTGTCTCCTTCGAAGCGCACGAAAGCAAATACACGAACAGCCAGTCCAACATCTTTAGCAACGTACTCTCCGGAACCGCCTCCCGCGTCATCCTGTGGGGCGGCTTCCTCGAAGACACGCACAGCTTCAATCCGAGTCTCAATCTGGACGCCAGGTTGGGATTTACGCGCTCTGAAAATAGCTCCAACCCATCCGGTATCGGGACTAACCCCGGCACCCTCGGATTTCCTGCCTACCTTGCCGGTAGCTCCTCTGATATCGGAATCCCTGGTCTCACCTTCAGCGATGCCTCGCCCATTCCCAGCCTGAGCGGCAATCCCGGAAGCTCAGCGTTCTTCGATACGATTTCCTTATTCGCCAGCCTCAACAAAACCATCGGGCACCACACGATCAAGTTCGGCCCGGACATCCGCGCAAACAAGGACTCGACACTCTCGCCCGGCGCTGCCAACGGTGGATTCGCCTTCAAATCTGCCACGGGTGACGTTGTGTCGGCTACCAACTCCGCAGCTTCGCAGCCGTTCGGCGGCGCATTCGCACTCTTCGACCTGGGTCTGCCGACCAGCGGCTCCGAAGCGATCAGCACCCGCTTCCAGTACAACAACTGGTACAACGCAGTTTTCCTGCAGGATGATTGGAAACTCCGTTCCAACGTAACCATCAGCATGGGTCTCCGCCTGGAGCATGAGTCCCCAATCGTGGAGAGCGGCAATCGCATGGTGACCGGCTTCAACCCTACCGCGATTAACGCCGCCACGGCAAAGGCCACCGCAAACTATGCCGCTGCTCCGGTAGCACAGCTTCCTGTTGCTTCCTTCCAGCCCACCGGCGGACTTTTCTACGCCACCCCAGGTCAACGCAGCGCCTACTCCACCGCTCCGGCATACATCAGCCCTCGTATCGGCTTTGCCTATTCCCCCGAGTCCTCTCATGGATCGCTCGCCATTCGCGGGGGCTACGGCATCTATGTGAATCCGTTCAACGACTACAACAACGGTCAGGGTTATGGCTACTCCGCCACCAGCACCTTCGTTCCTTCACTCAACGGAAATCAGGTGCCCACCAGCACGCTCTCCGATCCCTTTAATCCGGCCGTGAATCCGATTGTTCAACCGCTTGGAAACTCGCTCGGAGTGAACACGAACCTTGGTTCCGGTGCTATCTTCTTCGCGCCGCTCAAGGTGCCCTACACTGAGAAGGCCAGCATCGACATCCAGAAGGAATTCGGAAAGAATATTCTCTTCGAAGTCAGCTATATCAACACGCACTCCATTCACCTGTCTTACAGCAATGCCGTAAGCTCCACACCGCTCCTGCCATTTCTCGCCCATCAACAAACGTCCAATGCGGCACTTACTGCGCAGCTCAACACGAAAGTGACCAATCCTTTTCTGGGAACTTTCCCCACGGGTGTCAACACGGTCGGTTATAACACCACGTCGACCATCACCGTAGCCCAGTTGCTGCAGGCCAATCCCGAATACACCTCGGTCACGGAGCAGCTGATTCCTGGGCAGACTGGAAATTTCAATGCCATTCTCTTCAAGCTCAGCAAGCGCATGTCGCATGGATTGCAGTTCAACGTGAACTATGAGCACTCACGCAATCTCGGCGCCCAGGTGCAGTTGAACGCCGGCGGGCCGCTCTCCTACTCGGAAACCACCTCCGACTTCCCGGATCACGTCGCCGTGACTGCGATCTATCAGCTGCCGTTCGGACGCGGACGCTCATTTCTAAACCACTCCCGCCTCGTCGATGAATTGGTGGGTGGCTACCAGGTCACCGGCATATATCAATATCTGTCGGGTACACCCATCCAGTGGGGCAACGTTATCTACACCGGAAACTTCAGCAACTTCCAGAACCATCCTCATCAGGCCAACGGTCAACCGTCGTTCAACACCGCCGGCTTCGACACAATCGCGAGCGATCCGCTGGCAGCCACTAACGCTCCCAATTCTTATAACTTCAGAACATTTCCGCAATATCTTCTGCGGTCGGATATCAATACAAACTTCGACTTCTCGTTTATGAAGAACTTCACCATAGGGGATCACTTCATCATCCAACCGCGCGTCGACGCATTCAACGCGCTGAACCACGTGCAGTTCTCCGCGGCCAACGTCAACCCAACTTCGGCCGCGTTCGGCATTGTGAACACTCAGCTCAACTCTGGACGTAACCTGCAGGGCGGCGTTCACTTCCTCTTCTAACTCGCGGCAAAAATCCAACCGGGAGGCCCCCTGATCGACAGATTCATCGTCGATCAGGGGCACTACTCTTTCGGTACCTGCGCGATAAGCGAAGGAGTGGGTA
The DNA here is from genome assembly GCA_964245315.1 of uncultured Acidobacteriaceae bacterium. Lineage (GTDB taxonomy): Bacteria > Acidobacteriota > Terriglobia > Terriglobales > Acidobacteriaceae > Edaphobacter. The sequence continues at coordinate 4,421 of CAXTMK010000043.1, read as the reverse complement.
CCTTAGACAAACCGTGCCAGATACACCTGCCCTGCCTTCGCAGCGAACAGCATACCTACCCCCGACTGCTTCAATTCCACGCTCTTCCCCGCCATCATCACCCGAGCCACTCTCTGCCCCTTTGGCGCCGCCACCGTCAACGCTCCATCCAGCCCCACACGCAGGGTAGCCTCGAGCAGCCGCCCACCCTTCCAGGCACAATCAACCTCAACCCCACCTCGCGCCCTCAGCCCACGAAAACTTCCATTCGCCCAGGCCTTCGGCAGCGCCGGGAGCAGACGCACCACGCCGCCGTGACTTTGCAGCAGCATCTCCGCAAGCCCTGCCGGCCCGCCGAGGTTTCCATCGATCTGAAACGGCGCATTCGACTTCATCCCGCACACGTCGAACATGTTCGTGCGCGTCGAGTGCCGAAACAGCTCCAGTACGCTTTGGTACGCGGCCTCGCCATCCTCCAGCCGCGCCCAGCAGTTGATGATCCACGACCGGCTCCAGCCCGTCGAGCCGCCGCCCGCCGCCAGCCTGCGCTCGATCACCTTGCGCGAAGCGGCCGCAAGCTCCGGCGTGCCGCGCAGCGTGATCTGATGGTCCGGATACAGCGCAAACAAATGCGAGATGTGGCGATGGCCCAGCTCGGTCTGCGGATAGTCCTCGTTCCACTCCTGCAGCGCGCCGTCCTTGCCGATTTTAAACGGCGGCAGCCGCTTCGCCGCAGCCTCGACCTGCGCCCGCAAGTCCGCATCCACACCCAGGAGCGTGCTCGCACGCGAGACGCGATCGAAGACTGCGCGAATGATCTCCGTGTCCATGGCCGGAGCCATGCAAAGGCTGGCCTTGCTGCCATCTGCCAAACGATACTGGTTCTCCGGCGACTGGCTCGGCCCGCTCACCAGCGTGCCATCCGGAGCCTCGACCAGATAGTCGAGCAGAAACTCCGCAACCTCCTTCAGCCGCGGATAGCCGCGCTCCCGCAGAAAGGCCGCATCCATGGAGAACGCGTAGTGGCTGAACAGATGCAGCGACATCCAGGCCGCGCCCATCGCCCAGACGCCCGCCTGCACATGATCCACCGGAATCGAATCGCCCCAGATATCGGTGTTGTGGTGCACCACGAACCCGCGCGCGTTGTAGTACTTCTTCGCCGTCACCGCACCCTGCGTCCGCGTCGAATCCAGCAGATCGAACAGCTGCGGATGCAGCTCGGCAAGGTTGCCGACCTCCGCGAGCCAGTAGTTCATCTCCGCGTTGATGTTGACCGTATACTTCGATCCCCACGGCGGATCGAGGCTCTCGTTCCATATGCCCTGCAGGTTCGCCGGCAGCGTTCCGGGCCTGCTGCTCGAGATCAGCATGTAGCGCCCGTAAGCAAAGTAAGTCGGCAGCAAACCGTTATCTTCACCACCATCCTTCACCTTCTGAATGCGCTTATCCGTAGCCACATCGCGCATCGGATCGACAGCCGCGCCCAGCCGAATCTCCGCTCGATCCGCGTACTTGCGAAAGTCCGCAATATGCGCTGCACGCACGTCGTCATACTTCTTCGCCGTAGCAATCGAAAGCACACGTCTGCAGTAAGCCATCGCGCCTGATAGAGTCTTCTCGCGAAAATCTGTGGCCGCCGCAATGTAGAGCGTCAGCACCTTCGCGCCATTGATTGCCAGCGCGTTGCCATCCGGCTTCACACTGCCCTGATCCTCGATAGCATTTACCTGCGTATAGAACTTCACGCCCTGTTGTAGCTCTTGCGTTTTTGGATCGGTAGTCGGCTTCACCGACAGCGCCTGACCCGTCATCATCAACAAGCTATGGTTGGCGGTCGTCTCCGCATGCGCCGGCCGGTCGAGCCGCACGCGCAGCTTCATCGGCTGCGTACACTCCAACCGCACCACAATCACGTTCGCCGGCGCCGAGCTGAACACCTCGCGCGTCCACACAGCATCGCCCACCTTGAAGCGCGTCTTCGCGACGGCCTCATCGAGATCGAGCTCCAGCCGATACTCCTGCACCGCCTCGGGCACGCCATCAAAGTCGAGCCACAGGTCGCCTAGCGTCTGGTAGCACGGCAGGCGATCCGGTATGCCCATCATCGTCTCGAGCGCCAGCGCCTCCGCCTCATGCACCTTGCCCGCGAACAGCAGCTTGCGCACCTCCGGCGTGCGCGCCGCCTGCGGATTGTTGCGGTCGCGCACACCGCCCATCCACACCGTCTCTTCGTTCAGCTGCAGCCGCTCCTTCGCGGTGCCGCCGAAGACCATCGCACCCAGGCGACCATTGCCAACCGGCAACGCATCGGGCCAGGTCGCCGCTGGCTGCTCGTAGAAGATGCGGTGCCGCGCAGTCTCACCTGGAGCAGGCGCTTCGGACGCGTTCAGACGCTTAGCCTGTGCGATTGCGGTTGTGGCGAGAGCCGAGGATTTAAGAAACTTTCGACGTGTAATTCCGGCATTTCGCATAGCAGGCTCCGATGTGGAATGGTATTCGTAGATTAGCCGCGCAGCAAAATAGCAGTGTGTGGCGGCAGCAGGACCTGCCCGCCGCGCCATGCGGTCGGTGTCGATTGTGTAAGCGCGACGCCGTACTTGCTTTCGAGGCCCGGCGCACTCAGGGTCCACTGGCTCGCCGCATGCTTCATAGGTGTCGCTACGGAGATGGGCTTGTCGGTCTTGTTGATGAGCGCGACAAGTTCGTCCTGCTCCTTCGTAAAGAAATATCCGGTGATCCGCTCGTCGGGAGTTTCGAGCCGGCTGGGACGCAGACGAGCACCTGCAACCTGTTGCGCGAACTGCATTCCGGAATACACCGGCCGGCGGCTGAAACCCAGCGACGGCGAACCGACGATGGGCGAGTAGACGCCGTTGCCGCCGCCATGCAGGTTGACTCCGCTGAAGCCCAGCGCGGCGAACCGCAGCATCGTATCGGCACACCAGAGCGCGGAGGCGAAGGTGTCCGATGCGCCCGCCTGTCCGCCATTCCAGCAGGAGTTCATCTCCGACATGCGGAAGCGGAGGTTCGCGGTCTTCATCGCTTCCGGGATGACCGGGAAGTCGCGCTGCTTTATCGTGGTCAGTTTGGGATCCGGCAAAAGCATGTTCTGGAGCGTGGCCTCGGGATTCCCCGCCGGGCCCATGGCGTAGAAGTGCCCGGTCAGGAAGATCACGTCCGGGTGCCTGGGGGCTTCGGCGGCAAACGCCGTCAGATAGCTCAGCTTGTTCGAGATGTCCGGACCCGCAAAGGACGCCTTCAGGTGAGCAGCGTCAAGCGAGGAAACGATGGCATCGTGAAAGGCGTTCCACTCCGCAAGGAAATCTGCCGGGCCATACTGGGCGGGGCGATAGCGGCTGCGAAAGCTGTCCGGTTCGTTGCCGATCTGCAGCGCCAGCAAACGGGGGCCGAGGATGCGAACCACCGCAACAGCCTCCCGAGCGGCGTTGTCTTTGCTCCCCTGCCCGAGGTTGAGGCCGTAGATGAAGGTCCAACCGGTGGTGTCGAGAAAGGCCTGCAGATTGCGGAGAGCGAGAGCGGTGGTAGTTGTTCCCTGCTTCACGATGTGACTGGTGTCGGGGCCGAAGACTTCAAACGGCGGCGGTCCGGACGGGTCGGCGTCGGAGTAGGTGGTGAACTCGGATGAGCCTCCGCCGATACGGAGAACACCGCTCGGTGCCAGTTCCCGGAAGAGCGCCACCAGAGGTTTGTTTGCGGCCGTGAAGAACTCAGGATTGGCGAGTTGCGCGGCCTCATACGAGAGGCCGGTAAAGTCGTCCGGAATCACGAGCGGAACCGCGCCTTCGTGGAGTGTCAGGGTCGCCTCTGCGGAGACTTGAGCATGGGATGACAAGGACAAGGCAGCCGTAGCAAGCAACGCATCCCGCAAAAACTCTCGCCGCCGTCTCATTGGGCGTGGACCTCAATGACTATAGGCATTCCTGTCGCTGTCGTCAGAAGCTCGGCCGCCGGGGACACGGGCTTGCCATCGACGGTCGCCGTCGCCGGCGAATCGACCGGCAGATGCACTACCAGTTCGCGCGCCTTGCCTTTCGGATCGAACGTCATGCGCCAGGCCTTCGCATCTACGTGCTCGATCTTCAGGCTCACAGTGCCGCCTGTGGTCACCGGCGCGTCCACAAGCGAGAGCGTCTTGCCCACCGGCACCCAATCCGCTTCCAGTCCAGCCAGCAGATGCAGCTTACCAGCCCGTTCGTTCACCAGCATGTCGCGCAGCAGCAGCACCAGGTTCGCGTTCGCCCAGGCCTCGGGCATATCGCCTGTGCCTTCCATGTTGCTGCGCTTGCTGTGCGGCGTATCGCAGGCGCGCGGCGCATCTATATCAACCAGAATCTCTTCCTTCCAGACATTCGTCGTATAGCTATGGTTCATCGCGGCGACCAGCACGAACCCGTCCACCGCGTAGACGCGACCGACCC
>CAXTMK010000042.1:0-33923 GCA_964245315.1 uncultured Acidobacteriaceae bacterium | reverse complement strand
AGCCTCGTCTACACGGCGCACGGCGTCGAAAACAAGGCGGCCGAAGCGCGCATTCTCGCGGTCTGGACCGACGACGAGAGCAAGTCCACCCGCATTGATCGCGTCGTCGCGCACTACACCGGCCAGGCCGAGCTGGCGCAATCCATCCAGGCCGGCCTCGACGCGCAGGCCCAGGGCGATCTCGAAAAAGCGACGGCGCTGCTGGGCAAGGCCGTCAAGATCGCCAACGACTCCGGCAACGAGGCTACGGCGAAGCTGCTGCGCCGCGTGGTCGATGTCGAGGACGCCGAGAAGGGAACGGTCCGGCTGAAGCAGGGCGTCGCGAAGGAAGATTCCATGGCGCTCGAAACGCGTTCGACCAAGACAGCCCGCATCGTCAAGAACGGATAATTCATGGACACGTTCCTCTGTCCCAAGGGACATCAATCGACCGAGCCGGACTACTGCTCGGAGTGCGGCGCGAAGATCGTCGAAGCCGCGCCTTCACCGGTAAGCGCGGCAGCGGTGCAAGAACAGACCTGCCCGAAGTGTGGTACCCCACGCGAAGACCTCGCGATCCCGTTTTGCGAAGCGTGCGGCTACAACTTCGTCACGGGAAGCGGCGGCGTGGAGCAGCCGATTCCACCGCCGCCGGAGCCCGTCGCGCCGCAAGCACCCGCAACTCCCACCAGATGGGCGCTCACGCTCTCGGTCGATCCCAGCCTGCGCGAGCCCGGCAGCCCCGACCCTCCCGCCGACTTCCGGCCCTTCACCTTCACGCTCGATGAGCCGTCCAGCCTGATCGGCCGCAAGAGCGTCGCGCGCGCCATCAACCCGGAGATTCCGCTCACCTACGACGACGCCGTCTCGCATCGCCACGCTTTGCTGCAGCTCTTGCCCGATGGCACGTTGCAACTCCGCGACATCGGCTCGTCGAACGGCACCCGCCTCAACGGCGCCGACCTGAAGGCGATGGTCGATACCCCGCTCAAGGATGGCGACGAGATCACCCTCGGCCACTGGACGCGCATCTCGATCAGGGCCATCCAGTAAGGAGCTCCGCATGCCCACCGTACTTACGCTAGCTCCTCCGCCAATCCAGCGTCCGGTTCAGCGCCTGACGCAGCGCTGGAACACGCTGCAGCTGCTGAAGACCAGCCGGATCGTGCTGCTCGCGCTCGATGCGCTGCTGCTGGGCGCGGTGCTTATCGGTGCCGACGTGCACCGCAATGCCATGCAGATCATCGGCAACGATACGGCTCCCAGCATCATCGCCGCTCAGCACATCAAGGCAGCACTGGCGGATATGGATGCCAATCTCGCTAATGAACTGATGGTGCCTGTCGGGCACGCCGATCCAGCGCCGGGTGTTTACGACAACCGCCGCGTCGAGGCCTCCAAAGAGCTGATCGATGCTGCCAGGCAGATTACTTACGATTCAGAGATAGAACCTATCGAGAACATGCAGGTCTCCACCGGCACCTACGAGCGGCTCGCACAGCAGTCGCGGGACCTTGCCGATGAAGGCCAGAAGGATATGTCGACCCGCTTCTATCGAGCCGCCGGGATCATCATGGACGGCACGATTCTCGCCGCCGCGGACGATCTCGACAACGCCAACAACGACGTACTCGAGCGCCAGTACGAATCCAAATCCACCAGATCTCTCATGGCACGTCTCTTCGCCGGCTTGGCGGGTCTTCTTGCTCTGGTTGCGCTGGGTGCCGTGCAGCTCTTTCTCAGCCGGCGCACCAATCGCACGCTCAACCCCGCGCTGGCCGCTGCCACGCTGCTGACGTTGTGGCTGACATTCTCTGCCCTCGCCAACATGGGCAGCGAAGCCCGCGATCTAAGGGTCGCCCGGCAGGATGCCTTCACATCCATTCGTGCGCTGTGGCGAGCCCGTGCCACGGCTTATTCAGCTAACGGAACCGAGAGCCGCTATCTGCTCGATCCCGTCCACGCTAAGGAATACGAGGATGAATTCTTCGCCCGCACCAACGCCCTCGTCCACGGTCCGCGCCTGGCATCGGAGACCGGCGTCATCTCCAGCACCACCGGTTTCACCGGCTATCTCGCCGACGAGCTGAACAACGTCACCTTCCCCGGCGAGAAACAAGCTGCTCTACGCACGCTGAGGGCTTGGGAAAGCTATATGGCCGTCGACGTCAGGATCCGCAACTTAGAAAATGACGCCGTCCGCAGGTTGGGAAAAGACGCCGACATCAGCAAGCTGGAGAAAGATCCAGATCACCTGGCTGCCATCGAACTCTGCATCGGCGAGTCCAACCTGGTCTTCAACCAGTTCGACAAGGCTCTTCAGGCCACCCTCGACATCAATCAGCACGCCTTCGACGCGGCGGTCGCCGAGGGCTTCGACGCGCTGCGTAACATGGAGTTGAAAGCTGGCATCACCGCAGTCCTCATCGCCATCCTGATCGCGCTCGGTCTCGCGCCTCGCATCCGCGAGTACGAATAGGTCCAAACCCGCGATTTGATATCATCTGTCCTGCCGGACCCAACGCGTCTGGCGCTAACGGGGGAACCATCGCATGGCCAGTCGCATTGGAAATCTGTTCCGCGGATTCTTCTCCATCTTCGTCTCCGGTCTGGAGAAGAAGAACCCCGAGGCGCTGCTGGAAGTCGAGCAGGAGAACCTGCGCAAGCAGATCGGCAAGTTCAATGTCGGCCTGGCCTCGCATGCCGGGTTGGTCGAGCGCCTGATCGGACAGATCCGCAAGCTCGAAACCGATGAGGCGGACCTCCGCGCCAAGACCGCCGCGAATGTGCGCCTGCAAAACCGCGCCGCCGCCGGCCAGTACGCGCTGCGCCTGCAAACCGTCGAGCGCGAACTCGCGGAGAACCGCAGGCAGATGGAGCAGGCCGAGGCGACCTACAAAGACCTCGTCCGCGCTCGCGACGTCGCCATCTCCATCGCGCGCAGCAAGATCGAAGCCCTGAAGGCCGGCATCGGTGACCTGAAGATGAAGCGCGCCATGGCGGAGCTGACCGAGATGGCCTCCGGCATGGTTACGGAGCTGGGCGGCTCCGGCGATACGCTGAACCGACTCGAGTCCATGGTCTCCGAAGAACGTTATAAGGCCGCCGGTCGAGTGCGCGTAGCAGTCGACTCGCTGGATTCGAACGACATCCACATTAAGGAAGCCGAACAGAACGCCCTCGCCGAGCAGGCGCTGGAGGAGTTCGAGCAGAAGCAGGCGTCGCGCGCTCCATCGCAACTCGGCGACGGCGCGCTCTCTGTCCCATCCTCGCTGCACGGCAACGCCCGCGAGACGGAACGCTGCCGCTAGGAAGAAACAGCACGAACTCTGCCCCGCCGCGAGAGCGTTGCCCATTCATTCGCTATTTGAACGCCGCGGCCCCCGTGTAGTCCGAAGTCAGCGTGGTATTCAGCGTCTTCGCATCGGTCGCATCGGTAATATACAGTCCGAGTTCGCGATTCTTCGTCATCGACGCGGTCGAAAAGTTGATCGAGCCCATGTACACCTTCTGCGTCGCAAGGCCGTAGTCCGCGATCAGCACCTTGGCGTGAATGTACAGACCGGTCGTGGTATTCGCGTAGGTGTGGACGCCGCATCCGGCCTTTTCCAGCGCCTTGTAGTTGGTCTCGTCTGAAGTCGAGTCGGTCACGGCGATCTGGACCGTCACCTTGCGCTTGCACGCAGCTTCAAGTGCGCTCACGACGTTCGTGGCGCTCATCTCTTCGTTCTCCACCAGCAGGGTCTTCGTCGCGCCGTTGATGATGCCCAGCAGGTCGGCCGTCGCCGTCGTCGGACTCCAGATGAGGTCATCGCCTGCGCCCGGCTTGTAGCTGAAGGACGTCGTCGAGTTGTAGTCCGCGACAAAGGTAGCCTCGACCGCGGCCACATCCGCGGGATCGTTTTCTACCAGACCGAAGTCGCGCGTCGTCGCGTAGTAGCGGCTGGTCAGGTTCAGCGAAAGGATCGCGACCTGCGTGCCATCCACGACGAAGCTCTTCTCGTGGGTGTTGGTGAACGCGGGATTCGACCAGACTGCGCTGCAACCGGTTGCGGCGTTCAACTGTTTGTACGCGGGCGTGTTGGTGGTCTTTTCACTTGAGCTCGAATCCAGGATCACCCGCACCTTCACGCCGCGCTTGCAGGCCGCGACCAGATCGGCGGAGAAGGTGGTGTCGACCAGTTCATACATGGTCATGTCGAGGGTCTTCTGCGCGCCGTTTACGAGCGCGTAGAGCGGAGTGACGCTCAAGTCAGCCTCAGGGAAGACGTAGAGCGTGCGCGTGACCCCGGTAGCTGTAGCCTGTGGGCTGATGCTTGCCGGAGAACTGGTCTGGGCACTGCTTTGGGCACTGCTTTGGGGGCTCGGGCTGGTTTGTGAGCTGGAGCCGGCTGAATCCCCGGGCGCGCTGGGCGTGGTCGATTTGCATGAGACTGCCGACAGCAGAACCAGAAGGGCGATGGCCAGAGAACCACGTACTCGCATAGACATCCTCTCAGATAAAACACATCGGGCCCGGTCCGCAGATTATATGCCCGGCGCCCCGGCGCTTCTATGAAAGTTCGTGCCGTTTCGCGAGCCTGTTAGACTAAGGACAGCGCAAATTTCGTCCCAATCCAAACATCCAACGCGCGCAAGAATAGGACGTAGCCCCACCGTGAGTTCCGCAACCGCAGAAGCCATCCGCAATATCGCCATCATCGCCCACGTCGACCACGGCAAGACCACGCTGGTCGACGCCATGCTCCGCCAGTCCGGCACCTTCCGCTCCAACGAAGCCGTCGCCGAGCGCGTCATGGACTCGAACGATCTCGAAAAAGAGCGCGGCATCACCATCCTCGCCAAGAACACCGCAATCCATTACAAGGACTCGAAGATCAACATCGTCGACACGCCGGGCCACGCCGACTTCGGCGGCGAAGTCGAGCGCGCGTTGAAGATGGTCGACGGCGTCGTGCTGCTGGTCGACGCCTCCGAAGGCCCGCTGCCGCAGACGCGCTATGTGCTCTCAAAGGCGCTCGAAGCCAAGCTGACGCCGATCGTCGTGGTCAACAAGATCGACCGTCCCGATGCCCGTCCGCAGGAAGTCCTGAACGAGGTCTACGACCTCTTCATCGATCTCGACGCCGACGAGAGCGTCCTCGAATTCCCGGTCATCTATACCAACGGCAAGGCCGGCACCGCGACCATGGACCTCAACGTCCCCGGCACCGATCTGCAGCCGCTCTTCGAGCTCATCTTCAAGACCATCCCGGCTGCACCGGGCACGGCTGACGGCGACCTGCAGGTGCTCGTCACCAACCTCGACTACTCGGACTACCTCGGCCGCCTGGCCATCGCGCGTGTCTTCAACGGCACGCTCAGGAATGGCGAGACCGTCAATCTCTCGAAGATCGACGGCAAGCTCGAGCCCGTAAAGGTCACCAAGCTCTTCACCTTCAACGGCCTCAAGCGCGAAGACACCGACGAGACCACCGTGGGCGATATCGTCGCCATCGCGGGCATCCCCGGCATCACCATCGGCGAGAGCTTCTGTGCGCTTGAAAATCCCAAGCCCTTGCCCATCATCACCATCGACGAGCCGACCATCGCGATCAACTTTTCGGTCAACAACTCGCCCTTTGCCGGCCGCGAAGGCAAGTTCGTCACCTCGCGCAACATCAAGGATCGCCTCGAGCGCGAGCTGCTCACCAACGTTTCCATCCGCATGGAGCCGACCGATTCCGCCGACACCTTCAAGGTGCTGGGCCGCGGCGAACTGCAGCTTTCCGTGCTCATCGAAATGATGCGCCGCGAAGGTTTCGAGCTGCTGGTATCCCGCCCGACCATCGTCACCAAGCGCGTCGACGGCCAGCTGATGGAGCCCTCCGAGATCCTCACCATCGACATCCCCGATGCCTTCGTGGGCACGGTCATCGAGCGCCTCGGACCCAGAAAAGGCGAGATGGTGAAGATGGCGAACCACGGCTCGGGCCGCGTAAGGATGGAATTCAAGGTGCCATCGAGGGGCCTCATCGGCCTGCGCAACGAGATGCTGACCGAGACTCGCGGCACCATCGTCATGAACTCCATCGCCGGAGAGTACATCCCCTACCAAGGCGAGATTCCGCAGCGTCCCTCGGGCGCGCTCATCTCCGACCGCCAGGGCACGACGACCACCTACGCGATGGACGGCGTGCAGGCTCGCGGTGTGCTCTTCATCGGCGACGGCGTCGAAGTGTACGAGGGCATGCTGGTGGGCGAACACTCGCGCGACAACGATCTCGACGTGAACGCCGTACGCGAAAAGAAGTTGACCAACATGCGCGCCTCCGGCTCGGACGACGCGCTGCGCCTCGTGCCGTTCAAGGTGTTGACGCTCGAGCAGTCGATCGAGTTCATCGCCGACGACGAGCTGGTCGAGGTGACGCCGAAGTCGTTGCGCATGCGCAAGAAGGTGCTGCAGGCGAACCGCCGGCCCAAGGGCAATCGAGGCGGATCAACGCTGGAGTAGTTCCGGCACATCGTTCTTCTCGGAATGGGCGGCGTGCGCTTTTGGGGCGTCGTCCATATTCTGTGAGACGGCATTCAGGTCGCTCTTGAGCGCTGTGTGAATCAGCGCACTCAAATAAGCCTGCACGTCCATTCCCTTTTCCTGCGCAATCAATACAGCTTTCAGAGCGTCTTCGGCGTTCAACGAGATTGCAGTAGCCTTCTTCGCTGCTTCAATCCGTTGCGAAATTGAGCCGCGTTTTACACGCCCTTCATCGAAGGCCTTTGCAAATTCTTCGTCGTGCTTTTCGCGATTGTCGTACCACCAATTAGCTTCTTCTTCTTCGCTCGCAAATGCCGGTAATCTTCGCAAAGTCATTGGCTCACCATGTACTTCAAATAGCGCGTCTTCAAATTCGGCGGCGCATCGTAGGCACTCAGAATGCGGACTTTATCGGCTCGAACGACAAAGATGATCTTGAGAATGCGGCCCGTGCGCGTCTGACCAACTTCTTCAATGCGGAATTCGCCATCGATAACGTACGAGTCAATCTCCATAGGAAAATCCGAGTTGACTTCCTCTGCCTCGGTCGTTGAAACCTTGTGTCGCGAAATGTGTTCACGATTTCGTCGTCCCAGTCGAAGAGTGACACACGCACAGTTTAGCACCGGTTATTCAGCCTTATGGCTTCAACCGCCCCTGCACCGCATCCTCCAGTGAGATCCCATTCTTCTCCAGCAGATCCCCCAGAGACCGGTCAAGCTCGATCTGCGCCTTCTTCCAGTTCGACTTCGCCGCAATCTCCGTCGACCGAGCCTGCGCCAGGAACGCTACATTCTGTACCACGTTCAGGTTCGTCGACTGCCCAAACTCGACCAGATCCCGCGTCGCCTGCAAGAGCTGCTCCTGATATCCGCGGCTGTCTTCTGCGGCTTTGTACGCTGCGAAGCTGGTCTCCAGCGCGATCTCCGCGTTCTCGATGTCTTCGCGAATCTGCTCCGAGAGCTTCTCCGTTCGCGCCTCTGTCTGCCGCACCTGAATCGTGTCGCGCGCCGCATCCGCCTGCGCGGTGCGGTTGCGCAGCGGCAGGTTCAGCTGGATGCCGGCCTGATAGATCGTCGAGACTTTCAGGCCGCCGGTAGAAAAGTTCTGCGGCAGGGTCGGGATCGCCGTGCCCTGCGTGCCCAGCTGTTCATATGCCTGCTCCGCGACGCCCCGCGTCTGCACGTTGGCGTACAGGTTCAACTGCGGCAGCGCCTCGTTGCGCGAGGCCGCCGCGCTGATCTGACCCGCCTTCACCTGCAGCTCCGACTGCGCCAGATCGGGTCTGTGCGCAAGGCCTTGTTGAATCAGATCGGAGACCGCGGGCGGCGCGAAGTTGTTCGGCACATTGATGCGGTCGGTCGGCACGATCTCGGTAAATCCCACCGCAAACGCCGGTACGCCGGTGCGCAGAATCAGGTTGCGCAGAATGACTTCCTGCGTGCGATAAAGGCCCTGCGCCTGGGTCAGATCGAACTCGCTGGAGCTGCGCAGCGCCTTGGCGCGCACCAGTTCGATCGGTGCCAGCGTGCCCAGATCGACCTGCGCCTGATCGTCTTCTTCCAGCTTCCGCGCAGCCTTCAGCGCATCCTGCTTTACCGCCACATTCTCGCCCAGAGAGACCAGGTCGAAGTAGATGCGCGACGCACCGTAGATTGTCTCCAGCACCTGCTGCTCGAAGAGCAGACGCGACACCTTGCGGTTCTCGTTCGCGATGCGGATGTAGCGCAGGTTCACCCTGGAACCGAAGCCGCGCAGCAGCGGCTGGGTCAGCGAGAACGAAGTGCTGGGCTGCGAAAATGGATCGCGCTGCGAGGTTTCGCCATATAACACCTGTGACGCATCGTTCACCGTCGCTTCGGCTTGCAGACCCGTGCGAAATCCCTGAATGTACGAGATGTTCGCCGCGATGAAGTCGAGCGGCTGCGTCTCCGAACTTGCCGAGCCGGTCGCCGAGCCGGTCGTTGTCGTCGTCGTCCCGGTGGTCGTCGGCGATAGCGAGACCGTATCCGAACGCCGCAGATATCCACCCTGGAAGAAGAGGTTGGGATCGAAGAGCGGAACATTCGGACCCGGCGAATATTGCGACGTTGCGGTGGAGCTCGCGGAAAGGTTGGTTTGAATCTGCGTCGTCGCATTCAGCGAGGTAAGGTCCGTCACCGTCGGGCTCGTCGGATTGGGGCTGGTCGCCGTCTGGTTGAGCAGCGGCGAACCCGGTCCGCCTACGCCGTTCGGCGGCTCCTGAATCGTATAGTCGATGCCGCGCAGATTGCCTCCGCCCGCTGCTCTGCGGCGATCGGTATCGGCGAGCACCAGGTTGTAGCGCTCGACCTCCACATCGAGATTGTTCTCGATCGCAAGCGTAATCGCATCCTTGGCGCTCAGGTACAGCTTGCCGTCGCGCACCAGACCGCGCAGCCGGTCGCTCGATCCGCCGAATAGCGGAGGCACGCTGGCCCGATGATACGGGCCGAAAAAGTGACGAGCCTCAAGCCCCGTTGGAGAAGATCGCTGCGAAATCACGGGAGGAGTGCCCGCCTCTGCCGTTGGCACGCCCGGTGTAGGGCCTGAAATGGCCGGAACATCGGGTATGACGGGCTGAGTAGCCTGGGTGGGAGTTCCCGGTACAACCTGTGGCACCTGCTGTGCGGCCAGAGGCGCCGCCAGCGTGGCCGCCAGAAAAAGCGACGTGCGATACCGCGTCATTGCTGGCTCCCCTTCTTGCCGGTCGCCTTCTTCGATCCGCCCTGGCCCTGTTTTTGCTGCGGCTTGGCGTTCTGTCCCTGCATGTCCTGGTCGGTGATACCGGGGTCACCGTACTGTGTCGAGCCGCCCGGCGGGTTCGGCTTGACCTGCTGTTGCGCCTCGGCCTGTTGCTTCTTGCTCATGTGCGCCTCAACCGGCGCGCCATCCACCACGTCATCGGTAAAACTGCTGGCGATGATGTCGCCCTGCTTCAGCCCGGCAACGATCTCGCTCTCCGAGCCCAAGTCGCGCCCGATCGTCACCGGCGTCAGCTTCACCTTGCCGTCGCGAATCACAGCGACCGTCGGGCGATCGTTGCGAATGGCGATCGAGTCGCCGCTGATAATCAGCGGTCCGCCGCCCTTCCCCGCCGGAAAGGTCGCGACCGCATACATGCCCGGCAGCAGCAGACCCTTGGAGTTATCGACCTGAATCTCCGTCAGCATGGTGCGCGTGTTCTGGTCGATGGAGCCGGCGGTCCGCGTCACATCGCCGAAGAACTGCGTGTCGGGATGCTCCTGAAAGTCGAGCCGCGCCCGCTGCCCGGTGTGCACCATCGAAGCGTATCCCTCCGGCACCGAAACGTAGATGCGCAGCTTGCCGGACTGCGCGATGGTGAACAACGCACCGCTTGAACCAGCGCCCGTGTTGGGCGTCGCCAGCGTATTGCCGTTGCCACTCGAACCCGAGGAGTTCGACATCCCGCTCTGCGAGCCGGAGGTATTCGCGCTGCTCGCCAGCGTCGCCGGCGTGCCTCCGCCCGACGATCCCGCCGCCGAGATCAGGTCGCCGTTGTCTACATTGCGCGCCGTGATGACGCCGTCGAACGGCGCGGTTACGCGCTCGTAACTCTGCAGCGCGATCAGGTGCTCGAGATTCGCTTTGAACGAATCGACATTGCGCGCCGCCGCCGCGACGTTCGCCACCTGCGCATCGTAGTTCGTCTGCTGCTGGTCGCCTTGCTGGCGCGAGAGAACACCGCGTGCGACAAGCGCCTGATAGCGGTCGTTCGTCACCTTAGCCAGCGCGAGCTGCGACTTCTGCTGTTCCAGCTGCGCTTCAGCCTGGTTCACCTGCTGTCGCCCCTGCTCCACCTGCGCGTCCAGGTCCGGAGCATCTACGACGGCAAGCAGCTGCCCTTTGCGCACATGGTCGCCGATATCGACATAGCGCTTCTTGAGGTAGCCGCTGGCGCGTGCGTAGATGGACGACTCCACCAGCGGCGTCGTCGTACCCGGAACCACCAGCCCGCTGCCGTCCTTCTCCGGCTCTACCTTCGATACTTCGACGGTGGGCTTGCCGTTCTTTTGTTGATCCGCCAGCTTATCGGTCTCACGCTTCGTAGTCAGCCGCGGGATGATGCCGACGATCAGCGCGATTACCATCAGCACCACCACGGCCGCGACGATCCAGTACAAAACCTTGCGCGACTGAGGCTTCCTGAACGGCTCGCTCACAACTTCCTTCACGGGCCGATGATGCTTTTTCGCGCTGGAGTTGGTCTGCTCGAAGCTCTTGCCGATCTTCGCGTCGTCCTGCGAGTTGGGATCGGCGAAGGCCTCCCCTACATCCTGACGGCCATCGCTTAGACTATGCGCGGGGTCGGCTTCGTGGCCTTCGAGCCGTTTCTGGCCGCTGTTTTCTTCATACAGTGGTGTCGGCATTAAGCTGTTTGCTCCTGCTTCTTCATGCCTTGGAGAATCTTATTCTCAGGGTGCAGATTGCCCTCAGGATCGGGGCCGTACTCGCTGTCGATCTGCGTGTCGAAGTCGATGGGTACTTCCTTCTTCAACAGAGAATAGATCACCGGCACGATGAACAGCGTGCCCACCGTCGCGAACATCAGGCCGCCGATCACCGCGCGACCCAGCGGCGCATTCTGCTCGCCGCCTTCGCCCAGCGCCAGCGCCATGGGCAGCATGCCGATGATCATCGCCAGCGCCGTCATAATGACCGGGCGCAGCCGCGTGAAGCCCGCGTTCAGCGCGGCTTCCATCTGGTTCTTGCCGGCGGTGCGCTCATCGTTCGCGAAGACCACCATCAGAATCGAGTTCGCCGTCGCCACGCCGATCGTCATAATGGTGCCCATCAGCGAGGGAACGTTGAAGGTCGTCTGCGTGATGAAGAGCATCCACAGAATGCCCGCGAACGCGCCCGGAATCGCCATCAAAATGATCAGCGGATCGAGCCACGACTGGAAGTTTACCGCCATTAACAAATACACCAGGCCGATCGCGAAGACGATGCCGATGCCCAGCCGCTCGAACGACTGCTGCATGGTGACCACCTCGCCGCGCAGCTCGATGGTCGTGCCCACGGGCAGCTGCTTGCGCTCGTCCTCGATGATTTTGTTGATCTCGCCGGCGACTCCGCCTAAATCGCGGCGGTCCACGTCCGCGTACACGTCGAAGACCGGCTGAATGTTGTAGTGGTCGATGATGATGGGCGACTCATCGCGCCGGAACGTCGCCAGATTGCCCAGCAGCTGCGATACGTTGCCGGCCGCCGAAGTCACCGGCGTGCGGCCCAGAGCGGGCAGGCTGTCGATGTTCTGGATCGGCGTCTGCGTCACCACCTGGTAGTTGACCCCGTTGATGGGATTCAGCCACTCGTTGGGCGCCGTCTGCCCGGTGCCGCTGAGCGAGATCAGCGTCGATTGCGCCACATCCTGCTGGGTCAGCCCGATCTGCCGCGCCTTCGTGCGATCCACGTTGATCTGCATCGTCGGATACGAGACCTGCTGGTGAATATGCACATCCACCGAGCCCGGAATCGCCGCTATGCGCTTCCTGATGTCCTGCGCGATCTGGTAGTTGTTCTTGCCGCGCCCGACCACCTGCACGTCGATCGGCGATGGCAGGCCGAAGTTCAGAATCTGGTTCGTAATGTTGGCCGGGGTGAAGAAGAAGACGCCTCCGGGAAACTTTTGCGGCAGGTCCTCGCGCAGCAGCCGCATGTATTTCGTGGTGTCGCGCTTGCCCGGTTTCAGCGCGATCAGGATCTCGCCGTCGGAGTTCGAGATGGTCGCGCTCGAGGAAAACGCAAGATTGATTCCGCCGGTAGGCAGACCGATGTTGTCCAGCAGCAACTGCGTCTCATCCACCGGAATCACGCGGCGAATCTCGTGCTCCACATCCGCGAAGTACTGCTCCGAATCCTCGATGCGCATGCCCTGCGGCGGATTCACATGCAGGCGCATTTGGCCGGAATCCACATAAGGGAAGAAGTCTTCGCCGACGAACAGCGTTAGCGGCAGGCTGATGACTACCACCAGCGAAAACAGAATCAGCGTGAGAGCGCGATTTTCGAGGCACCACTCCAGCGCATGCTTATAGTGCACGCGGCCCTTCTCGAACAGGTGCTCGAACTTCATGTGCCAGCGCCACACCCAGTTGCGCTGCTCCTCGCGTTCGCTCTCGCTCTCATCCTGGTACAGGCCGATCTCGGCCGGCAGCAGGAAGTGCATCATCGTCGGCACCAGCGTGCGCGAGAGGAAG
Source organism: uncultured Acidobacteriaceae bacterium (assembly GCA_964245315.1). Lineage (GTDB taxonomy): Bacteria > Acidobacteriota > Terriglobia > Terriglobales > Acidobacteriaceae > Edaphobacter. The sequence continues at coordinate 21,188 of CAXTMK010000042.1, read as the reverse complement.
TAGCTGGCCATCATCGCGAACGCCACCGCCATCGCCAGCGGCGTGAACAGATATTTAGCAGCGCCGGTCAGCAGCACCACGGGGATGAAGACGATGCAGATCGACAGCGTCGAGACGAACGCCGGGGCCGCGACCTGCTGGGCCGAATCGAGAATCGCCTTCACCAGCGGCTTCTTCTCCGCCATGTTGCGGTGCGTGTTTTCAATCTCCACCGTCGCGTCGTCGACCAGGATGCCGACCGCGAGCGCCAGCCCGCCCAGCGTCATCACGTTGATGGTCTCGCCCAGCGCCGTCAGGATGACCAGCGAGGTGGCGATCGACAGCGGAATCGACGTGCAGACGATCAGCGTCGAACGCCACGAGCCGAGGAAGAGCAGAATCATCAAACCAGTCAGGCCGGCGGCGATCGCGGCTTCGCGCGCAACCTCCGAGATGGAATCGCGCACGAAAATCGACTGATCGAACAGCGGCGTGATATCGAGGTTCGGCGGCAGCCCGGCCTTCACCCGCGGCAGCGACTTCTTCACGTTGTCGACGATATCCAGCGTGCTGGTCTTGCCGTTCTTCAGCACGGTCAACAGCGCGCCGCGCTTGCCGTCCTGGCGCACGATGTTGGTCTGCTCGGCGAAGCCTTCCTCTACCTGCGCCACATCCTTGATGAAGACGACCGAGCCGTTGGCCGCGCGGATGGGCAGATCGTTCAGGGCCGAGACCTCGCCCGGCGAACTGTTCATCTTCACCACGTATTCGCGGTCGCCGATGCGTGCCGTTCCGGCGGGCAGGATGAGATTCTGCTGCGTGATCGCCTGGCTGACGTCGCTCGCAGAAAGATGCTTCGCGTACATCAGGTTCGGGTCGGTATCGACCATCATCTGGCGCACCTTGCCGCCCAACGGCAGCGCAATCGATGCGCCCATCACGATCGAAAGCCGCGGCCGGATGAACGACAGCCCGAGGTCGTAGAGGTCGGCTTCGCTGAGCCCCTGGCCCGAGAGCGAAAGCTGGACGATCGGCACCGAAGACGCGTCGTACTTGATGATGAACGGCGGGAACGAACCAGGCGGCAGCACGCGCAGAATCGTCTGCACGATGCTCGTGACCTGCGCCACCGCAAGCTCTACCTTTACATCCGGCTGAAAGTAAACCTTGACGATCGCAACGCCCTGGTACGACTCCGACTCGGTATGTTCGATGTCGTTGACGGTGGTGGTCAGGGCGCGCTCGCACACCGTAACCACGCGGCCTTCCATCTCGGTCGGCGTCAATCCCGCGTAGGTCCACACGATCGTAACGACCGGGATATTGATGTACGGAAAAATATCTTTCGGAGCTTCAATGGACGAGCCGATTCCAAGCAGGAACAGCAGCAGCGACAGCACCACGAAGGTATACGGACGCCGCAGCGCGAGTTTTACAATCCACATGCCGATCCCCTGCCAAGCCCGTCCTACGTGCCCATGGTGTACGCCGTTGGATGCGTCTGACACCAATGAGACGCCCGACCGGGCGCGGAAGATTCTCGGACGCGCGCGGAAGCTGTTTCACCACATGAAAGCCAACCCAGAAGAACGGTCCAGTATGAACGAGAAAGAACGGCTAAGAGCAAGCTATTTCTAGCTCTTAGCCGTTCCTTAATCTCGTCCGTGCGCCTTTTGGCTTCTTCTAACTACTTTCTGGCCGTCTCGAACCGCTCCGTGATCTTCTCCCAGTTCACCGTATTCCACCACGCCGCCAGATAGTCCGGCCGCTTGTTCTGGTACTTCAGGTAGTACGCATGCTCCCAAACGTCGTTGCCCAGAATCGGATAAAGCCCCTGCGACAGCGGGTTGTCCTGGTTGGCCGTCGTCAGAATCTCCAGCTTGCCGCCCTTGTACACCAGCCAGCCCCAGCCCGAGCCGAACTGCTTGGCCGTGGTCTCGTTGAAAGTCTTCTTGAAGGTCTCGAAGTCGCCGAACGCGCTCTTGATCTCTTCGCCGAGTTCGCCCGTCGGCTCGCCGCCGCCGCCCGGCTTCATGATCTCCCAGAACATGGTGTGATTCACATGGCCGCCGCCGTTGTTCTGGACGACCTTGCGCACATCCTCGGGAATCGCGGACAAATCTTTAATCAGTTCCTCGGGTGTCTTCGAGCCCAGTTCGGGGTGCTTGTCCACCGCCCCGTTCAGATTCGTTACGTACGTCTGGTGGTGCTTGTCATGGTGGAGTTTCATAGTCGCTTCGTCGATGTAGGGTTCGAGAGCGGCGTAATCGTAGGGAAGAGGCGGAAGTTCAAAGGCCACGAGATTTCTCCTTAACGTGCTTGGTTTCGATGCAATGGATTCCGGCCGCGCCGGAAAACGACTGGGACTCGTTCGATGCCATCTTAGAACCATTTGATGCAATCGCCTCTCTCGCCTGAGCGTGCCGGCGCCGATTCACCATCGATTCATCGCCTCCGACTCCCCGCTGAGACCGATTTTGGTTTCTAATCGACGTGATGAGCGACGCAACCCTGGAATCGGAATACCGCTGGCTGAACGACGATGGACCGGCGTTCGGAGCGCCCGGCGTGCCTCCACGCTGGACCTCCAGCCAGAAAGATGCAGTAGCGACCGCCTACTCCGCATCCAGCCGGGTGTGGTTTACCGTGTCGCACGGCACCCTCAACGAGGTCTATTTCCCGACCATCGACCGTCCGCAGATGCGCGACATGGAGCTGCTCTTCACCGATGAAGAGACGTTCTTCCATGAGGAAAAGCGCGACTTCACCTGGGACTTCAACTATATCGACCGCGATGTGCTCGGCTGCCGGATGGTGGGCCGAGAGCCGCTGGGACGCTACACGGTCACCAAGGAGTTCATCAGCGATCCGCATCATCCCGTCGTCATCGTGCATGTGAAGATCGAAGGCGACCCGGCGCTGCTGCGCAAGCTGAAGTGTTATGCGCTGGCCGCGCCGCACCTGGACGGGGGCGGCGCCGGCAACTCCGCCCGGTCGCTCGATATCGCGGGGCGGAGGGTGGTGCTGGCGTGGAAGAACGGCATCTCCATGGCGATGGGCGCGAGCTGCGGATTCTCTCGCTCCTCCTGCGGCTATGTGGGGACCAGCGACGGCTACCAGGATCTGCATGAAGACCTGAAGATGACCTGGCAGTACGGACAGGCGCTGGACGGCAACATCGCCTGCATGGGCGAGGTCGAGATCGCGTCGAACCCGGAGTTTACCCTCGCCATCGCGTTCGGCGAAGGCCATCATGCGGCCATCTCCGCCATGGTGCAGACCCTGTGTACGGAGTATGGCGTGCATCGCTCGCGCTTCATCGAGCAGTGGCACCGCGCGACCGCGCCTATCCAGTTCGACCACGCCTCCTGCGATGGCGGCGCGCTGTCCCGGGTCAGCCATTCGGTTATTTACGCGCATGAAGACAAGCGCTTCGCGGGGGCGTTTATCGCGTCGGCTTCGATCCCCTGGGGAGCGTCCAAAGGCGACGCCGACCTGGGCGGATATCACCTGGTCTGGACGCGCGACATGGTCCAGTCGGCGACTGCGCTGCTGGCCTGCGGACGCACCGAAAATGCCCTGCGCGCCCTCATCTACCTGGCCTGCACGCAGCGCGCCGACGGAGGCTTCGCGCAGAACTTCTGGGTCGACGGGACCGCGTACTGGACCGGCATTCAGCTGGACGAGGTGGCGTTCCCGATCATGCTGGCCTGGCGGCTCTGGAAGCTCCACGGCCTGGGTGAGTTCGATGTGGTGCCGTTCGTCGAACGGGCGGCGGGCTTCCTCGTGCGCTACGCGCCCGTCACCCAGCAGGAGCGGTGGGAAGAGAACGCCGGCTACTCGCCCTCCACGCTGGCGGCGGTGATCTCCGCCCTGGTGTGCGCGGCGGATATCCTGCGCGCCGGCAATGCCGCCGACCTCGCGGAATTCCTGGAGGACTATGCGGACTGGATCGAGGCCCATCTCGACGAGTGGACGACGACCGACGACGGACTGCTGCTGGAGGGCGTAAAGCGGCACTATATGCGCATTCGCCCGCCCGCGCCCGGCGAGCCGTTTCACAATCCGGAGATTGCGCCGGGCTTCATCCACCTGGCCAACCGCGAACCAGGCGAACAGGCCGACTTCGACGCGCGCGAGGTGGTCGATGGAGGCTTCCTCGAACTGGTGCGCTACGGCATTCGCCGCGCCGACGACCCCCTGATCACCGAGACGCTGAAGGTGCTCGATCGCACCCTGAAATACGAAACGCCCTTCGGACCCTGCTGGCGGCGCTACAACCACGATGGCTACGGCCAGAAGAAGGATGGCGGCCCCTACGATGGCTCCGGCCAGGGCCGGGCGTGGCCTCTGCTGGGCGGTGAACGCGCCCACTACGAGCTGGCGGCGGGCAACGACGTCAAAGCGCTGATTGCCACCTACGAGCGGTTTTCTTCCGTCGGCGGCATGCTTCCCGAGCAGGTCTGGGACCACGAGGATATGCCGACGGCGGGCATGTACAAGGGCAGATCGGCCGGCTCCGCGCAGCCTCTGGTGTGGGCGCACGCGGAGTACCTCAAGCTGCTGCGCTCAGTGGCCGACGGCAAAGTCTTCGACACCGTCTCCGTCGTGGCCGAGCGCTACGCAGTGCCTCCGGGTACCCGAACCTTCCGCAGCACCATCGATATCTTCCAGCTCGCGCGGCCCATCCAGATCATCAAAGCCGGCTGGACCTTGCGAATCGTCGATGCGAAACGCTTCGACGTAACCTATACGCTGGACGACTGGAAGACGACCCAGTTTGCCAGCTCGAAGGTGGTCGGATCTCCGGGATGTTTCGTTGATATCCCAACCCCGGACCAGTCTGAAGGCCAGACTGGCAAATTGATCTTCACCATGCACTGGCCCGCCTCGGCCGATGTCGCCGACCACTGGCTTGGCCGCAATATCGAGGTGGCGCTGGGCCCGCACGACGCCCAGTTCCAGGCTCCGGTCGAAGCCAAACCCACGACCTGAGTCGCGACGGCTTGTTACACTGATTCAACGGCTTTACGAACGCAGGCACGCACCGAAGGCTGAGCCCTTCGAAATATTTCACGAGCGATAGGAATCCGGAACCGCATGAGCGACCAAAAGCAGCACGAACTCGACCAGCTATCCATCAACACACTCCGCTTTCTCGCCATTGATGCGGTTGAAAAAGCAGCCTCAGGCCATCCCGGCGCCCCGCTCGGCTGCGCGCCGATCGCCTACCTGCTCTTCACCAAACTGATGAAGTACGATCCCACGGACCCCAAATGGAGCGACCGCGACCGCTTCGTGCTCTCGAACGGCCACGCCTCCGCGCTGCTCTACGGTGCGCTGCATCTCGCCGGGTACGATCTGCCGATCTCGCAGCTGGAGCAGTTCCGCCAGTGGGGTTCGCACACCCCCGGACACCCGGAGTACGGCGAAACCCCAGGTGTCGAAGTCACCACCGGCCCGCTCGGCCAGGGTCTGGCCGAAGCTGTCGGCCTGGCCATCGCCGAAAAGCACCTCGCCGCGGTGTATAACCACGAAGGCTCGGGCGAAAGCCACGAGAGTCATACTCCGGTCAACCACTATACCTACGTCCTGTGCGGCGACGGCGACCTGATGGAAGGCATCTCGCACGAGAGCTGCTCCCTGGCCGGCACGCTCGGCCTGGGCAAGCTCATCGTGCTCTACGACGACAACCTGATTTCGCTGGACGGCTCCACGGAGCTGAGCTTCACCGAAGATGTCACCAAGCGCTTCGAGGGCTATCACTGGCATGTCCAGATGGTGCATGACGGCAACGACCTGGTCGCCATCGAAGAGGCCATTCTCGCTGCCAGGGCCGAAACCACGCGCCCATCGCTCATCCGCGTCCGGACTGTGATCGGCTATGGAAGCCCGAAAGCCGGTACCCAGAAGGCGCACGGCGAGGCTCTCGGAGCCGCGGCCATGAAGGCCACCCGCGAGAACCTCGGATGGCCCCAGGACAAGACCTTCTACGTCCCCGAGGAAGCCGGCAGGCACTGGGCCAGGGCTAAGGAAAAGGGCCAGGCTGCCCGTAAGGCGTGGGAAGAAAAGTTTGCCGAGTACCAAAAAGCCTACCCGGAGCAGGGCGCCGAGTACGACCGCGTCGTGTCGATGAAGCTGAAAGAGGGCTGGGAGAAGACGCTCCCTGTCTTCCCGACCGAAAAGCCCGTCGCCACTCGTAACGCCGGCCAGGTGGTGATGAACGCCATCGCCAAGGTCGTGCCCGAACTCTTCGGCGGCGCGGCCGACCTCACCAGCTCCACCAAGACCATCTTCAAGGATTCGCCCAGCTTCCACGTCGATCCCAAGGGCCGCAACGTCTTCTTCGGCGTGCGCGAGTTCGGCATGATGGCCGCGGTCAACGGTATGGCGGCGCACGGAGGCATAATCCCGTTCGGGTCGACCTTCTTCACCTTCTCCGATTACTGCCGCTCCGCGCTGCGCATGGGCGCGCTGCAAAGCTCGCACTCGCTCTATATCTTCACCCATGACTCTATCGGGCTGGGTGAGGATGGGCCGACCCACCAGCCCATAGAGCAATTGATGAGCCTACGCGCCATCCCGCAGCTCACCGACTTCCGTCCCGCCGACGCCAACGAGACCACGGCCTGTTGGCGGCTGGCGCTGCAGCGTCATTCGGCCTGCTTCATGGCGCTCTCACGGCAGGATCTGCCGGTGCTCGACAACGACAAGTACAAGGTGCAGGCGGGCGTCGACAAGGGCGCGTACATTCTTGAGGAGCACGGCAAGGATCTGATCCTCGTCGCCACCGGCTCCGAGGTCGCGATGATCATGAAAGCCGCCGAAGAGCTGAAGGGCGCGGGCATCAACGCGACTGTCGTCTCCATGCCCAGCTTCACCATCTTCGAGGAGCAGGACGACGCCTACAAAATGTCCATCTTCCCCCACGGCATACCCAAGATCGCGCTCGAAGCCGGCTCGACGATGGGCTGGTGGAAGTACATCGGCCGCGAGGGCGTGGCTATCGGTCTCGATCGCTTCGGTGCATCGGCTCCGGCGCCGCTGGTGCAGGACAAGCTGGGGATCTCTGCCGCGCATGTGGTCGAGGCGGCAAAGAAACTGCTAAAGAAGTAGAGGGGGAAGCATGGTCGAGAGTGAGCGCGAGATGGTTCGCAAACTCGATGAATCGCGGCTGGAGGAGAAGTTTACTTCACTCCAGCCGACCTACGAAGACACCGTCGCACCGGACCCCGACGATTGGGAACTGGAGCACGAGTCTGGGTCTTGAACTCAAAACCCTCAACTGAATACTCTCAACTCTAAGACCAGGCCTTTTAGGACTCCGATGACGCAGGATGACGCAAAGCGGGCTGTGGCGGCACGGGCGGTCGCCTTCGTCCAAGCCGGCATGCGTGTCGGCCTCGGCACCGGCACCACTTCTACCCTGTTCATCCGTGCTCTGGCCGAAAAAGTCCAGACGGGATTGAAGATTCGCTGCGTCGCATCGTCAGATGCCAGCCAGTCGCTCGGCCGCGCGCTCGGCATGGAAGTCACCACGCTCGACCATCTTCCCGAGCTCGACCTCTACATCGACGGCGCGGACGAGGTAGGTCCCGGCCTCGCGCTCATCAAAGGCGGTGGCGGCGCGCTGCTGCGTGAAAAAATCGTCGCCAGCGCCGCGAGGAAGTTTATCGTTGTCGTCGATTCGACCAAGATCGTCGACCATCTCGGCAAGTTCCCGCTGCCGGTCGAGGTCATCAAAATGGCCCTGCCGCTGGTCGAACCAAAGCTCACCGCGCTGGGCTTGTGCCCGAAGCTGCGCCCGGCAAAATCCGGCGACGGCCCCTATCTGACCGACGAAGGCAACTACATCCTCGACTGCGCCTGCGGCGAAATTACCGATCCCGAGCGCACCGCGGCCCAGATCCGCGCCATCGTAGGCGTCGTGGAGCACGGATTGTTCCTCAACATGGCGGCTCTCGCGCTGGTCGCGGGCGACGATGGCGTGACGGAGAGGACCGCGTAGATGCCGTTCGTTCGCGGTTTCCCTGCATCCAACCGCCCATCGGGGGAATCGGATGGCATGATGCGCGATTTCGACAGTAAGCCGGAGGGCAAGTGACCAGTTCCATACGTACGATCTTTTGGGATATGGGCGGAGTGATCCTGACCAACGGTTGGGATATCGCTCAACGGACTCGGGTTCTCGGTCGCCTGGGCGCCGACCTGGAAGCCTGCGAAGAGCTGCACGACCGCGCCAACTACTACTGGGAGCGCGGCCTCATCACCGCCGAAGAATTCTTCATGCAGACCGTCCTGCGCCCGAACGCAAAGCTGGGCCTCACCTTCGACGCCTTGTGGAAGCAGGTCTGCGCGCAATCGAAAGTATTGCATCCGGAGTGCCTCGACATCCTGGCGGAGTTGAAATCGACTGGTAAGTACCGCCTCGCTACTTTGAACAATGAGTCACGCGAATTGAATGAATATCGTCTCGACGCCTTCAAGCTGCGCTCTTTATTCGACTACTTTATCTGCTCCGGCTATGTGCACGAGATGAAACCCGCGCCCGGAATCTATAACTCGGCGATCGATATCTCCGGATTTCCCGCCGCATCCGCGCTGTTTATCGATGACAAACAGGAGAACTGCGAGGCGGCCGCGGCACTCGGAATGCAGACAATTCGCTTTACTTCTCCCACCCAGTTATGCGAAGCATTGGCGGAATTTAACATCCAGGTACAGGAGGCCGTAACTCCGTAACTGCACGTCTTATCACGAACAACGAATTACAAAAGGTGTTCAATGGAACTCGGAATTATCGGTCTCGGCAAGATGGGCGCGAATATGGCGGAGCGGCTGCGCCTCGCCGGACACAAAGTCGTCGGCTTCGACTTCAACGCCCAGGCGGTTGCGAACCTGGCGGCAGCGGGCTCGCTGGGTGTCAGTTCGCTCGAAGACCTCGTCGGAAACCTCAGCGCGCCGCGTGCGATCTGGATCATGGTGCCGGCGGGCGACCCCGTCGACCAGACCATCGCCAAACTGGAGCCCATGATGGCGCAGGGCGACACCTTCATCGATGGCGGCAACTCCAACTACAAAGACACGCAGAAGCGCCACGCGGCCGCAAAGGAGAAGGGCTTCCACTTCGTCGATGCCGGCACCTCCGGCGGCGTGTGGGGCCTCAAGGAAGGCTACTCGCTGATGATCGGTGGCGACGACGATGCAGTCTCACGCCTGAACCCTATCTTCGAAGCGCTCGCGCCCAGCCCCACCGAAGGCTGGGGTCACGTCGGCCCGTCGGGCTCCGGCCACTTCGTCAAGATGATCCATAACGGCATCGAATACGGCATGATGGAGGCCTACGCCGAGGGCTTCGCGATCCTTAAAGCGAAGACCGAACTCGGCATCGATCTCGAACAATGCGCGACCATCTGGCAGAAGGGTTCGGTCGTACGTTCCTGGCTGCTCGACCTCACCGCCGACGCCCTGCGCAAAAATCCGACCCTCGACGGCATGGAAGCCTACGTCTCCGACTCCGGCGAAGGCCGCTGGACGGTCTTCGAAGCGATCGACCTGAACGTCTCCGCGCCGGTCATCACCGAGAGTCTGATCCGCCGCCTGCGTTCGCGCGAGCAGAATAACTTTACCGACCGCATGATCTCGATCATGCGCAATGAATTCGGCGGACACGCCGTCAAGAAATCATAAAGTCCGCATCACAAGAGGAACCGACTTATGGCCATTCCCGAAGTAAAAGCATCGCCCGCAACAACTCCGGTCCAGCAGGCGCCGGAGCGCACGCCCGACCCCTGCGTCGTCATCATCTTCGGCGCATCCGGCGACCTGACCAAGCGCAAGCTGCTGCCCGCGCTCTACCACCTGGAGCAGTCCGGGCTGCTTCCCAAAGAGATCTCCGTCGTCGGCGTAGCGCGCCGGCCGCTGGGCGACTCCTTCGCGGCCGACATGAAGGAAGGCATCGTCTCCGGCGGCGGAGTCGACGAGCACGATCCCAGGCTCGATCCCTTCATCGGCAACATCAGCTATCACGCCATGAACTTCGACGACGACTCCGGCTACGAAGGGCTGAAGCAGCTGCTGGGGGACATCGACCAGAAGTCCGGCACCAAAGGCAATCGCCTCTTCTACCTCGCCACCGCGCCGGAGTATTTCGCCGACATCATCAACTCGCTTGGCAAGCACGGAATGAGCAAGCCCGAAGGCGGCGCCGCCTGGGTCCGCACCATTATTGAGAAGCCCTTCGGCCACGACCTCGCCAGCGCCCGCGCGCTCAACGATGACGTGAACAAGGTCTTTGACGAAGACCAGATCTTCCGCATAGACCACTACCTGGGCAAGGAGACGGTGCAGAACATCCTCGTCTTCCGCTTCGCCAACGGCATCTTCGAGAACGTCTGGAATCGCAACTACATCGACCACGTCGAAATTACGGCCGCCGAGGCGATCGGCATCGAGGGCCGCGGGCCATTCTACGAGACCGCCGGCGCGCTGCGCGACGTCGTCCAGAATCACGTCATGGAGCTGCTCAGCTTTGTCGCCATGGAGCCGCCCGTCTCGTTCGAAGCCTCCGCAGTCCGCGCCGAAAAGGTGAAGGTGTGGAAGTCCATCCAACCCATCCATCCCGCCGACACCGTGCGCGGCCAGTATGGTCCCGGCACGGTGGGGGACAAGCAGGTTCCCGGCTATCGCCAGGAAGACCGCGTGCATCCGCGCTCGCAGACCGAGACCTACGCGGCGCTGCGGCTCGAAATCGAGAACTGGCGATGGGCTGGCGTTCCGTTCTACATCCGCGCCGGCAAGCGGCTCGCCAAGCGTGTCACCGAGATCACCATCATGTTCAAGCAGCCGCCGCTGTCTATCTTCAAGGATGCGGAAGGCAAGGGCGCGGAGGGCATCCGCAACAACATCATCTCCATGCGCATCCAGCCGGACGAAGGCATCACGCTGCGCTTCGGCGCGAAGGTGCCGGGGCCGAACATGAGCATCTCGCCCGTCAATATGAACTTTTCTTACGCGGAGGCATTCGGCGCATCCTCGGCCAATGGCTATGAGCGGCTGCTGCTCGACGCCATGCTGGGCGATGCGACGCTGTTTGCCCATCGCGACGGGGTGGAGGCGACCTGGGCACTCATGACGCCGATTCTTGAATACTGGGCCGCAAACCCGATTAAGGATTTGCCGAACTACGCCGCCGGAACCTGGGGTCCGCCGACCAGCGACGCCATGCTGAAGGCCGACGGCCGCAAGTGGCGGAAACTCTAACTGCTCCGTACGTCTCTTTTGTCGTACCGTCTTTTATTTGTCATCCCGCAGGGATCTGCTTTTGCCTGGGTCTTGCAGTCGTCTTTGTTTCTGCCTTTGTCTCCGTTTCCGCCATTGTCTCCGTCTCTGCCGTTGTCTCCGTTTCTGCCGTTGTCTTTGTTTCTGCCGTTGTCTTTGTTTTCGCCGTTGCCGTTGCTTCTGAGATAGGCCCGGGCTTTAGCCCGGGCATCAGGGACCACCACAAAACCGGGCTTTAGCCCCCGGGATATGCTCTCTTTTCCAAGGGTGCAAAATTTCGGGGGCACTCGCCCGGCTGGGGAGAAGAACGCATGCCGCGCCGCATCGAACTAACCATTAAAGTGTCATCTACTCCCGCCGAACTCGCCACCGCCGCCGCGACGCTCTTCGCCAACTCCGCCATGCAAGCCGTCCGCACCCGCGGCCACGCTCGCATCGCCATCTCCGGCGGCTCGACCCCCAAAGCGATGTTCGAGCTCCTCGCCGACCCTCAACAGCCGTACCTCAACGACATCCCCTGGGCGCAACTCCAGCTCTTCTGGGTCGACGAGCGTTGCGTCGGCCCCGATGATCCCGAGTCCAACTACGGCATGACTCGCGCCGCCATGCTGTCAAAAGTCCCGCTGCCCGACGCCAACGTCCACCGCATGGAAGGCGAACTCGACCCCGCAGAGGCCGCCTCCCGCTACGAGTCGGAGATTCGCAACGCCTTCAAGCTCGAAGGCGCCGAGACCCCCACCTTCGACCTCCTCCTGCTCGGCCTCGGCCCCGACGGCCACACCGCCTCGCTCTTCCCGCACACCGAGGGCCTCAACGAGATGGCGCGCATCTGCATCGCCAACCACGTCCCGCAGAAGGACACCTGGCGCATGACGCTCACCTGGCCGGTCATCACGCAAGGGCGCGAGGCCGCGTTCCTCATCGAGGGCAAGGAAAAGACGGACATGGTTCGCACCGTCTTCACCGGCGCGTATGATCCCGACACCTATCCGGCGCAGCTTATCCGGCCCGCCAACGGCCAATTGACCCTGCTGCTCGACACGGCGGCCGCGGCCGAGCTGCCCGGCCCGCCGGCCGTAGGCACAACCAAACTGGAGCTCGCATGATTCTGGCAGGCGATGTCGGTGGCACCAAGGTTCATCTGGCGCTGTACAACTTCGAGGGCGGCAAGTTGAAGCCCGTGCGCGACCAGAAGTTTCCCGCGCACGAGTTCGCAAACCTCGACGACGTCGTCCATCGCTTTGTCGGCGCGGGCGACAACCACGAAGCCACGGACGTGAAGCAGATCGCCGCGGCCTGCTTCGGATGCCCCGGCCCCGTGCGCGACGGCCACCTGAAGCTCACCAATCTCCCCTGGACGCTCGACGCCCGCGACCTGCGCGGCTCGCTCGGCATCGAACACATCTTCCTCATCAACGATCTTGAGGCCAACGGCTACGGCATCCCCGAGCTCGCGCCGGAATCGGTCTTCACGCTGCACCAGGGCGATGCAGCCGCGGTCGGGCATCGCGGGCTGGTCTCGGCCGGCACCGGCCTGGGCGAGGCGCTGCTCGTGTGGGACGGCAAGCATCATCATCTGCCGCTGCCCAGCGAAGGCGGCCACTGCGACTTCGCCGCGCGCGACGACCGCGAGATTGCGCTGCTCGAATACCTGCGCAAGACCCTCAACGGACGCGTTTCCTTCGAGCGCGTAGTCTCCGGCATCGGCATCAAGAACATCTACGCCTTCCTGAAGGACGACCAGAGGATGGAAGAGCCGCAATGGCTCCCCGACCGCATGGCCAACGAAGACATGAACGCGGTCATCGGCCAGTGCGCCGAGGATGGCTCCAGCCCGCTCTGCTACGAGACCATGCAGATCTTCACCTCAGCCTTCGGAGCCGAAGCCGGCAACGTGGCGCTCAAGGTACTCGCCATGGGAGGCATCTATCTTGGCGGTGGCATAGCGCCCAAAATCCTGAAGACCCTCGGCGGCGGCGCCTTCACCAGGGCGTTCCTCGACAAAGGCCGCATGACGCCGCTGCTCGAATCCATCCCGGTGCGCGTCATCCTCGACGACACCTGCGCCCTGCTCGGCGCCGCCGCCTACGCCGAGGTGAAAGCCTCCGAAGTCTCCGGCCACTCCGAGCGCGCCGCCTCCCTCTAGTTCTTCGTTGTTCGTCTAAACTAATAACGAACAACCAACAACGAACACCTTGTCCTTCGACTTCTCCGAACGCGCCAGTCTCGATCGCTTTCCCGAGCTGATGGACCAGCCATGCAGCTACGAGGACCTGCGCGCCTGCCTGCGCTCGCTCGCCGGCGTCAATCGCCTCACTCGCACCTATCGTCCCACGCTGCATTGGCTCGACCACGTCTACTCCGTGCTCCCGCGCCAGACCCTGCCTGTCCATATCGTCGACGTCGGCTGCGGCTACGGCGACATGCTGCGCCGCATCCACGCCTGGGCGCGCGAGCGCAACCTGCCTGTCACCCTCACCGGCATCGACCTGAACCCCGACGCCGTCCGTGCGGCGCGCGAGGCGACCATCCCCGGCACCGTCACCTTCCTCTCCGGCAATGTGTTCGACTTTCGTCCGCCCGACCGCATCGACATCGTTATCAGCTCGCTGGTGATGCATCATCTCCCCAACGTCGAGATCATCAGGATGCTCGACTGGATGGAGTCCGTCACGCGGCTCGGCTGGTTTATCAACGATCTGCACCGCCAGCCTGTGCCCTACCATCTTTTCCGCCTGCTGGCCCGCTTCACAACCTGGCATCCGTTCGTCAAACACGACGGTCCGGTGTCGATCCTGCGCAGCTTTCGCCGCGACGACTGGCGCGCGCTTTGCCGGGCCGCCGCGATCCCCGCCGATGCCTATATCATTCGGGAGTACACCCCGGCGCGGCTCTGCGTGGCGCGCCTGCGGGACGAGGTCATAGCCCGGCCGAACTCGCGCGCTTAGGAGCTGTTGAGGATGTCCGATTTTATCTTTGGGATTAGCGTGGGGCTTCAGCCCCGGGTCTTCGCATTGGCGCTGCAAGATGTAATGTCAACCTGCTTTATAGATTGGATACCGGGAACCCGATGAATCTTCTCCGCCGCTTCTCTGTCGTACTTTTTATCGCTCTGGCTCAGGCGAACGCGCAGCGTCTCCCCGCGAACGCCATCCCGCAGCACTACGCGCTCGCCATCACGCCCGATATCGGCAACGCAACTTTCAGCGGCACGGAGACGATCGACCTGACCCTCGCCGCTGCATCAAAGACCATCACGCTGAACGCGCTGGAACTGCAGATTCAGTCCGTCACCGCAGCCGGCCAGACTGCGACGGTCAGCTTCGATGAGTCGAAGGAACAGGCGACCCTCACCTTCCCGCAGACGCTCCCCGCGGGCAAGGTAACCCTCGCTCTTGCCTACACCGGCATCCTGAACGACAAGTTGCGCGGCTTTTATCTCTCGAAGACCAAATCGCGCAACTACGCCGTGACCCAGTTCGAATCGACCGATGCCCGACGCGCCTTTCCCTGCTTCGACGAGCCCGCCCTCAAAGCGACCTTCGACGTCGCGCTCACGGTCGACTCCGGCGACACCGTCATCTCCAACACCAACATGATCTCCGACAAGCCGGCCGCTACGGGAAAACATACTCAAATTTTCGCGACCACGCCCAAAATGTCGACCTACCTCGTCGCCTTTCTGGTCGGCGACTTCGCCTGCACCTCCGGCTCGGCTGACGGCGTTCCCATCCGCGCCTGCAGCACGCCCGACAAGGTCGAGCTGACGCCCTTCGCGGTCTCCGCCGCCGAGCATTTCCTCTCCTACTACGACAAATACTTCGGCATCAAGTACCCCATGCCCAAGCTCGACCTCATCGGCATCCCCGACTTCGAAGCCGGCGCCATGGAGAACTTCGGCGCCATCACCTACCGCGAGACCGAACTGCTGGTCGACGCCAAAGACGGCTCGATCGCCGAGAAGAAGCAGGTCGCCACCGTCGTCGCGCACGAGATGGCCCACCAGTGGTTCGGCGACATGGTCACCATGCAGTGGTGGGATAACCTCTGGCTCAACGAGGGCTTCGCCACCTGGATGGAGTCGAAGGCGCCCAACGAGTGGCATCCCGAGTGGCACCTTACCCAGGACGACGCCGACGCCCTGAACGACACGCTCAACTACGACGGCGTTCGCACTACGCGGCCTATCCGCGCCACCGCCAACACCCCGGCCGAGATCGCCGAGATGTTCGACGGCATCGCCTACGGCAAGGCCGGCGCGGTCATCGGCATGATCGAAAACTGGGTCGGCCCGCAGGTCTTCCAGCAGGGTGTGCACAACTATCTTTCGGCCCACCTCTACGCCAACGCGACGGCCGAGGACTTCTGGAATGCCCAGACCGCGGCCTCGAAGCAGCCTGTCGACAAGGTAATGTCCAGCTTCGTCGACAAGCCCGGCGTGCCGCTCCTGACCTTCGCCGCGGAAAAAGGCAAAGACTTCCCGGTCACGCAGCAGCGCTTCTACCTCGACGCGTCCGAAAAGGCGCCGAAAGATACCGGCAGCTGGACCATTCCGGTCTGCGTCAAGACAGCCAACGCCCCGCAGTGCGTCCTCATCTCGAAGGACACGCCCCAGCTTAAGCTCGCGCCCAACACCGCCCTGCCGTTCTTCTACGCCAACGCCGGTGAGAAGGGCTACTATCGCGTGGCCTACACGCCCGAGCAGGTGAAGGCGATCACCGCCGCCGCCGAAACCGCGCTCACGGTCCCTGAGCGCATCGGCTACCTCGGCGACCGCTGGGCGCTCACGCGCGCCGGGCAGGGAAGCGTGGGCGACTATCTCGATCTCGCGCTCGCCGTCAGGCAGGATCCGAATTCTGCGGTTCTCTCGACCACGCTCGGCACGCTGGCGCAGATCCGCAACCGTATCGCCACCGATGAGGATCGCGACAAACTCAACGCCGTCATCCGCGCCCAGTACGGTCCCATCTACACCGCGCTCCCGAAGGAGAGCGACAAAGAGACCTACGATCAGGAGCAGATTCGCTCGGAGCTCTACGGCGCGCTCGGCGACGCCGGCGACCCGGCGGTCGTGGCTCACGCCCAGCAGGTCGCGGACGATCTCTTCAACGGCCGCAAGGTCAGCGAAAGCAACATGATGGAGTCCGTCGCCATGGCCGCCGAAAACGGCGACGAAGCCTTCTACAACCGCGTCCAGGCGGTCAGCCAGAAGGCCGACGATCCCGAGCTGCAGCAGGAGTCGCTGCGCATTCTGACCCAGTTCCGCGACCCCAAACTCATCATCCGGACGCTCGAGTACGCGGTCTCCGGCCAGGTGCGCAATCAGGATTCCTGGATTCTGATCGCGGTCGAGCTGAGCCAGCGCGAAACCCGAGACCTCGCCTGGCCCTGGGTGCAGAAGAACTGGGACAAGGTGCAGGCGCAGTTTACGACCGCCTCCGGCGCCAACGTGGTGTCGTCGGTCGGCTCGTTCTGCACTGCCGACCGCCGCGCCGAGGTTGCCGGCTTCTTCGCCACGCACAAGGTCGCGGCCGCCGACCGCACCCTGGCCAAGGCGCTCGACAGCATCGACGCCTGCATCTCGCTGCGCGCGGTGCAGGAGCCGAAGCTTCACTCGTGGCTGGCAAGCCAGGCGAAATAACCTCAATCGAGCCTTTCGCTGAAAGCTCCACTCGCATTCCCGGAAGGAAGGCTCGTTAATTGCTCCATTTGCAAGACTAATTGGCGTTACAATAAAACACGTGGAAGTCACCTTTGACCCCGCGAAAGATGCCAAAAATATCGCCGATCACGGCATCTCGCTACAGCGGGCGGAAGACTTCGATTTCGACAGCGCTTATTTCGACGATGACGATTCACAGGACTACGGCGAAATTCGAGTCATCGCCATCAGCTGGCTTGATGCTCTGCTCTACACCCTCGTCTTCCGCGACGAAGACGCCCCCAAACGCCATTCGCGCCATCAGCCTTCGCAAATCGACCAGACAGGAGAGAAAACAATATGCCCGAAACGAAGCAGCCGGCACCCGGTACTGATGGAGTGCCCGACGCTGAAAATCCTGAGTGGACGGCGGATCGGTTCGCCAGAGCGAAGCGCTTTCACGAACTCCCCCAGAGCCTGCAGACCAAACTGTCGGCCATCCAGGAGGCTTCCAGGAAGAAGCGCGGTCCGCAGAAGGCGCCCACAAAGCAGCAGGTCACGATGCGTCTGTCGCCGGATGTTCTTACAATCCTCCGAGCGAAGGGCCGCGGATGGCAAACGCTGGTCGACGACACTCTGCGCGCGAAGTTTCTAAAGACCCGCTAGTTTGCCACTAATTTTGAGATCAAGCCCATTTCAGTTACGAGACTGTCGAGAACGGACCATTACGGGCACGATTCGGATTTGAGTACCCCGGATGGCTTCTGCTGCTGTCATACTGAGTGAATGAGAGCAAGGCTGGTTGGGCGGTGGCAGTTCGCGTTCCCTTTCGTCTCTCAAGGCGTCGCACTGATTAGTTGACAAGGCTTTACGAGTACGGTACTTTCCCCCTGAGGACCAACCATGAGGAAATCTTCCCTTTTGCTTACCGGCATTGCCGTCATGTTCGCCGTCTCTCTTCCCGTTTACGCGCAGGGTGGCTGCGTCAACTCGCCTGAGAATCCCACGGTGGTCCTGGCTCTGGTTGGCTCCGCGGGTGCGTTTCTCGCGTCGGCACGGGCCCGCTTCAAGGCTGGCCGGAAGAAGTAGTCGGCCCCTCGACCGGCGCGTGGCCGATTTACGGCCGGATCCAAACCTTAGCACGCGGGCAATCCCCAGGATTTTGAGCCGGTTGAGATGGACCGCATAACAGCTTCGTCTTCCGCAAGCGCGATACCCCCCTCGCTAACGAAGGGGGTATCTTTGTCACCGCACCTCGCCGCCGGGGTGGCGGCACTTCTGTCAATCCTCGGCGTCGCCTGCATCTGGTCTTCCGGGCTCATGCTCTGGGCGCTGTGGACCCAGGACGCGCTCAAGTCCATCGGAATGGTCATACCCGTGGTCGGCTTTCTGCTGATCCTGCGCGTCTGGCGTTCGCTCGGCTGGGAGATGGACGGAAGCTGGTGGGGTTTCGTGCTGCTCCTCGGCACCGCCATCGTCGTCAAACTGCGCGAGCGGTCCATTCTCGTCCTCGTCCTCAGCCCGGAGTGGAATATCTACATTCCGCCCGCTTCGGCGGTCGTGCTGGCGTACGTTACCGGGATGGTGCTGCTCTTCGGCGGTCCCCGGCTGCTGCGAGCGGCCATCTTTCCCGTTCTGCTGACGCTCTTCGTCAATCCGGTGCCGCATCTCTTCAACGTCTACGTCGATCTTCCGCTGCAGCGCGCCTCGGCCCATGTGGCGCGCGGGTTTGCAATGGCGCTGGGGCAGCCGCTCAGCCCCGATAAGCTGCGCCTGATGTTCACGCCGGAGTTCGGAATGTTCATCGCGCCCGGCTGCAACGGCATCCGCGGCGCGGTCACCATGGGCCTGATCGCGCTGGTTGCCGGATATCTCTACCGCTTTCGCTGGCGCGCGCATGCGCTGGTCGTGCTCGGCGCGATTCTGTTAGGTTACCTCTTCAACTTCGTGCGCCTGTGTGTGCTGGTGCTGTTTTACCTCGTGGCGCTGCACTTCCCGTCGCTGCAGGATCGCGCCGAAAACGCCGACTACCTGATCGGCGCCGCGCTCTTCTTCATCGCCGTCTTCCTGCTGTACGAAGTCATCCAGCGGCTGGGTTCGCGCGCCAACGGCAATGCCGGCGTGCTCGCGTTGCCGCAGGTCGAACCCGAAGCCGCTCAGGTTCCCGCCGGCTTTTACACCCGCGCCGCCGCACTCTCGCTTCTGGTCGCGCTCGGCCTCTTCGGCCTGGTACGGGCGATGACCGCGCCCGGTCCCAGCGCGGAGTTGCGAGCCGACATGACGGCGCTCGGCCAGTTCCCCACGACCGTCGGCAGCTACACGCTCGCGCGGCGCTGGAACGAAACCCTGATCGGCGGCACGCTGCTCTTTCACTGGGCCGAATACGCTCCCGCGGACGGCGCCACGAACGGCGCCGGCCGAGCGCATATCGCGATCGGCGTCTCGCCCGTGCTGGGCTCGCACGACACCCTGGTCTGCCATTCGGCGCGCGGCGAAGACCCCATCTGGCATAGCGAGCAGGCCTTCGACACCTCCCACGACGGTCCCGTCAACTTCAGCGCATCGTTCTTCAACGACGGCGCAACGCAGTATCTGGAGGCGACCACCCTCTGCAATGGGAGAAGCTGCGGCGAATACTCCAGCCTGCGCGGGCACTTCGGCTTCGTCTACAGCAAGCCTCATCCCGAGACCCTGCTGAGCCAGAATGCAGCCCGTCCCATCCCTATCCTCCTGCGCGCCGAGACCGTCGACACCACACTGCCGCCGGACGTCGCACGCCGCCAGCTCGATTCCGACTTGACGGCGTTTCTCTCCGGCATGAGTCTGGAAGAACTGACCCGGCCCTATCGCCGCGAATAAGATCGAAGCTCGACGCCTTTGAGGTATCTTCCTTTGTTTTTGCCGATCCAGTCCCGACCGACCCTGAAGAGCCTGTTGAAGAACTTCGAACTACGCTATCTGGGATTAGCGGCGGGCTTTAGCCCCACGAATGAAGCCATTGGGCTGAGCGAGGCTTTAGCCTCGGGCCTTCGCATGCGAGCGGTAAGGCGTCTGTCTCTGCAAACGCTGAAGCCGACGGTCGCAGCCGCACTGCTGATGCTGGCCGTCGCAACTCTGCTCAGCGGCTGTGGCGGCATAATTACAAGCGCACTGGAAACAACGAGCCCGCAGATGACGCTCTCTGCCTCCGGCCTCACCTTCAGCAGCACCCCGGTCGGCTTCAGCTCTCAACAGGCGATTACCGTTACCAATACCGGCACAGGCACCCTGACGATCTCGAGCATCGCCACGACCGGCGACTTTGCGCAGACAAGCAGCGGTTGCAGCGCCCTCCCGGCCAATGCATTCTGCACCATAGCGCTTACCTTCAACCCGACCGCCCTGGGCACCCGCACCGGAACCCTGTCCGTAACCGGCAACGCGACGCCCGGTACCCAGACGCTTACTCTGACCGGAACCGCGGTCGCACCATTCCCGCAACTTACGTTGTCGTACAGCACGATCACCTTTCCCACCCTCACCGTCGGCCAGTCGAGCGCGCCCTTTCTGCTGACCGCCAGCAGCACCGGAACCGTTCCGGTCACGCTCTCGACTGCGATCACCGGCGACTTCACCCAGACCAACAGCGCCTGCCCTGCGACCCTCGCGGTAGGTGCCAGTTGCCAGATCTACATCGCCTTCAAACCATCCACAACCGGCACTCGCACCGGAACGCTGGTGGCCACGAACAACACGTCGCAGAACCCTGAAATCGTCACCCTGACCGGAACCGGCGTCGCCGCAGTTCCCTACTCGACGACCCAGTCGTTTCAGGTGGCCGTCCTCGCCGGAACCAAACCGATCGTGGGCGCCGTGGTTCAACTCTACGCAGCCGGAACCGCCGGCAATGGCTCCGCACCCACCGTACTCTCGGCCGCCGCGACCACCAACTCCAGCGGCGCCGTTACGATCCCGTCCGGCTTCGTCTGCCCCGCCGCGACCTCGCCTGTCTACATCGTCAGCCGCGGAGGCACCGTCGCCGGCGCAGTCGCCGCCAATGCCAATATCGCGTTGCTCGGCACAATCGGCCCCTGTAACGGCATCGCTGCCGGCGCAAAGTACGTCGTCGACGAAGCCACCACCATCGCCGGCATCGAGGCCCTCCAGCAGTTCTACTCCGCCGGCGGCAACATCGGCGCGACAGCCTCCAACCTCACCGGCATCACCAACGCCTTTGCCACCGCCGCGACGCTCGCCGACCCCGTAGCCGGCACTTCGCCCGGCACGACGCTGCCCGCGATCGTCGCCC
>CAXTMK010000041.1:0-34078 GCA_964245315.1 uncultured Acidobacteriaceae bacterium | reverse complement strand
CTCTTCAGGTGCGTGGGCAGCAGGTATTTGGTGAGGTCGTTGAAGATGACCACCGCGGCGAAGAGGACAAGGCAGACGAACGCCACCTGGTAGACGCGCTCTTTGACGGCCTGGTTCAGGTCGCGGCGGATGAGCGATTCGATCGCCAGGAACAGGATCATGCCGCCGTCGAGGATCGGGATCGGCAGCAGGTTGAAGATGCCGAGGTTCAGCGAGATCATGGCCATCGTAGCGATGATGGGGAACCAACCCGGCGCCGCGGCTGCCTCGTTTACCTGAACGGCCATGCCGCCCGGGCTGGAAAGCGATTTGACCGAAACCTGCCGCGTGACGAGCCGGTGCAGCACGTCGAAGATGAGCCGCGAATTCTTGAGGTTATCGGTCCACGAGGCTGCGAGGGCTGCGTCGAGTGGAAGCTGATTCGTCTTCACCGGAGGCTGCTTGTTGACGAAGCCGAAGCGATAGCCTTTGCCTTCCTGGGTGTCGGTCAGGTAGGGAGTGATCGCGACCGGGATCGGGGAGGGCGATCCACTGCGCTGAATCATCAGCAAGGCGGGCTTGCCGGCCTGGACCTGGAGGTAGGCGGCCAAGGCCTGAACCGAGTGGAAGCGCTGATTGTCGACCGAGACGATGACATCGTGGGGCTGCAGGCCGGCTTTGGCCGCGGGTGTCGTCCCGTCGGGCAGCGACGCCACTTCGAGCGGCTGAACCTGCTGAACCGGGACTACTCCCAGCTTGTCGAAGTCGAAGTCGTCCTGCTTTACCTTTTCGTCGACCGTGATTTTAGTATCGATGCGCTGGCCGTTGTGACTATAGGAGAACGGCAAAGTCTGGCCGAGGTCGGCCTGGCCGCGCTGCTCGAGGGTCTCCCAGGTCGGGTTCTCCTGGTTGTCGAAGTAGACGATGCGGTCACCGGATTGCAGACCGGTGCGGCTGATGGGCGTATTGGGCGTGACGAAGTCCGCAACGACAGGCTGAGTTACGTAGGCCGGAATCTCGTTGTCGAACATGTAGAGGGACGTCATCAGAGCGAAGGCGAGAATGAAGTTGGCGACCGGGCCAGCGAGGGCGATGACCACGCGTTGCCAGCGGGGATGGTTCTGGAAGTCGCCGGGATCGTTGTTGGGCGGCGCCATGGGGCCGGATTTCTGCGTAATGCCGTCGGGCATCTCGTTGGTCATCTTGACGTAGCCGCCCAGCGGGATCAGGTTGACGCAGTAGTCGGTTCCGTTGTGGACGACGCCGAAGAGCCGCTTGCCGAAGCCTACGGCGAAGGCCTCCACGCGCACGCCGCACAGCTTGGCGGCGATGAAGTGGCCGAGTTCGTGGACGACCACCATGATGCCGAGCACGATGGCGAAGCGGGGGATGGCTGCGAGATGATATGCGGAGAAGAACGGCAAGCTTTGGACCCTCTCAAAACAAATACTGAGATTCTGGCTGCGCCAGAATGGCGGCGTTCTCTATACGACGGCATTTACGCGGTGGAGATGACTTCGCGCGCGCACTCCCGGGCTGTCTGGTCGGCCGCGAGCACCCCTTGAATAGACTCCGGTCGCGCGGCTGGGGTTAGCTCCAGCACACGTTCGATTGTACGTGGAATGCCCAGGAACGGAATACGTCCTTCGAGGAATGATGCGACCGCGATTTCGTCCGATGCGTTAAGCGCGATGCAGGCGGCGGGCGATGCGGCGGCTGCTTCGTAGGCCAGGCGAAGGCAGGGAAATCGGGCAAAATCTGGGGGCGCGAAGTCGAGGTGCGAGAGCGCGGCGAGATCGAAGGTGAGAGTCGAGGCCGGGCGCTCGGGCCAGGCAAGCGCGTAGAGGATGGGCAGGCGCATGTCGGTGACGGAGATCTGCGCGAGGATGCTACCGTCGACGAACTCGACCAACGAATGCACGGTCGATTGCGGATGCACAGTGACGCGGACCTGCGCGGGCGGCAGGTCGAAGAGACGGCAGGCCTCGATCACTTCGAGGCCCTTGTTCAGCATGGTCGCGGAGTCGATGGTGATGCGCTGGCCCATCACCCAGGTAGGATGTTTGAGCGCCTGCGCGGGCGTGATGTGCTCGAAGTCGGCAAGCGGCGTGTTGCGGAACGGACCGCCGGACGCGGTCAGCCAGATCTGCGCGACTTCGTTGGCCGCTCCGCCGCGCAGGCACTGGTGCACGGCGTTGTGCTCCGAGTCAATGGGCAGCAGCGCGACGCCCTTGGCGCGGGCCGCGGCGATGATGAGATCGCCGGCCGCGACGAGGCACTCCTTGTTGGCAAGGCCGATGGTTTTGCCCGCCTGCACGGCAGCGTAGGTCGCCTCCAGGCCCGCTACGCCGACGATGGCGGAGACGACGAAATCGACCTCACGATGCGTCGCGACGGCGATGGTGCCGGGAGTTCCGTGGACGACTTCGATGCAGGTGATGCCTTGGGCCTTGAGACGTGTTCGCAGGGCATCGGCTAGTGGCTCGGTGGCGATGGAGATGAGCGCGGGCCGCCAGGTCCTGGCCTGCTCGAATGCGACTTCGAGGTTGGAGCCGGCGGCGAGCGCGATGGGGCGAAAGCGATCGGGGAACTGCTCGCAGATGGAGAGGGTGGAAGTGCCGATGGAGCCGGTGGAGCCGAGGATCGCGATCTGTTTCACTAAACCATCTTCGCAGATTCTCACGGCGGCGGAGCCTGAGGTTCAGTGGCGCACCCGCCAGAGGGTCACTTCGTCCCATCGTTCGACAGGGTCGGAGACGGAAGTCACGACGGCATCGCGGGCAGGGTCGGACCAATCGGTCCAGACGTAGTCGTACTGCAGGATGCAGGCTGCGAGCGGATCGCGACACCTCGGATTGCGCAGGACAATGGGCTGCTGTCCGGGATTGCTGAAGAGCGACGAGACAGAGGCTTCGTGGCTGACCGTCCAGAAATTGATGACATGCTGGAAGCCGCGGTCGAGCTTGGCCGAAATATCCGTGTTGCTCTTGTCCAGGACCAGCACCTGGGCGTCTTTGGGGAGTCGATCTCCCATGTGCAGCAGCCGAGCCTCGCGCCGGTCGATGAGTTGCCAGAAGTGATCCACCTCCAGGCTGCGCGCGACCAGGACCGCCAGGAAGAGGGCGAAGACCAGGGTCTCACGCCTGCGCCAGACGGGTTCGATCGCGAGCATGAAGACGAGGAAGGCGGGCATCACGTAACGAACGTCGGCGGCGCCGGAGGTGAAGAGGACATCCGGCGTGATCAGGAACATGACGAAAAACACGCCCCCGACCGCACCGACCGGATGAAGACGGCCACTGCGAAGCAGGATGAAGACAAGCATGACGCCGACAGCCAGGACGAGTGCATCGAGCGGCACGTAGTAGGACCGTATCGGTGTGAAGAGATGGATGATTTTGAAGTGCAGGGTCGGCCATTCGATCGTTCCCACCTGCCCGCTGCCCTTCATGAAGCGGAGCATCAGGAGAACGGGGCAGGCAAGCCACGCCAGGCGGCGAACCAGCAGCGCCGCACTGCGATCCTTCCAGAATTGCATAGCCGCGACGGTGGCGCAGGCGATCGCCAGAAAGACAATGCAGGAGAGGTGCACGATGAAGGCAGCCAGACTAAGCAGGCAAAGCAGAGCGAAGCGCGGCCAGCGCATCAGAGGCATCGACCTGAGCCAGAAGGCGAAGATGCACAGGAAGACGCCTATGCCGAAGCTGTAGTTCGCGAAGCCGTAAAACAGGTTGGCGTTATAGAACGTGAACGATACGGCAAGCGCGATCCAACTGAGTCGGCCGGTGATGGCGTGGCCAACCCCGACACAGCCGCCGATGAACAGGAGCAGGGCAAGCGTCAGAAAGATCTTGCCGCTCACCAGAATCGGGAACAGATGATTGAGCGGGACGACGACAGCCTCGATCGCGAGATTGGGAGTGGGGTCGGAGACGACGAGGTAGCGCTCGGCAAGGACAGGATTGCTATGGATATGGGCGAGGATGTAGCAGCGCACCAGATGGTTGGGGTAATCGACCATGCCCTGGTAGCCGACCAGCCAGATCGGAAGCAGGTTGAGAGCGACGATCAGAAGCAGCGCCCAGCGAAAAAGCCGTCGATTTGCCGCCCATGGAAGCGACTCCGTCGCGAAAAGTGCATTTGTGGATGAGTTGAGCGTATCGGCAGGAGATGGGGTCACACGGATATTCTCGCAGACGGAGGCGCGCCTTAGTGAAAGAGGGTCTGCCAGTCTTTCAGCAGCAGGATGTACCACAACACCGGCGCGGCCAGCAGCAGTGCGTCGATGCGATCGAGGATGCCGCCGTGTCCGGGCAGCAGTGTGCCGGAATCCTTCACGCCCGCGCCGCGCTTGATCGCCGATTCGAGCAGATCGCCCAGTTGCGCCGCGATGTTGAGCACGATCGCCAGCAGCGCCATCTGCCACGCCGGCATGCTGATGTGCAGCACCGTATATCCGCGCGGGGTCAGGTAATCGCCGAGGTAGTAGACGCCCATCCCGAAGAGCACCGAGCCTGCGACCGACGCAAACGAACCTTCCCATGTCTTATTGGGCGAGAGGTGCGTCAGCTTGCGGCGGCCGAAGTTTTTGCCGATGTAAAGCGCCGCGATATCGCCGAACCAGACGCAGACGAAAAGGAAGATGAGCAGGCCGGTGCCGTCTTCGTGCGCCTTGATCAGCGGCAGCAGCGTCAGCGGGTAGACGATGTAGATGAGCGCGAACAGGCCCAGCGCGGTGTCGAGCAGAACGCGATGCAACGGCGCGCGGAAGCCCGACCACGCCAGCAGAATAAAGGTGACGAGGGTGAGGACGGGAAGTTCGAAATCCGGGAGGCGCAGCGTGAAGAAGAAGATAATGGCGGTCGACGCGAGCAGCCACCAAAGAGGGATATGCACGTCCTTCTCATGGGCGAGGTCGCGATACTCATACGCAGCCAGCCCGGCGACCACGGTGGCAGCCAACGCTAACGACCACAACGGGCCGAAGAAGATGATGGCGAAGACGGCGGCGATCAGAACGACGGCGGTGAGGATTCGCTTCATGGGTCAAAAAGAAGGATATAGGAACAGAGGGTGATGTACCGCTTCAGCCCGCTTCCCGGAGTCGAGACGCGGCCGAAGCTGTGCCCCCTGGCTGCCGGCGCACTGCGCGAGTGGAATGTTGTTGGCCTGGCAAAAGGCGTCCTGCTGCGTCTTCTGATTGGACAGCGAATTCTCGTACTCGTGGTGCAGGATCAGGCCGCCGGCGACTCCGGCGACCACCGGAATCACAATAGCCGCATAGATCCAGCGATGGTGCGGAGCTTTGGGAGTCTGGTCGAGTTCAGCCAACTCGGCGGCGGTAACCGGAACCCCGGCGAGCTGCCTGACTTTGGTGGTGAGGTTGGTGACCGCAAGCGTGAACCAGTCGGTCTTGTCCTTGCGGGAGACGGGTGTGTAGACCGGCTCGGAGAGAACCCAGAGGTGAGTGTTCGTATGCGGATCGGTGATGGTGAGTTCGAGCGTGGGCAGCCTGTAGGAGCCTCCATAGCCATGATCGATGTCGACTCCTCCAATGGGCGCGGCGGAGCGCAGTCCGAAGACGAGGTCGGCCTCGGCGGGCGTGCCCACAAGAGTGTAGCGGCCCCAGGCCTGGAGGTCGTCGGAGGATTGCTGGTAGGCGACAGTGGAATCGTACGGAAAGCCGGTCTGTGCGCCGGAGTTCGCGAGGAAGACCTTCTGCGAGGTGCGGATCTGCGCCGGCAGCGAAGGCGCCGCAGCCGGACTTCGGGTTGCGCTCGGCGCCTGGGCGAGGAGGGATTGGTTGAGCAGGAGGACTATGGACAGAACGGAGACGGACGCGCGGAGTGGGTGTACGGCAGGGTCTTTCACGGGACTTGCCCTCAGGTCGAGTGACTAGAAGCTGTGTCTGCTCACCTGATGAGGGAATACGAAGGTCTGTGCGAGCGGGACGCGACAACACTGAAAATATATTTTCGTTGCTTTGTGGAATTTATTTTGGCTGCGCGGCGCTCGGAAGTAGATGTCTTCGAAGGCGTCCGTGGTTTGCGAACTTCGGCGACAATAGACGAATGCCGCCGTTTGAAGAGGAGACAACGCGATTCATTGCAACCTGGATGCAGTTGCGCCAGGTGATTCAAGCCGCGAACTTCAATCGCTTTCAGCAGGCGGGTCTCAGCGCCACTCAGTTCATGACTTTGAATGTGATCCCGAGGGATGGCATGACTCTGTCCGAACTTGCCCGTAGCTTGAATTTGAGCGCGGCTACTCTGAACGAAACCGTCAACTCGCTCGAGGAGCGTGGCATGGTCCGGCGCGAGCGCCAACAACACGATGCCCGCAAGGTCGATATCCGCGCAACCGAGGCAGGCGCGGCGATGCAGAACTCCGCGTCGGCGGAGTTCCACAGCTTCTTGTCAGGCCTGTTCGCCCGCATGAGTAAGACGCGCCGCGAGGGTCTGCTTGCAGGCCTGGAGCAGATGGTCAGGCTGAGCCAGCCGGAAGCCGGCGCGACTACCCGCCGTGGTGCCGACGCTCCTCCGGGGCAGCGTAGTTCTCGGCGATTTCCTCCGGAGTGATCTCAATAGAGCTGTTTTGCCGGATGAGCGCGGCAATGTCTTCATCGGTCTTGCCGCGTTTGCGCAGCGATTCGATCTCATCGCTAATCATGCCGACGAAGGCTTGAACCGGGAACTGCTCCGGCGGCAGCCCGGCTGCTTCGCGCAGCGCTCCCAGCGCTTTGAGGGTCTCGTCAAGGGGGTAGAGTTTCGGCTGGCTCATGGGTCCGCAATCCTTTCGTAGTACGAATGATTTGTATAGGAAGGGAGCGGAGTTGTAAAGGTTGCCGCAAATGCAGAAGCAGATCTTGCGCGACGCTGCGGAATGACAAGCGAGTAGAGCTGCGGAATGAGCAAAGCAGAGCTTAGCGGCGGGTCAGTTGCACGGCGGTCGGCAGCAATTGATCTTCAATCTCCGCGGCAACCTGATCCGCCGGTTCGAGCGCGATGTCGTTGCCTTCCAGATGCTCATCCGTTCCGATGCCGAGACCGCCGAAGCGGCGCTCGCGCTGCTGGTAGTTCTGAATGGCCTCCAGCAGATGGATGCCGCGGAAGTCGGGCCACAGGCGCTCGGTGACGAAGATCTCCGAGTAGGCGATCTGCCAGAGCAGGAAGTTTGAGATGCGCTGCTCGCCGGAGGTGCGAATGACCAGGTCGGGGTCGGGCATGTGCGCGGTGTAGAGATTCGCGGCGATCTGCGCCTCGTCGATGCGGTCTTCGAGCGAGTCCACCTGCAGCATGTCTTCGAGCGAGCACCCGCGGTGGTGGGCTTCGTCGATCAGCGTCTGCACGAGCGAGCGGGTGGCGTCGACGATCTCCGAGCGTGAGCCGTAGTTCAGCGCCAGCGTCAGCGTGGTGCCGGTGTTGTGCGCCGTCTCTTCCGACGCCCACTGCATGGTCTCCTGAATCTCCGATGGCAGGCCTTTGGTGCGGCCGATGTAGGTCATGCGGACGTTGTTGTCGTTCATCCGCTGCACGTTGCCGACCAGATAGTTCTTCAGCAGCTTCATCAGGAAGCTGACCTCGGACTTGGGCCGGCGCAGATTGTTCTCGATCGAAAAGGCGTAGAGCGTCAGCCAGGGCAGGTCGATGCGGGATGCCGTCTCGACGACATACTGCACGCACTCGGCGCCCTGCTGGTGGCCGAGAAATCGCTTCAGCGTGCGCTTGCCGGCCCAGCGGCCATTGCCATCCATGATGATGGCGACATGCTGCGGAATGCGCGCCGGATCGAGCTGCGCGTAGACGGCGGCCTCATCGGCGGGGAGTTCTCCGACGCGGCTGCGGGTGAAGCTCGGCTTTCTTATGGAGATATCGGAACGCAAGTGACGCCTCGTAGTGCTGCAAACAGCATACAAGCATGCGCGGGTGAGGAGATAGCGGCGGGGGTGCAAAAGGGAAGGGCACGGGCAACTACCGGAACTCTGGCTGCGCCAGAATGACGGCATAACGTGAGCGTTGAGGAGTGGCCGCGTCCCGCAACTCTGCGCGGGCGGGATGCGGCCGAGGGGGTTCGAAGTGCGCTATGCCGAGCGCCGGCGTCCGGCCGCGAGCTCGCGAACGTGATTCAGGAAGATGGTCTTCTGCAGCGCGTCGAGGTGCGACGTGTACATCGCGATCTCCGCCAGGAAAGGATCGGCCATCAGCACCGAGGTCTCCCTGGAGTGGCGCGTGTTGGCATCGCGCAACAGCGCCGATAGATCTACTTCGAGCGCCTTGGCCAGGCGATCGAGCGAGGACAGCGTGGGCATCGCCTTGCCGTTTTCGATCTTCGAGATGTAGGTGCGCGGCACGCCCATGCGGCCGGCGAGTTGCCGCTGCGAGAGGTTGCGAACGTGGCGAAGATCGCGCACCGCCGCCGCGACCTGGATGCCTTCATCCTCTTCGCGGATGGCCGGAACGAAGGCGAGCGGGGCCGGAGCCGACGCAGGCTTTTCGATCTGGAGCGACTTCTTGCAACGCCTGCAGGCGAGGGTTGGGGTGCGAAATTGCACGAGCTTGCAGTGGTCGCAGCGAAGAACCTCTCGCTGAGCCTCAGCCTGGCTGAACGGCGCCATCATTGTTGCCATGTTGTGTAGTGCGGGCGGGGGCCAGAGCAAGGTCCGCAGCCGCATGCGTCCGATAACGGAAGCATGGGATGTGCCTAGACTGACACCCCGGTATCGGTTGAGTCAAGGGGAATCGCCGAAGATACCGGCAAGAAAGCCGAAGCCACCCTAAGTGGAACCAAGGTAGTAAACATCGCCTTCAAGTTCAGGATGAAGTCTTTTATCCAAATCAGCGAGAGTTCCCTGGATTTTCCGGCGCACAGGCCTGATAATCGGGACGCCGCCTACTCTCATTTTCCGGAGTCTTTCATGCGCGTCGCCCGACTCGCTTGTATCTTGTTCAGTTCCGCAGCGTTCGCCATGCAGGGCGCTCCTCCCATCAGGATGGGTCTGTGGGAGATGACCAATATCAGCACCATGACGGCCACAGGCAAGATGGCCGACGCGATGGCGCAGTCGGGTCAGCCGATGGGTAAGTCGACCACTCAGACCATGAAGCTGTGCTTCACAGCCGACACATGGCAGAATGCGCTCGCCCACCAGGCGCGGGCCGGCTGCACCAGATCCAATGTTGTGAGTACCAGTGACAAATACGCCCTTACCCTCACCTGCAGCTTCGGTGGAAATACCATGACCACGACTGTGGTCAACTTCATCGACAGTCCGGAGCATCTTCACGGAACCGTCCATCTCGTAAGCAACTCGCCAAGCGGGGATATGACGTCAGACGGGACTGGTACCGGCAAGTTTCTCAGTTCCGACTGTGGCGATGTCAAACCCCTGGGAAGTACCCCGCGCCGATGAACAGGACCGATCGCGAACAAGCGCTTGCACTGATGCAGGAATGGACCCAGGGCGAGAGCCTGCGCAAACATGGGCTCAGCGTTTCGTTTTGCTGCGAGGCGTATGGGCGGATGGAGGTCGCGCGACTTGGGCTTGCAGGCGCGGAGGCCGATGCGCTCGCGGAGAAGTACGCCTGCGCCGGCCTGCTGCACGACTTCGACTACGAGCTGCACCCCACGCCGGAAGAGCATCCGTTCGTCGGCGTGCAGTACCTGCGCGAGCACGGCTGGCCGGAGGATGTACTGCATGCGATTCTTGCTCACGCGGATTACTCCGGAATCAAGCCGGAGACGCATCTGGATAAGACCCTCTTCGCCTGCGACGAGCTCGCCGGATTTCTGACGGCGTGCGCGCTGGTGAAGCCGACCAAGTCGATCCACGATGTGGAGGCCAGGGGCGCGGTGAAGAAGATGAAGGATAAGGGGTTCGCGCGCGCGGTGAAGCGCGAGGATATGACCGCGGGCGCGGAGATGCTGGGGATTCCGCTGGAAGAGCATGTGGGGAATTGTCTGCGGGCAATGCAGGCCCGGAGCCGCGAGTTGGGGCTGGGATAGCTTTAGCGACAGCCGCGCAGGATCGCCAGCCATGCCAGCGAGAGGATGATGGAGCCGGCGATGCCGATGGCGATCAGCGGAGGTTTCGTTGGCGTTGCCGGAGTGAGAGCGTCGTGGTCACGGCTGTTCTGCTGCGGATCGAGCGGGTTGTAGGTGATCGGGATCGATTCGTTTTGCGGGACTGCAACGTCGGACTGGAACTCGCCTGAGTAGAGCTGGCCGTGGGCGTAGTAGTCGAAGGTGATGTGGAATTTTTTTTGCGTGGAGAACCCGAAGGCGAGGTTGCTCAGGCCCGCGAACTGGAAGCGGCAGGTCGTGACTTTCGCGGTGGTGGCGATCCAATCTGGAATCTGCGGCTCGGCTGTTACGGTCGGTGCCATAGGACCAGTGTATGCGCTCGGATCCCATGTCTCAGATGCGAGACATGGGGCACTCAACGCCGCGGCTGGTTAGTCCGCGGCGTCGAGTAGAGCTTGCAGGTCGAGCGCCCGGGTGACCATGGCAACTTCGCCGGTTGCATGGCGCGGCCAGTCTTCGCGCGGGCGATCCCAGTAAATCTCGACGCCGTTCTGAGGAGGGTCGCGCAGGTTTACGGCTTCGGAGACGCCGTGGTCGCTGGCTCCGTCGAGCGGGATGTGGGCGGCGATCAGGCGTTTGAGGGCGTCGCCGAGCGCGGCGCGTGTGGGATAGAGCAGCGCCAGGTGATAGAGGCCGGTCGTGCCTGCCGGCGGAGGCTGGCCGCCAGGCGACTCCCAGGTGTTCAGCCCGATGTGATGGTGATAGCCGCCCGCCGAGATGAAGGCGGCGGAGTTGCCGAAGCGCTGCTGCAGTTCGAGCCCAAGGACTCCGCTGTAGAAGGCGAGCGCGCGGTCAAGGTCCGCGACCTTCAGATGGACGTGGCCGATGCGGGCTTCGGGATGGATGGGCGTCATAACGAATCAGATGACAGCCGCGGGATGCCGGCTTCAGCGAATGCGGCGTTGGTTGCGTCGACTGAGCCGGGGAGATTCACGGCTCGTGCCGCGTCCTCAAGCACGATGGTCTCGAAGCCGAGTGCCTTGCCATCGATGGCCGAGAAGCGCACGCAGAAATCGTAGGCGAGGCCGGCGACGAAGAGGCGCTTCAGGCCGCGCTCGCGCAGGTAGCCGGCGAGTCCTGTGGGCGTGGCGTGGTCGTTTTCGAGGAAGGCTGAATAAGAGTCGATCTCGCGCCGGAAGCCTTTGCGCAGGATCAGTTCGGCGTGCGGGATGTCGATGCCTGCGTGCAGCTCGGCGCCGGGTGAGTGCTGCAGGCAGTGATCCGGCCAGAGCGTCTGTGGGCCGTAGGCGACGGCGATCTGTTCGTAGGGATTCTTGTTGTGCGTTGAAGCGAAGGAGATGTGTTGCGGCGGGTGCCAGTCCTGCGTCAGGATGACGTGATCGAACTTGCGTGCGAGGACGTTGACGAGTGGCAGGATTTCATTGCCGCCGGCGACCGCCAGCGCCCCGCCGGGCATGAAGTCGGGCTGGAGATCGATGAGGAGGAGCGCGTCGGTGGGGAGGATTTGCATGGAACTAAAGCTCAGGGAATTTGAAAGCAAATAATGCTTCGATATCGCGTGCGCCATGCAGCATGTAGAGGATGTGCACCGTTTGACCATCCACACGATAAAACAGCGTGTGATTCGGGAAGCCGTCGATCTGTAGACGCCGCACGTCTCGCAGTTCGCTTTTTTTGAAAGAGCGAATCGCGTTTCGCTCCGGCATAGCTCGGAGCGAACGAGCCGCGTCTCTCACTGCGTCCCGCCATCGGTTGGCCAGCGCGGCGCCGGATTCCAATCGGTAGTAATCAGCCTGGTCGACGATTTGCGCCGCAGCTTCGGAAGATATGACAGTGCGAAAACGCAGAGGCGTCACGCAGCTAGCTCAAGCTTCGTTCGCAGGATCTCGATGAGATCTTCGCTCTCCCACTCCTCTTCGGAAATTTCGATGGGCTCGCTCTTTATACTTTCGAGCAGACGCTCCTCCAATCTTGAAATCCGCCGATCGCGGTCATCAAGGATGAGTTCACGGATGTACTCGGTCGGAGTGCCAAACGAGCCGGAGTCCACGCGAGCTTCAACGTAGTGGTTTAGCTCTTCAGGAAGCGTGATGTTGATCGTCGAGGTCGCCATGTCCAATAGGATGCCACTTTGTGTACGCGGATACAAGCAACTAACGCAGATGTCCGCTCGGATGCCGCGGCAGCGTGAAGTGGAAGCTGGCGCCCTCGCCGGGCGGGCTGGTCGCCCATATTTTGCCTCCGTGCTGGGTGATGATGCTGCGGCAGATCGCCAGCCCCAGGCCGGTGCCGCCCATGGTGCGCGAGTCGGAGGCATCGACCTGCTGGAAGCGTTCGAAGATCGATTCCAGCTTGTCGGCCGGGACGCCGCGGCCATGATCTTTGACCGTGAACTGCGCCTGGTTGGCGTCGGTATAACGCGCGCTCAACGCGATCTCGCCTCCGGTCGGAGAATACTTGGTGGCGTTGCCGATCAGGTTGGCGAGCGCCTGCAGGATGCGGTCGGGATCGCCCCAAACCTCGATTTCCGGGGCGTCGATGGTAAAGCGGATCTGATTCTTCATCGCTGCCGCCTGCTGCAGGCTGACGGCGCGTTCGAACAGCTCGTCGGCGGGCAGCAGCTCGGGGAGCAGGTCCGCGTTGCCGCTTGAGATTCGCTCAATGTCGAGGATGTCATTAACGAGCCGTATCAGCCGGTCGGTATTGGCGATGGCGATCTCCAGCATGTGCTGCATCTTCTCCGGCCGCGTCGCCAGTGCGCCTCCCGTGACCAGGCCCAGCGCCGCGCGCAGGGAGGTAAGCGGCGTGCGCAGCTCGTGCGAGACCGTGGAGATAAACTCGTCCTTCATGCGGTCGAGCTGGCGCCGCTCGGTGGTGTCGGTAAACGCGACCACGACGCCGATAGCCTTGTTGCCATCGACTCCATCTGTACTATCGATTTGAGGCCGCGCGACGTATTCGACCGGGAAGCTGGTGCCATCCTTGCGCCAGAAGATCTCGTTCGAGACGCGGACCGTGTCGAGGTTTTTGATCGTTGCGAAGATGGGCGATTCGCTGGCCGGATAGGGCGTGCCGTCGGCGCGGGTGTGGTGCACCATCTCGTGCAGGTTGCGGCCCAGCATCTCGTTGGGTTTGTAGCCGAGCATCTGCGCCGCGGCGGGGTTCACCACCGTTACGCGGCCGGCGAGGTCGACGCCGTAGATGCCGTCGCCGACGGATTCGAGGATCGAGTTCGACTGGTGAATCAGCGCGCGCAGCTTCTCTTCTGCGCGCACCTGCTCGGAGATGTCGATGCCGAAGCCGAGGACGTAGGGCTCGCGGTCGGGAACGTGGATCAGCTTGTTGCGAAAGGCGATGACGCGGACGTCTCCGTCGCGGTGACTGATGTGCAGTCGGCCCTGTGCCTCGCCGGTCTCGGCGATCTCGCGCAGGTAGCGGCCTACGCCGGCGCGGAAGTCCTCGGGCATAAAGCTGGTCAGGTTTTGTCCGGACATCTCCTCTACCGTCCGGCCGAGGCTTTCGGCGCCGTGGGTGTTGACCGAGAGCAGCGTGCCGCGCATATCGTGCGTGGCGACCATGCCGAGCGAGCCCTCGACCAGCTGACGATAGCGAGCCTCGCTCTCGCGCAGCGTGTTCTCAGCGTCGCGCTGAACGGTTACGTCGATTCCCGTGAGGATCAGGAAAGTGGTCTGGCCCTGCTCCACGAGTGCGGTCGCGCTCCAGGCGATGCGGTGCAGCGAGCCGTCGCGATTGCGCCAGTAGTTTTCGAAGGTGGCGGGGAACTTGCCTCCGCGCAGGCGTTCGAAGTTCTCGATCGCCGCGGGAATGTCGCCTGCAGGGATCAGCTTCTCCCAGAGGTAGCGCCCCACCAGCGAGGCGAATTCGTAGCCGGATACCTGCTCGCAGGCGCGGTTGAAGCGGACGATCCGCCCTGCCGTGTCGAAGACGGCGACCAGCGCGCCGACGGTGTCGAGTACGGTGGAGACGAAGTTTCGCTCGACCGTCAGCGCCGATTCCACGCGCAGGCGCACGCGTCCGTCGTGGTCCATGATGCGGGTGCGGGTGTTCAGCTCGAAGCGGCCGATGATTTGCCTTGCCAGCGTCATCAGGGCGCGCTTCTGTTTGTCGGTCAGGGTGTGCGGAACGGAATCCTGCACGAACAGGCAGCCGATCGCGATGCCCGCGTTGGTGATGAGCGGAGCGCCGGCGTAGAAGCGGAAGGCGCGGCCGGAGATCATGATGCCGTCGGGGCGAAAGTCCTTGTGGTAGCGGGCGTCGGTGATCTCGTAGACCGTGTCGCCGTGGATGCAGGTCTCGCAGGGCATGCGTCCGCGCGCGCCGCGGGCCGGGCCGGGACCGATGCGAGCCTGATAGTAGATTGCATCCGGGCCGAGCAGCGAGATGCCGGCCAGCGGTGTGCCGCAGATCTCCGCCGCCAGCGCCGTGATCTCCGCCATCGCGGGATCGGGCACACCGAGGATAGCCTCATATTGTTCGAGAGCTTCGGCTCGCTGCAACTCTTCTTTGGCTGATGCACGCATGGGAGAAATGGTGGAAAAATCGAGAATGGTCCTGGCTCTGCCGATTTCGCAGCATCGCCTTTGCTCTGAGTTTTGGCGGCTTACAACAGACTACGCGTAAAGCATGGCTCGCGTGCCGACACTTTCGTAACCTGGATGACAGCGGGTAACCGGAGCAGCGCATGAACTTAGGCCCTCAGGGCCTGGGCAAAGCGCAGCAGTCGGCGGCGCCGGGCGGCTCGTCCGCGCTGGCATCCATGGCGACCTTCCACGTTCCATCCTTCAGCTTTCTCCAGATGGTGATGTAGCGGCCGGTGTTGACGACGGGCTGGCCGTTGCGGTCGGTGGCGCGGCTTTCGTAGTGTCCCCAGGTGAAGCCCATATCGTTCGAAGGCCCCACCTGCGCGCCCTGCGCGGTCCATGTGAGCTGGTATTCGCTCGGCTTCCAGTTGGCGCTGGCGGCGATCGCGCCTCGGCCCAGCGTCGCCGGCTTGCCGTTCGAAAGCGTGACGGCGTCGTCGGCAAACCACGAGGCGAAGGCTTTGCCGCCACCCTCCGCGACCGCCTGCGAGAAGCGGCCCTCAAGCTCCAGCAGCATCACGACGCCGGGGCTGAGATCCGGCACTGTGAGCGGATTGATCTTATATGGACTCGGATTGGCAGTTCCCAGACCGGGAATTGTACCCGGAACCTGCGCAGAAGCTGCGGCGGAGAGAACGGAACTTAGAAGGTAAATGGGAAAACGCCGCGGAAACATGGGTCGATGCTAGCAAAAATCGACTACGCTCGGCATCCATGCCGTTTGAGTGCAGTTTCGCAAGCCGAAGCGCGGTTCCTCAGCGCAATAGGCTCTACGCCTGCTAAGCTGCAATCCAAATGCAAAATTCAGCAAGCACGATCAATCGGGCGCTGCTCGGCGCAGCAGCCATCTTCTTCCTTATCGGAGCCACGCTCTTCCACGGCGGCAGCTTACACGCAGCGATGGAGGCCCTCCGCTGGATTGGCATCGCATTGATGGCCGCGTATGCCATTCGCCGCGGTTCGCTGACGCCGTGGATCTTCGTCGCGATGATCGCCGGCGCGGAGCTCGGCTTCGACGCGCCGCACTTCGCCGCAAACCTGAAGGTCTTCTCCGATATCTTCCTGCGCCTCATCAAGACGATCGTCGCGCCGCTGATTCTGGCCACGCTGATTACCGGCATCGCGGGCCATGGCGAGCTGAAGTCGGTCGGCCGCATGGGTATCCGCAGCCTCATCTACTTCGAGGTGTTGACCACGCTGGCGCTGGTCATCGGGCTGGCCGCCATCAACATCTCGAAGGCCGGCGTGGGACTGCTCATCCCCGCCGGTGCGCATGGAACGGATACGCTGGCCAAGGTCGCGCCGACGCACTGGGACGACTTCCTGCTGCATGTCTTTCCGGAGAACATCGCGAAGTCGATCGCCGAGGGCCAGATCCTGCAGGTGGCGGTCTTCGCGGTCTTCTTCGGCATCGCGCTGGCGTCGTTGAGCGAGGCCAAACGCGCGCCCGTCATGCGGCTGTGCGAGAGCCTGAGCGAGGTGATGTTCAGGTTCACCAACGTGGTCATGTACTTCGCGCCCATCGGCGTGGGCGCTGCGATGGCCTACACCGTCGGCGAGATGGGCGTCGGCGTTCTGGTGAATCTCTTGAAGCTGCTGCTGACGCTCTACGGCGCGCTGATCGCGTTCGCGCTGCTGGTGCTGCTGCCGGTCGCGCTGATCGCGCGTGTGCCGGTGCTGCGCTTCCTGAAGGCTGTCGCCGAGCCTGCGACGATTGCCTTCGCCACCGCGACCAGCGAGGCCGCGCTGCCTCGCGCGATGGAGGCGATGGAAGCGCTCGGCGTGCCGCGGCGCATCGTCTCGTTCGTCATCCCGGCGGGCTACAGCTTCAACCTCGACGGCTCGACGCTGTACCTCGCGCTGGCCAGCGTCTTCGTCGCACAAGCCGCGGGCGTGCCTATGAGCTGGGGCGAGCAGTTCCTGATGATGGGCACGCTGATCCTCACCAGCAAAGGAGTGGCCGGCGTGCCGAGGGCGACGCTGGTGGTGCTGCTCGCAACGGCGGCGACGTTCAATCTGCCGACCGCCCCGATCTCGGTGATCCTCGGGATCGACGCGCTGATGGACATGGGCCGGACCATGACGAACGTGGTTGGGAACTGCCTCGCCAGCGTCGTGATCGCGAGATGGGAGGGTGAGTTCGGCAAGGAGAAAGCCAGCCCGGCGGTGCTCGAAGGGATGGCGGAATGAAAATGGCGATCCCGCAGAATCCGATACTCAGCACTCCGGCGGTTCCTTGGAGGAATCAGAACCTGATCCTGTTTCATGGAACGATCCTTCGTTCGGCGGACCGGATGCGTGCTTCCGCCATCGAATTGCGCCGTGGGCGGTTCGCGACGGATTTCGGTCAGGGATTTTACACAACGACGGTGAAACTGCAGGCCGAACGTTGGGCGCGTCGAGTTGCCGAGGATCGAAATAATCGCTTTCCCGCGGTCTTGCAAATTTCCTTAAAACTTGAGGACATTGCTAACTTGGACGTGCTTAGTTTCGTAAACGGTCACCCGGAGGCGGGACACCTCTGGAGTCTCGTGCAGCACTGCCGGGCAAAGATGCCCGGCCACGGCAGGGGCTTCGATGGGAAGGGGTT
Source organism: uncultured Acidobacteriaceae bacterium (assembly GCA_964245315.1). GTDB lineage: Bacteria > Acidobacteriota > Terriglobia > Terriglobales > Acidobacteriaceae > Edaphobacter. Next base: position 16,867 of record CAXTMK010000041.1, on the reverse strand, counting down.
TTACGATGTTGTTTTCGGGCCCGTCACTTCAAATTGGAAGCTCAGAAGGTCGTTCCTCTTCTACGACCAGGTCAGCTTTCATACCAAGGATGCTGAAGAGCTCTTGAATAAAGACCCACAAAGGGGGATTATCGAATTATGACAGACGCTATGCACGCGACGGAATTCTGGCAGATTGTGGAGTCCTGCTTGGAGGAGCTTTATGGTCTGCCGCATGAACGAGCTGTCAAGGAAATCGCGAGACTACGCCCGAAAGGCAAAGCATCATCTATTCGGAACGCGCAGGAAATGCGCTATCACGCGCAGCCTCTTCATGTTGCAGGCAATATTATGGACGACGATGAACCAATGAGTGAGCAGCTCTGGGATCGGTATCAATCGATCCTTGCTCGATTCGAGTCCAAGGCGACAAAAGAACTTTCGGCAAAGGAAGACTGTAAGGGTTTGGATTACGAAGCGCATGTGGAGCCGGGGAAAGTCCTCGCAACACACTAGAGTTGCAATGAGTCACTGCCTGCTCGCACGGATTGCTATACTTGTAGACTGGATTGTCGCCCGTTACCACCACGGTAGGGTCGGCCAATTTGGGTCAAACATTGGATGAGCAACATTCTTGAAACGATCAACTCGCCGGCTGACGTAAAGCGGCTCTCGATTCCGCAACTCACGGAGCTGGCGGCAGAGATTCGCGAACGCCTGATCCTCAGCGTGGCGAAGACCGGCGGACACATCGGGCCCAATCTCGGCGTTGTGGAACTGACGATCGCGATGCACTACGTCTTCGACACGCCCACCGACAGCTTCATCTTCGACGTCAGCCACCAGGCGTATGTTCATAAGCTGCTCACCGGCCGCGAGAAGCACTTCCACACCATTCGCCAGCCGGAAGGCCTGAACGGCTTCATGCTGCGGACTGAAAGCGAACATGACAGCTACGGCGCGGGCCATGCCGGCACGGCGCTGAGCGCGGCGCTGGGCATGGCGGTGGGGCGCGATATGTCCGGCGGCAAGGAGCATATCGTTGCGCTGGCCGGCGATGCGGCTTTCACCAACGGCATCTCGTTCGAGGCGCTGAACAACATCGCGGCACAGACCAGGCGGCTGATCATCATTCTGAACGACAACGAGTGGTCGATCGACAAGAACGTCGGCGCCATCGCCGAATACTTCCATAAGATCGCAACCAACCCGACCTACAACAGCCTGCACGACCGGGCCGCGGGCCTGGTGGAAAGATTTGGCGGCAAGGCTGCGCGGCATGTCGCGCGCAAAGCCGAGGAAGCAGCCAAGGGACTGGTTGGGCGTGGAATCATCTTTGAAGAGTTCGGCCTCAGCTACTTCGGGCCTATCGACGGGCACAACCTTTCGCTGCTGATCGAGACCTTCAGGTTCCTCAAGCAGCAGAACAAGCCGGTCGTGCTGCATGCGATCACGCAGAAGGGCCGCGGCTTCCAGCCAGCGCTCGAAGGCCAGAAGAAGTTCCACGGCCTGGGGCCATACCATCCCGAGACCGGCGAGACCAAGCCCGCGGGTCAGAAGACTTATTCGGAGGTCTTCGCAGAGAGTCTCTCGCGGCTCGCCGATCAGAACGACAAGATCGTCGCCATCACCGCGGCCATGCCCAACGGCACGGCGCTCGATATCTTCCGGCCCAGGCATCCCAATCGCTACTTCGACGTAGGCATCGCGGAGGAGCATGCGGTCATCTTCGCGGCCGGCATGGCGACCAAGGGCTACAAGCCTTTCTGCGCTATCTACTCGACGTTTCTGCAGCGCGCCTTCGACCAGATCGTGCACGATGTCTGCCTGCAGAATCTGCCGGTGGTCTTCTGCATGGATCGCGGCGGCCTGAGCGGCGATGACGGCCCCACCCATCATGGGCTGTTCGATATCAGCTATCTGCGCAGCATTCCGAACCTGATCCACATGGTTCCGCGCGATGAAGACGAACTCTCCGACATGATGTACACGGCGATGCTGCACGATGGACCAGTGGCGATTCGCTATCCGCGCGGCGTTGGGCCGGGCGTTGCGGTAAAGGCGCGGCCAGGGGCGCTGGCGATGGGCAAGGCCGAGGTTCTGCGTGAAGGCTACGACGTTGCGGTCTTTGCGTTGGGCGCGATGATGGCCGAGGGCGAACGCCTTATCGATATGCTCGAAGCGCAGGGACTGAGTGCCGCGCTGATCGACCCGCGGTTCGCCAAGCCGATCGATGAAGAGTGCGTGGAGCTGTACGGACGCCGCTGCGGACTGTTGTTCACGCTTGAAGATCATGTGCTGGCCGGCGGCTTCGGCTCAGCGGTGCTGGAGTGCGTCAACGACCTGGAACTTGCGGTGCCTGTGGTGCGCGTGGGCTGGCCGGATGCGTTCATCGAGCACGGCAGGGTTGAGGCATTGCGCGCGAAGTATGGATTGACGGCTGAGGCGGCGATGGAAAAGGCGTCGGCTTATCTGCGTCCGCTGGTGGAATCGCGAGCACTGAGGGTTGCGGCACATTAGGCGGAAGTACAACAGCAGATTCCTTCGCTGCGCTGCGAAATGACAAAAGTCTCTCATTGTCATCCCGTAGGGATCTGCTTAGGTTTTAATTTTCCGTGCTGAAGAGCGACTTTTGCGGCCTCATCATGAGCGGCATCAGCTCTGCGGTGCGCTTGTGGCGGAAGTCGAACATCTTCCCAATCTGACTTTTCACTGCGATGGTATGAGCCAGCTCGCCGAGCGCGCCCAATCGCATTTCGTATTCTACTGCGTCTCTCAGCAGCGTCCCTGCGACGTTCTCGCGAGTCTCGGCCGCGATGCGATGGCAGTGACGCCAATACACAAATGGCCCGCGCAATTGCAGATCACAGAAGTGATCGTTCCACTCGAACTCGACGATCTCCGCCTCCCACGGTATGCGGAAGGGAGCGAAGGGAAATGGCCTGAAGCTGATGGTGACGTGGCTTCCGGCGCCGGCCGCGACGCCTGGAAAACGAATGACAGCATCCGGCCGTGGAGGGGGAGGCGCGAACGAAGCTTCCTCGATGCGGGACTTCTGCCAGCCGGGCATCAGGCGCGGAAGATTCTCGGGATTGGAGAAGAAGGCGAAGACGGCGTCAACCGGGTACGGCAGCCATTGCTCAGCCTGGAAGGAGTATCGCACTGCTTCCTTTATACGCGCGGATCATCCGCAGCGTGCGCTCGGGAACGCGCGACGCAACAGGAACCTGAACAGACGGTGCAGGATGCGCAAGTCGTTCAAGAGATGTTTGATGAGGAACGTCACAGTCATTCTCCTGCTCTGGACCGTAAATAAATGGGCACCCCTTCTGCCTGGGGTGCCCTTGCTCCATTGCGGAGAGCGAAGTTGCAATCGACTAGGGCATCAGTACGCTGTCGATGACCTGGATGACTCCGTTCGACTGATAGACATTGGCGATGGTGATCATCGCGGTGCCGCCCTTGTCGTCGGTGATGGTGATGTGCTTGCCGCCGCCGGTGAAGGTGAGCGAATCGCCTTCGACGGTCTTCATCATGGCCTTGCCGCCGCCTGCCTTGATGGCCGCGTCGATGTCTTTGGTGCTCATCTTGCCGGGCACGACATGGTAGGTAAGGATCTTGACCAGCGTGTCGTGGCTCTCAGGCTTGACCAGCGTGTCTACGGTACCGGCGGGCAGCTTGGCGAAGGCGGCGTCAGTCGGAGCGAAGACGGTGAACGGGCCGGCGGAGTTGAGGGTATCGACCAGGCCGGCGGCCTTGACGGCTGCGACGAGAGTCTTGTGGATCGGCGAGTTGACTGCGTTCTCGACGATGGTCTTGGTCGGATACATCTCGGCGCCACCGACCTTCGGATCCTTGTCCTGGGCGGACGCGTGGAACGACGTGAGGGCGAGCACTGCTACGGCGGCGGACGCGAAAAGGCTCTTCTTCAGATTCATGGTATGTCTTCCTTTGGTGAATCGTTCGTGCAGGTTGCGCCTTGCTTCAGGCGTTCATAGTCATCTACGAAGCTGTCTGCTGAGTGGATTGGCCCATGTGAATTTGTCTCACTCCGACATGGATCATATGCGAAGGCTGGTTGTGTCCGACGAAACCGGGACACCCTGTTGAAGTGGTGTGAACTGTAGTGCGGCAGATTTGAATCGCCGTTGACATTGAAGCCGCTTGCGCGTCAACTGAGAGCATTGGGGCGATGAGCGAGAGCGCAATTCAGGAGTATCCGACGGCACTTCAGGCGCCCGGCGAGCATGCTCACCACGACCGCGGCCTCCTGCTGATCGGCATCTTCAAACTCTGCAAGTCGATCTTCTTCTTCCTGGTTGGTATCGGCGCCATTCATCTGCTGCATAAGGATCTCGGGGATGTGGCGATGCGCCTGGCGCAGGCGCTGCACTTCGACCCCGAAGGCAAGGTGGTCAGCTTTCTGATTGTGAAAGCCGACTTGGTGAACCCGCTGCGGCTGCGCGAGGCCGGATTTGGCGCCTTCGCTTACTCTGCGCTCTCGCTTACCGAGGGCACCGGTCTGATGCTGGAGAAGGCGTGGGCCGAGTACCTGACTTTAGGACTGACCATCTCGTTCCTGCCGTGGGAGCTATATGAGCTCGCCCGCGAGCCGGACATGGTGCGGCTCAGCCTGCTGCTGGCGAACCTGGCGGTACTGGCGTACATTGTGTGGTTCCTGCGGCGAAAAAAACTACACAAAAGCCGGGTCTGCTAAGGGCACGCAGAGGGACAGCGTTGGTTACTGACGCTGCGCAACTAATCTTCGGTTTCGCCTTTTATTCGCATAACAGAGCCTGCGATCTGTCGCAAGTGAGTGCCGAGTGACCGAATCACCCCAGTCAACACTACTGGTAGCGCTTTCCTGCAAAGGCTATCTACAGGTTGATTTCCACAGCTAACTCACACGCATTTTCACAAAGAAAAGGCAATTTTGTTCTTTACATCGGCCCCGCTGCGGGAGACGATGTGGGTGTGAGTGGAGCAAAGTGGAGTAAACGGGACTAGCCGAAACGAAAGTGGTCTATTCGGGAGTCTACTCCGCCAATCTCCGCTTGCAAGCTGTCCAGTCTGGTTCGGTGACATGTCTGACGTCTTTCGGGGCAACAATCTAACGCGCGTGGACGACAAGAACCGGCTCAAACTGGCCGCCGAGTTCAAACGCCTGGTGGATCTGAAGGGCATCACCAGGTTCTACATCACCAGCCAGGACGGGCAGCGGGCTCAGGTTTATCCGATGCAGGAGTGGGAGTTGAAGGAGGCGGCGGTTTCGAAGCTGCCTTCGTCGCACCCGGCGCGAAAGAAGTTTCAGCAGTACGCGGCCTACTACGGCGCGGAGGTAGAGATGGATAGCCAGGGCCGGCTGTTGTTGCCTTCCCCGCTTCGCGAAGAGGCGAATCTGGCTGGAGAAGTGGTTGTGCTGGGGATGGCGGGAACGCTGGAACCGGGATTTCTTGAAGTGGCGAATCATGACCGCTTCAAGGCAGAGATGAAGGCGGCGCCGTTTACGACGGAAGATCTGGAAGCGTTGGCGGCACTCGGACTTTAGCAACAAAATCCCTCAGGGGAAGCGCGGAAGGCGGTTTTCACGATGCAGGAACCGCAACATGTGCCCGTTCTTTTAGAAGATGCTTTGACGTATTTGAATGTGCGGCCGGGCGGCGTCTTTGTGGACGCGACGCTCGGACTGGGCGGGCACTCGGTTGAGATCGCGAAGAGGCTTGGCGGTTCGGGCAGGCTGATCTGCTTCGATCGCGACCAGGAGGCGATGGGCAAGGCCAAGGCACGGCTTGATGATTTGAGGGAACAGCTTGGCGCGGAGATGCCTGAGGTGGTGTACGAGCCCAGGGCGTTTTCCGAGGCGACGGACGTGATCGCGAAGGGCTCGCTCGATGGGCTGCTCGCGGACTTCGGAGTCAGCAGCCTGCAGCTTGACGAGGCGCACAGGGGATTCAGTTTTCGGCACGATGGACCGCTCGATATGCGCATGGACACGCGCACGGGCGAGTCGGCCGAGCAGGTGGTAAATCAGGAGGACGAGAACGTACTCGCCGACCTGATTTACGAATACGGAGAAGAGAGGGGGTCGCGGAGAATCGCCAGAGCCATTGTGCGGGCCCGTCCGATAACAACCACGGCAGAACTTGCCAGAGTGATATCGGGCGCGGCCCATCCAATGAAAGGCGAAAAGATTCATCCCGCTACCAGAACCTTTCAGGCGATCCGTATGCGGGTAAATGACGAGTTGGGCGAGATTCGATCGCTGCTTGCGAGCGCGGGGTCTCTGCTGAAGCCGGGCGGAAGGCTGGTGTTGATCAGCTTTCATTCGCTCGAAGACCGGCTGGTAAAAGATGCGTTCAAGGCAATGAAGGACGCGGAGAGTTTCGAAGTTTTGACGAAGAAGCCGGTAGTTGCGGGGGAGCAGGAGTCGCTCCGGAACCCGAGGAGCCGGAGTGCGAAGTTGAGAGCAGCAGAGAAGCTAGGGAATAGGGAATAGGGAATAGGAAGTAGGGAATAGAACGACTGTTTTGACTACTCCCTACTCCCTGCTCCCTGAAATTGGAGGATGCAATGGCAGCGATGACGGCAGGTTTCGGGATGATGGGTGGCACGCACAGCAGGATGGAGCTGCTGGCGGCGAAGAATCGCGAGTTGTTCGAGGCGCAGCGGCGCGCTCGCCGCGGCCCGACGCCTGAGGTCTTCTTCACCAAGCACATCGACAACAGCCGCATCGTAAAGGCGGACGATCCCGAGCGCCGGCGCGAGATGCGCATGTTCTCGGCGGTGATGGGAGTGCTGTTTCTGCTGGCCATCGTGTATGTGTGGCAGCATCTTTCGGCCATCGAGATCGGCTACCAGATCGAGGCGCAGAAGACGCAGGTGGAGCAGCTGAAGGAGCAGAATCGGCAGTTCCGGCTGAACGAGGCGCAGCTGACGCAGCCTAAGCGGATCGATGCAATCGCGAAGCAGCTGGGATTGAACGCGCCGGAGCCGGGGCAGGTGATAAGGACAGATGGGATGACCGGGCAGGAAGCCATGGCGGCGGTTGCGACGGCGCCGTCCGGTCCGGTGGAGTAAGGGCGAAAGATCGATCACGGATTTGGACGGAACGACACGGATAAAACAGGCAACGGCAAGTACGGGGGTTGCGAGCTTACATCCCCCATCTCAATCGCGATGAGACTGCGATTGAGATGGGGCACCCGGACATTTTTCATGGGATAAGAAGGCAAAGCAGATGAACAGAACGCAGGCGCCACGGCAGACGTTGACTGCTCCGATCCGGAGGCAACGGTTTGCGTTCGTGGCGATCTTTTTCGCCTTGTGGGCGGTTGCGATTTCGGCGCGTCTGGCGTGGCTGCAGGTGGGACAGCATGATGTTTGGGTGAGCCGCGCGGCCAGGCAGCAGACGAGCGTGTTTGAGGTTGCGCCGCGGCGCGGCGTGCTCTACGACCGCAACCTGAAAGAGCTGGCGATGACCACGCTCGTCGACTCCATCTATGCCGTTCCGACCGAGCTGGGCGAGAACCGCGAGAGCGCGTCCGAGATGCTCTCCAAAATCGTTCATGTCGATCCGAGCGATAATTTCACCTCGCAGCACCAGATGCTGGCGCGCTTCAACGCCTCGCGCGGCTTTGCCTGGGTGGCGCGGCGCGTCGATCCGCAGACCTCGCAGCGCATCCGCGAGATGAACCTTAAGGGCGTCTACATCCAGAAGGAGTTCAAGCGCTTCTATCCGAACAACGAACTGGCCGCGCAGGTGCTGGGTTATGTGGGCACCGACGACACCGGATTGGGCGGGCTCGAAGCGTTGTTCGACGACGACATGCACGGCGTGCCCGGACAGATGCGCACCGCGCTCGACGCCAAACGCCATGTGCTGGGCAGCACCGTGAGCGAGCCCGCGCCGGGCGAAAATCTGGTGCTGACGATCGACGCCAACATCCAGTACATGGCGGAGCAGGCGCTGGATGCACAGATGGCCAAGGTGAAGGCCGAGCATGGCACCGTCGTGGTGCAAGACCCGCATACGGGGCAGATTCTTGCGCTTGCGATCTCGCCGCGCTTCAACCCGAACGACCAGAAGCACATGGATGCGAGCGTGCTGCAGAATCTCGCCGTAAGCGATGTGTACGAGCCGGGGTCGACCTTCAAGCTGGTGACGTACTCGGCGGCGATCGACGGCGCGGGCGTAAAGCCCACCGACATGGTGAACTGCGAGGGCGGCGCGTGGACGCTGTACGGACGTACGCTGCATGACGACAAGTCGGATCACTACGGCGTCATCACGGTGAAGCAGGCGCTCGAACACTCGTCGGATGTGGGCGCGGCCAAGATGGCGATGAAGCTGGGGAACCAAAAGTTTTATGAGTATATGAAGGCGTTCGGCTTCGGCGACCGGTCGGGCATCGAGCTGCCCAGCGAGACGCGCGGGTTGCTGCGCAAGCCGACGAAGTGGAGCGCGACCAGCTTCATGTCGCTGGCGATTGGGCAGGAAGTTGGCGTGACGCCGGTGCAGCTGGCGGCGATGGTATCGACCATCGCGAACGGCGGAACGTACCTGCCGCCGCATGTGCTGCTGCAGTCGACGGACGCCATGAAGGGCGATGCGCGGCTGCAGCCGGCGGCGTTTCACCCGGCCAATCAGCTTCCGCAGGCGCTGCCGGAGGGCGCGCATCGCGTGATCACGGAGATGACCTCAGCCACTATGCGTGACATCATGCACGGCATCGTCATCGAGGGCACCGGCCGGGAAGCGGCGCTGAACGGCTACAGCTCGGGCGGAAAGACCGGCACGGCGGAGAAGATCGACGTCGCCACGCACACCTACAGCCACACCAAGCTGGTGGCCAGCTTCGCGGGCATGGCGCCGGTCTCGAATCCCGCGATTACCGTGGCCGTGGTGATCGATACGCCGACCGTGGGCACGGGCTACGGCGGCACGGTCAGCGCGCCTGTGTTTGCCGTGGTCGCGCAGGAGGTGCTCGAATATCTCGGCGTCCCGCACGATCAGCCGCTGAAGACGAAGAAGGAGATGCAGGTCGCCACGGCGCCGCAGAAGGATGTCTTCGACAGCGCGCCGGAGAATGGCGCCGATTTGAACGCGATGTTCGCGGACGTGAATAGCCTCGATCCGGACGATCCGCTGCGCCAGGCTACACCTTCCGCTGCTGCGGTTGCCAAGGCCGACGATGCGCCGGTTGCGGCGGCGAAGTCTGGTATCGCGGAGAAGCTTTCGGACAAGGTGATGGCCCGGTTCCGCGCCAACGGCGGTACGACTTCGACCATTGAAGTGGGCGAGGCAAAGCCTGTCGCGGCGCCAAAGATTACGCCGGTTGTGCAGGCGAAGTCGACCGGTGGCGTGGTGATCGATGCCGGGCGCCGGGTCGCTGTACCATCGTTCGATGGCGCTGCGCTGCGTCGCGTGGTCGAGCAGGCTGCCGAGCTTGGACTACGGGTGCAGCCGGTGGGCAGCGGGCTTGCGCGCGAGCAGGTGCCGGCCGCGGGAACAATGGTGCCGAGCGGGACTGAAGTGGTCGTCCGCTTCGCGCGGTAAGTCCAAAGACAGAAGACGGCTCGGATAAGTGAGATAAAACACGGATAGGAGCGATCTTTATTCTGCTACGGGCGTTGTGCCCACCGGAATTAGAAATGGATTGGTTAGTTGCACGAGGGTGGAAGTGTCGATGGCCTATTGTTTTTATCCGTTCGTTATTCACCTTATCCGTGCCGTCTTTTGCTTCTCGGTAGAATGCTGAGATGCGGATGGATGATGCGCTTGAGGGTGTCGAGACGGTTGCGCGGGCGGGTGCGGCGGTTGGCATAACGGGTGTTCAGTACGACTCGCGCAAGATGCGGCCGGGGGACTGTTTCGTCGCCATGCGCGGCGGCGCGGCGGATGGGAATCGTTTCATCGCGGGCGCGATAGAACGCGGCGCGGCTGCGGTTGTGACAGATTCGCCGGAGGTGTTTGCGGCGGGGCTGAGCGTCCCTGTGGTCTTGGTGCAGCACGGACGCAGGGCGCTGGCGGGGATCGCGGCGAATCTGCTGGGGCATCCGGAACGCAAGCTCAAAATCAGCGCGGTTACGGGAACGAACGGCAAGACGACCACCGCGTATTTGCTGGAGCAGATGCTCAGGAGCGTGGGGCGCAAGTGCGTGCTGATCGGCACGATCGAGACGCGCATCGGCGATGAGGTGCGGCCAAGCGAGCATACGACGCCGGAGGCTTCGGATCTGTATCAACTGTTTGCAGATGGAGTTGCGGCGGGGTGTACGGAAGTGGTGATGGAGATGTCGAGCCATGCGCTGGAGCAGGAGCGGGTGTGGGGCGTGCCGGTGGATGTGGCGATTTTTACGAATCTGACGCAGGATCATTTGGATTATCACGGGACGATGTGGAACTATTTTCGCGCGAAGGAACGGTTGTTTCTTGGCGTTGGCACGGAGCCACCACGGGTTGCGGTGATCAACATGGATGGCGAGTGGGGTGGAATGATGTTTCGTTCGGCTCGTCATACAGCCAACCAAGACATCTCAGGTGCGGACATCGAGAGCTACGGCGACAATGGGCTTAATCGAGCCGAAGGGTTGAAGTTTTCAGCTGGTCGAACAGAATTCTTGTGGTCGGCACGCCACGGGAAGATTGAAATCGTTTCGCCACTCACAGGGCGTGTCAATGTTTACAATTTGTTGGCGGCGAGCGCCGCGGCATTAGCTCGTGGCTTGACCATGCAAGAGATTTCAGCCGCTACAAAAACGCTGGATCAGGTGCCGGGACGCTTTCAGACAGTGCCGAATGAGCTTGGGATTACAGTGGTGGTCGACTATGCGCATACCGATGATGCGCTGCGGAATCTGATTGCGCTGGCTCGGGAACTAGTGGGTTCGGGCCGGGTGATTACGCTGTTTGGATGCGGCGGTGATCGCGACAAGACGAAGCGTCCGAAGATGGGTCGCGCTGCGGGTGAGGGCAGCGATCTTGTCGTGTTGACGAGCGACAATCCGCGCTCGGAAGACCCGCGTACGATTCTCGATGAGGCGCTGGCCGGTGTGCTGGAGACGCATGCGAAGTATGTGGTGGAGATCGATCGGGCAAAGGCGATAGCGATTGCGATCCATGCCGCGAAGGTCGGAGATATCGTGCTGCTTGCGGGTAAGGGGCATGAGAAGGTTCAGATTCTGAAGGATGGGACGGTGCCGTTCGATGATGTCGAGGTTGCGGCGGGAGTTCTGCGGGAGCTCGAACGTTCGTAAACGGCGGTCGTTTGCTTCCGCAAACGAGGCCCACGGGGCAGAATCGGGGCATGGGGCCCGCCGCGTTCCGGTTTTGGGGTGCGTGGCTGGAGGGGACGTTGGGGCAGGTGGCGGATTGGATCCACGCGGAGGGTGACTTCACGACCGGAGTGGAGGCTGTGGGGTATTCGATCGATTCGCGGACGATTGGGGCGGGGGAGTTATTCTTCGCCGTGACGGGCGAGCGTGTCGACGGGCATGATTATGTCTCCGCGGCGCTGGCAAATGGCGCCGTGGCGGCGGTGGTGAGCAATCGCTGGCTGGCTCCGGGTGACCTGGACCCGTGCAGGCTGCTGTGGGTTCCCGAAAGCGAGGACTGCGTGCTGCGTGCGATGCAGACGCTGGCCCGGCAGGTGCGGCGGCGCTGGGGCAGGCGCGTCATTGGCGTGACGGGGTCGGCGGGTAAGACGACGACCAAGGAGGCTATCGCTACAGTTCTCGGTTCTCAGTTCTCAGTTCTCAGGAGTGCGGGGAATTTGAACAATCACTTCGGTGTGCCGCTGCAACTGCTGCGTTTGGAGCCGGAACACGAAGTTGCCGTCATTGAGATGGGCATGAACCACGCAGGCGAGATCGCTGCCTTGGCGAAGATCGCGGAGCCGGACTGGGCGGTGGTCTCGAATGTCGCGGCGGTGCATCTGGAATTCTTTCCTGAGGGCATTGCCGGCATCGCGAAGGCGAAGTATGAGCTGGTGCAGGCGCTGCCGGAGGATGGTATCGCAGTGCTGAATGCGGATGATGCCTACGTCAGCGAGTTCGGGGCGAAGCGGCGCGTGATGTATGGCGTGGCTGCGTCTGCCGACGTCCGCGCGGAGGATGTCGTCGAGGCGGGTGTCGAGGGCATGCGTTTTACCGTTGTCGCGGGGGGCGAGCGTGCGGAGGTCGCTCTGCGTATGCTGGGGCGGCACAATGTTTCGAACGCGGTGGCGGCGATTGCGGTAGGGCTCGAGAGCGGCATGACGTTGGCCGAGTGCGCGGCGGCGGTGGGTGAGTTGCGCCCGCCGGATAAGCGCGGCGTGGTGATCGAATGGCGTGGTGTGACCATCGTGAATGACTGCTATAACTCCAACCCGGCGGCGCTGGATGCGATGGTCGATGCGCTGATGGCGATCCCGGCTGCGCGGCATATTGTGGTTGCGGGCGAGATGCTGGAGTTGGGGCCTTCCGCCGCGGAGCTGCATCGGGCCTGCGGGGCGCGCATGCAGGCTGGGGGAGTGGATGCGGTGGTTGGGGTGCGTGGGAATGCGCGCGAGTTCGGCGGCACATTTGTGGAGACGCCGAAGCAGGCGGGTGAGTGGATGGTGGCGAATCTACGCGCGGGAGATGCGGTGTTGCTGAAGGCTTCGCGCGGAGTGAGGCTGGAGGGGGCGTTGCAGGTTCTCGCCGCAAAGTGAATAAACCGATGGTCGACGATAAAGCCGTCGAAGATGGGGCACCCGACTTGGTACGGGTCTCGATGCGAATGGGCTAGTAACATAAAGTCCAATGCTCTATTGGCTGCTCTACACGAAGCTGTTTCCATACTTCAGGATGTTCCGCATCTTCCGCTACCTCACGTTTCGCTGCGTGTTTGCGAGCCTGACGGCGCTGCTGATCGGCCTGCTGATCGGCCCGTTCGTTATCGAGCGGCTGCGCGAGTTCCAGATCGGCCAGTACATCCGCGAAGAGGGTCCGCAGTCGCACCAGAAGAAGGGCGGCACGCCCACCATGGGCGGTATCCTCATCTGCATCTCCATCCTGATCCCGACGCTGTTGTGGGCCGATCTTTCGAATGCGTATGTGTGGCTGGTGATGGGCTCGACCGTGGCCTTCGCGGCCATCGGATTCGCCGACGATTACACCAAGGTCGTGCATAAGCATAACCAGGGCCTCACCGGCAGGCAGAAGCTGGCCTTACAGTTTCTTACCAGCGGATTGGTCGCCGTGGCTCTGGTGCTGCTTGAGGCTCGCGGCTCGTATTCAACGAGGCTGATGGTGCCATTCGCGAAGAATTTCCGTCCCGATCTTGTCTGGCAGTGGATGGGTCACATTCCGCACATGCACTGGCTGGCGTTCCTGCCGTTCATCGTCTTTGTGATGCTGGTGATTACGCTGACCAGCAACGCCGTTAACCTGACGGATGGGCTCGACGGCCTCGCAATCGGATGCACGATCATCGCGGCCGGCGCGCTCACCGTGCTCACCTATGTCAGCGGGCACGTCGTCTTCTCCGACTACCTGGAGCTGCAGCGCATGCCGCAGGTCAGCGAGTTGACGGTCTTCGGCGCGGCGATGGTGGGCGGCTCGATCGGCTTCCTCTGGTACAACGCGCACCCGGCGGAGGTGTTCATGGGCGATGTCGGATCGCTGGCGCTGGGCGGCGCGATTGGGACGGTCGCGGTGGTGATCAAGCAGGAGCTGCTGCTGCCGTTTATCGGCGGCGTGTTTATTCTGGAAGCTGCGAGCGTAATCCTTCAGGTAGGCAGCTACAAGCTGCGCAATGGCAAGCGCATCTTCAAGATGGCGCCGCTGCATCATCACTTCGAGCTGCTTGGCTGGAGCGAGAGCAAGGTTATTGCAAGATTCTGGATTATGGCGCTGGTTTTTGCGCTGTTCGCGTTGACTACGTTGAAGCTGAGATAAATCCGTGGTCGGCGAACGAGATGCCTAACGCGGATTTACACGATGGTACGGATTTTCACGGATGCTTCTCGTGAGATCACGTTTCAGCCGATGATCGGTCTTTCAGCTATGACGGATTTGCAAAGTCCGGTGTCTATTAAGCTGAAGGCAGCGCTGTTTCTAATCGCGGGGCTGCTTTCGTCGGCGCTGCTGTTGATGGAGGAGCCGACGCTTCGAGTCTTGCTGCTTTTGGGAATTGCGGTATGGAGTTTTTGCCGGCTCTATTACTTTGCGTTCTATGTGATCGAGCGGTACGTTGACCCGGAATACAGGTTTTCAGGATTGTTGAGTGCGGCACGATTTCTCCTGTGGAGAAGGCGCTAGTGGACAAGCGGTGCCGCCTCAGAATGCCAATACGGAGATTGTGACTTTGCCAGAATGACGGCAGTGAGTCGGAGGCTGTATGGGTGTACGGCATTTGCATTAGGCTGTTGGGATGGACTTGAAGAACAAGCGTGTGTTGGTGGTGGGGTTAGGCAAGAGCGGGCTGGCGGCGGCGATGTTTTTACGCGATCGCGGAGCCCGGGTGACGGTGTCGGATACGCGCTCGGCGGCGGCGCTGGCGAAGGAGATTCCGGCGCTGCTTGAGGCCGGCATCATGGTCGAGAGCGGCGGGCATGGGCTGCTGACATTTCGGCGGCAGGACCTGATCGTGGTCTCGCCCGGCGTGCCGCTGGATACCCCGGAGGTCGCGCAGGCGCAGGCGTTTGGGCTTACGGTTATCGGCGAACTGGAGCTGGCCAGCCGGTTTTTGCAGGGTGAGGTCGTCGCGATTACCGGATCGAACGGAAAGACGACTACCACGACGCTGGTGGGGAAGATCTTTGCGGATGCAGGGCTGAAGACGCTGGTAGGTGGGAATATCGGCCTGCCGGTGGTGGAATTGGTGCAGGCGCAGGAAGCGGATTCCTCCGCTTCGCTGCGGAATGACAAACAAGATAGCTGGAGCGTGCTGGAGGTGTCGAGCTTTCAGCTGGAGACGACGGTTGAGTTCAGGCCTAAGATTGCGCTGGTGCTGAACATTACGCCCGATCACCTGGATCGGCACAAGACCTTCGAGCGCTACGCCGCGGCGAAGACGAAGATCACCGCGCAACAGGGGCCGGATGACTTCCTGGTGCTGAACGCGGAGGACAAGCCCGCGCAGATGGTTGCCGCTCATACGCGGGCGCGAATCTTCTGGTTCAGCGGCGTGCGGCGCGTGAAGCAGGGCGCGTTCGTGCATGGCGAGAGCATCTGGTGGGCTGCGCAGGAAGGCGGTGCACCGGAGCCGGTGCTGCCGGTGGCGGAGATTCCGCTGCGTGGCTCGCATAATGTGGAGAATGTGCTGGCGGCGGTGTGCGCGGGCAAGCTGGCGGGGATATCGAGTGAGAGCATTCGGGCTTCGGTGGCAAGCTTTCATGCGGTCGAGCATCGTCTGGAGCGGGTGCGCACGCTGCGTGGCGTGGAGTATTACAACGACTCCAAGGCGACCAATGTGGATGCGACGCTGAAGGCCGTGGCGTCGTTCGCGGGCGGCGTGCACCTGATCCTGGGCGGCAAGGACAAGAACTCCGACTACACGCTGCTGGCGCCGCTGCTGCGCGAACGCGTCGCGGCTGTTTACACCATTGGTTCAGCCACGGAAAAGATTGAGCGCGAACTCGCCGGGGTGGTGAAGATGGTATCTGCGAAGACTCTTCAAAATGCGGTATCGCTGGCCGCGGCCGAGGCGAAGGCGGGAGACACGGTGCTGCTGGCGCCGGCCTGCTCGAGCTTCGATCAGTTTGAGAACTATGAGCATCGCGGGAGAGTGTTTCGCGAGTGCGTGAACGAGTTGAGGGAGTGAGTATGAACCCACTCATCGCGTGAGACAAAGGCACCATGAATGGGGCGCAAGGTGGATCTGAATGGCGAAGCGGGTTGGCGTCGATAAATGGCTGTTCGGGGTGGTTCTGTTGCTGGTCCTGTTTGGGCTGGTGATGGTGTTTTCAGCGTCGGCGGTGATGGCGAAGGCGGAGTCGGGCTCGCCCTATAAGTATGTCGCGAAGCAGGCGCTGTTCGCGCTCTTCGGCATGGTGGCGCTGACGCTGCTGATGCGCGTGGACTATCGCCGCTACAACAATCCCAGGGTGGTGTTCTCGGCGATGGGGCTGCTTACGCTGCTGCTTGTAAGCGTCTTTGCAATGCCGAAGCTAAACCATACGCATCGCTGGTTCAAAGCCGGCTTCCTGACGTTTCAGCCGTCCGATCTTGCGACTCCTCTGGTGGTGCTGTTCCTCGCGTACTTTCTACAGACGCGCATCTTCAAAATGGACGACTGGAAGGGCACGATCCTGCGCGCGGCGCTGCCTCCGCTGCTCTTCATCGGCCTGATTATGAAGCAGCCGGACCTGGGCACGGCGCTGGTCTGCGCGGGCGTCACGATGGCGATGCTCTACCTCGCGGGCATGCAGGTCAAGTGGATTGGCGTGGGCATTGTGGCGTCGTCGCCGGTGATGTTCTACATGCTGTGGATGGTGCCGTTTCGCCGCGCGCGCCTCGAGACGTACCTGCATCCGGAGAACGATCCGCTGGGCAAGGGCTTTCACATCATGCAGTCGCTGATCGCGGTGGGAACCGGCGGGCTGCGCGGTCTGGGGCTGATGGAAGGCCGGCAGAAGCTCTACTTCCTGCCCGAGGCCTGGACCGACTTTATCTTCGCTAATATCTCCGAGGAACTCGGTCTGCTGGGCGCGTTGACGCTGGTCGGATTGTTCGTGGCGTTCGGCTATCGCGGCCTGCGGGCGGCGTTTCTCTCGACCGATCCGTTTGCGCGCTTCCTGGCGTTCGGGCTGACGACGGCGATTCTGATTCAGGCATTCTTCAACATGAGCGTCGCGGTCGCGCTGCTGCCGACCAAGGGAATTACGCTGCCGTTCATCTCTTTTGGCGGGACGAGTCTGTTTGTGAC